>QKHC01000053.1 GCA_003251175.1 Gemmatimonadota bacterium
GCTTCACAGCGTCCTCACCCGCTGCTCGGCAATGTACACAGCCAGCAGCCGGAGGGTGCCGTGTCCCGACATCGCCATCGCATGCCGCGTCGCGAGTTCGTCCGTACCTCGGCCGGGATCGCGCTGCTGCCCCTGGTGCCCGACAGCCTTCGCCGACCGCCGGCCCGCCGGCGCAGCCGCGTTGTCGTGGTCCGCACCGCCGATCGCCGGCGCGGCGTGCGCGAGGCGCTGCGGCTCTTCAACCCGGCGGGGATCGGCGGGCGGCGCGTGGTGCTCAAGCCCAACTTCAACAGCGCGGACCCCGCGCCGGCCTCGACCCACCCCGACACGCTGGACCAGCTGGTCACGGAGCTCTACGAGCGCGACGCCCGCCACGTGACCCTCGGTGAATCGAGCGGCCCCGCGGGAACGCGGCGTGTCATGGAGCAGTACGGCATCCTCGATCTGGCGCAGCGCCTGCGGTTCGATGTGGTGAACTTCGACGACCTGGCGGACGGGGAGTGGATGCCCTTCGGGGCCTCCGGGACCCACTGGCCTGACGGCTACCACCTCCCGCGGCTCGTCACCGCCGCCGAGTACCTGGTGTCCACCTGCTGCCTCAAGACGCACCAGTTCGGCGGCGTCTTCACCATGTCATTGAAGCTGGCCGTGGGATTGACCCCCCGCGCGATCCGCCGCCCGATGCATCGCTCGCCGGACATGCGTCGCATGATCGCCGAGCTCAATGCCGGATATCGGCCGCAGCTCGTGGTGCTGGACGGGACCGCCGCGTTCACCGACGGGGGTCCCTCGAGCGGCGAGCGCAAGGACGGCAACGTCATGATCGTCGGCGATGACCGGGTCGCCGTGGACGCTGTCGGACTCGCCGTCCTCAAGGAGCTGGGAGCCAACGACGCCATCATGGGCCGCCCCATCTGGGCGCAGGAGCAGCTGGCGCGGGCCGTGGAGCTCGGTCTGGGCGCGCGGGGGGCGGACGAGATCGAGCTCGTGACGGGCGATGCGGAGAGCCGGGCGTACGCGACACGGCTCGAGCGGATGCTCGCAGCGGGCTGACGGAAGGGGGTAATGGTCGGCACGCGAGCCTGCCGCTAGCTTCTCGGCGGGAGGTGGTCCGTGACCGATTCGCCGCACGTCGCGCGACGTCCGCGCTGGCCCGCCGCCGTTCTGGGTGCGGCCGGCCTCATGATCCTCGCCGCCAGCCTGCTGATGCTGTACGTCGGCAGGACCCTCGCGCGCGACGCGAGCTTCGCCCAGCGGGTGAGCGACAGCCTCGACGACCCGCACGTTGCCGAATTCGTCGCGCTGCGGATCACCGACGTGCTCATCGAGCAGGAGCCGGACCTCACGGCCCTGCGACCGATTCTGGTGGTGGTCACGCGGGGCGTGGTGGCCTCGGCGCCGTTCCGCGCGCTGGTGCGCCCCGCCGTGCGCCAGGCCCACCAGGCGCTGATGTCATCCACCACCGAGCATATCCTCCTCGCCGTTCCCGATGCGCGGGTATTGATCCACGAAGCCCTCGCGACCGTCGGCCCGGCGGCCGCGGACCGGCTGCCGCCCCGCCTCCGACCGGTGCTGGACGCCGGGGTGGGCGCGCCGTGGCTCCCCGTGGTGCGCGGCCTGTTCGCGGCGGCGGGGCGCCTGCGACCGTTCGGTCTGCTGGGCCTGGCGGTGGCGGGATTGTGCCTGGTAGTGGCGGTCGTGGTCGCGCCCAATCGGCGCGTGACGCTGCTCGCAATTGGGGTCGGTGTCGCGACCACCGGCGTCCTGTTGGGCATGACCGTGCCCGCGGGCCGCGTGCTGGCGATGGCCGCGATCCCGGAGGCGGGCACGGCGGCGGCCGCAGCGGGCCTGTGGCGCGCCTTCCTGGGCCCCCTGCGCGTGGCTGGCCTGTGCGTCGCGCTGATCGGGGTCGCCCTGGCCCTGATGGCGATTCCGGGCGACGGGGTGGACGGGCGCGCCCTGCGCAGCCGGATGTGGGGCTTCGTGTCGCAGCGGCGCCAGCGGCCCCTCGAGGAGGTTGCCCGGCTTGCCGGCATCGGGGCCGCGGGCCTGCTGGCCGCGCTGGAGCCGACCTTCGCGCTGTCGCTCGCCGCCGTCGTTGGCGGCGCCGTGCTGCTGCTGCTGAGCCTCGTCGGCGTGCGCCAGCTGATTCAGCCGCACCTGCCGATGGCGCTGCGCGGCACGCCGGAAGGGATCAACGTGGCGCGCCCGGTGCTCGTGGGCGTCCGCGTCACGGTGCTGCTCGGGCTCGGCGTTGCCGCGGCCGCGGGGCTGCTGCGCCTGCGCCCGCCGGTGGAGGCAATTGCGGCCACCGGCGGGACGTGCAATGGTGCGGCCACGCTGTGTGCACGGCCATTCAACGAGGTGGTGTTTCCTGGCGCGCACAACGCGATGGGGGCCGCGACCAACCCCGACTGGCTGTTTCCCAATCAGGACCTGGACCTGCGGCGGTTGCTCGACCGCGGGGTGCGCGCGTTTCTCCTCGATCCCTATCGCGGCAACCGGATCGGTGACCGGGTCAAGACCGACTTCGACGCCGTGCCGCACGCCAATCGCAAGATCGCCGAAGTGATCGGCGACGAAGCGTGGGCCGCGGGGATGCGCATCCGCGAGCGTCTCATCGGCGCGCCCGGCGCGAGCGCCGTGTACCTGTGTCACGGGTTCTGCGAGCTGGGGGCGATTCCGCTGGTCCCGACGCTACGCAGTTTCGTCCAGTTCCTGGTGCTGCATCCCGGCGAGGTCATCATTCTCGACTTCGAGGACTACGTTCCCCCATCCGATATCGCCCGCGCGTTCGATGAGAGCGGACTGATCGACTTCGTCTATCGCGGCCCGCTCGGTCCCGCCTGGCCGACCCTGGGCGACATGGTGGCGTCCGGCGGCCGCGTCGTGGTCCTGGGCGAGACCGATGTCGGCGACGTGCCGTGGTATCACCTGACATGGGACGGGCTGCTGGCGGAGACGCCGTACACCTTCCACGCTCCCGAGGAATTCTCGTGTCGCGCCAACCGCGGCACACCCCGGGCGCCGCTCTTTCTCGTCAATCACTGGATCGAGACGACACCCACCCCGCGGCCTAGCAACGCACAGGTGGTCAATCAGCGTGACGTGATCGTGCAGCGGGCGCGACGATGCGCGCGGGAGCGGGGCATGACGCCGAACATCATCGCCGTGGACTTTGCGGGGATCGGAGATGTCGTCGGGGCGGCTCGGGAGCTCAACGGGTTGCCCGCGGTGGATCGCATAGCGGCCGCGTCCCCGTGACGAGGCCGCGGCGGCCATCGGCCGCCGCGCCGACCGTTGGCGCTCGCCTCACGGGCCCAGCGCCGCGCGCAGGAACCCGTGCACGGTGTCGCGGTAGCGCTCGCCCGCAACCCGGTAGACGTCGTCGTGCCCCGCGCCGGGGACCACCAGCAGCTGTCGTGCCCGACCGGCCTCCGCGACGGCGCGACCCATCGCCACCGGGATGGTGCGATCGTCTGCGCCATGCACGACGAGCAGCGGGGCGCGCAGGCGCCGGGCACGGTCGAGGTTGTCGAGTTCGAGCCGCAGCACGGCCGCGGGCAGGAACCAGTAGCGCCGGCGGAACAGCGCCCGCGCGGTGGTAAAGGGGGCCTCGAGCACCACGACGCGCACGCGCCGCGAAACGGCGAGATGCAGCGCCGGCGCCGTCCCGAGCCCGCGTCCGTAGACGGCGATGCGGGCGCGGTCGACTTCGGGCCGCTGCGCGACGTAGGCCCACGCCGCTTCCGCATCGCGGTACAGGCCGGCTTCGCTGGGGCGCCCGGCGCTCGCGCCGGAGCCGCGATAGTCCAGCACCAGCACCGCCATGCCGGGCGGGCGGAGCTCACGAATCGTCGGGCCGAGCGCGGACACGGTCTCGTCCTCGCCGTGCAGCCAGATCAGCGCGGGCGCGCGCTGCGTGGAGGCGGGGTACGGGGGCAGGTACCAGCCGTGCAGCCTCGCGCCGTCAGCGGTGCGGATCTCGACGGGCTGCGCGTCGGCGAGACCGAACTGGGCGGGATCGGGCAGCGCCCGGCTGCGGGGCGGGAACGCGACGCGCGCCTGGAACACCCACGCGAACAGGGCCAGCAGCGCGTAGCCCAGCAGCAGCAGACCGACCAGCCGGCGCGCCGTGCGGGTTGTCGTGGCCATCGCCGTGAAACATGCTTGGGCGCGGGGGGGTGCGCCAACCGCGCCGCGGGAGGGCTACGCGACGGACACGCGTCGCAGTGGGGACGTGGTCGCGGCTCGCCGGCGCCGCTCGAGCTCGAGCAGCCAGCGCTTGCGCCACAGGCCCCCGCCGTAGCCCGTCAATCGGCCGTCGGCGCCGACGACGCGGTGACAGGGAATGACGATCGCCACCCGGTTGTCGCCGTTGGCCCGCGCCACGGCCCGCACCGCTTCGGGACGGCCGATCGCCGCCGCCTGTTGCGCGTAGCTCCGCGTCTCCCCGTAGGGGATGCGACGCAGCGCGCCCCACGCCTGCCGCTGGAACTCCGAGCCGGGGGTGTGCAGCGGCACGGTGAACTCCTCGAGCGTGCCGTCGAAATAGCGCTGCAGCTCGTCGCCGGTGCGGTCGAGCAGCGGATGGCGCCCGGGAGTGAGCGGGCCGGGCAGGAAGCGCGCCACGCGGCGCAGCTGCTCGCCGAGCATGCGGCGGTCGGAGAACTCGAGCAGGCAGAGCCCGGCGTCGGTGGCGGCGGCGATCATCGGTCCGAGCGGCGTGAGCAGCCGTGTCGCCATCACTGGGGTGGCGTCGCGCGACGCGGCAGGAGCCCGTCCGACGAGCTGACGCAGCGCCGCCGCAAACCCGGACAGCGATTCGTAGCCCGAGTCATGCGCCGCGTGCGTGACGGCGGCGCCGCCGCGGAGCTGCCCCAGCGCGGCACCGAGGCGCAGGCCACGGCGGTACGCCTGGAAGGTCATGCCGTACTGGTGCTGGAACCAGCGCCGCACGCGGGTGGGGTCGAGTCCGCGTAGCCGCAGGTCTTCGTCGCGCCACGGCGCGGCGGGGTTGACGCCGACGTCCTCGAGCAGTGCGCGCAGCCACGGGGGCGCGGCGCCGGCGGGCTCGAGGGGTCGGCAACGGCGGCACGCGCGATACCCCGCGAACATGGCATCCCGCACGGTCGCAAAGAACTCTGTGTTCTCCCGCCGGGGCTTGCGGGCGGAGCAGGAGGGGCGACAGAAGATGCCGGTACTCGTCACCGCGACGACGAAGACACCATCATAGCCGGTGTCCCGTTCGACCACGGCCCGGTACATCTCCTCGGGTGAGGGCAGCAGGGTGAGCGCGGTTTGCACGCCGCACAGTAATACGCGGCCCGGGGGGCTCGCCACCGAAAACCGAGCACCGAATTCCCCACCGGGAGCCTCGGTAACTTGCCGGGCAGGCCGGCGGGTGGTCAATTCACGCCCCGTGATTCCCACCTGAGGTCACCGTCATGCCGTCCATTCGCTGGGGTCTCGCCGTCCTCTGGTGCGTCGCCATCGCACCCGTCGCGGCCCAGGCACCTGACACCGCCGCCGCGCGTCTGATCCGCGAATTCACCTCCGATGCCCGCTTTCTCCCTGCATCGGTCGCCGGTTTGCCGGAGCATCCCGCCATCCCGTCGCCGCAACGCCACTTCGGCACCATCGTCGGGGCGCCGGGGGTGATGCACCACGTGGCGGAAATCGTGGGATACCTGCGCGCCGTCGCCACCGCCACGCCGCGGGTGCGGGTGGAGTCAGTGGGCCGGAGCGAGGAAGGGCGGGAGATGGTTCTCGTGATCGTGGCTGACGAGGCCACGATGGACCGACTCGACCACTACCGCGCTCAACTCGCTCGACTCGCCGACCCCCGCACGCTGCCACTGGACCAGCTCGACGCGGTGGTCGCCGACGCCAAGCCGGTCTATTACCTGAACGGCGGCCTGCATTCTCCCGAAATGGGGTCGCCGGAGATGCTGATGGAGCTGGTCTACCGCCTCGCGGTGAGCGACGCACCGGAGATCCGCGCCATCCGCGAGGGCGTGATCACGGTGATCAACCCGGTGTCCGAGCCCGATGGACGCGATCGGCAGGTGGACTGGTACCACCGGTACACGAAGCAGCGCACCGAGTGGGACGACGGGTTTCCGCGCTCCAGCCCCTACTGGGGCAGCTATGTCTACCACGACAACAACCGCGACGGCCTGCAGATCACCCAGGCGCTCACGCGCGCGGCCCTGGAGCAGTACTTCCGGTGGCACCCCACGGTGATGCACGACCTGCACGAATCGGTACCGCTGCTGTACGTCTCCACGGGTACCGGGCCTTACAACGAGACGATCGATCCCATCGCCATCGGCGAATGGCAGGTGCTTGCGAACAACGACGTGGCGCAGCTGGCCGCGCAGGGGCAGCCCGGGGTGTGGACGTGGGGGTTCTACGATGGCTGGTGGCCCGGGTACCTGCTGTGGATCGGGAACAACCACAATGGCATTGGCCGCTTCTTCGAGACGTTCGGCAACGCCGGCGCCAACACCTACGTGCGCGACCTCTCGAGCGCCCGCTACGCCGGGGACTCGGTGACGAGCCGCCAGTGGTACCGCCCATGGCCGCCCACGCGCAAGGTGCGGTGGTCCGCCCGCGACAATGTGAACTACATGGAAGCGGGCGCACTGGCGTCACTGGGTTACACCGCCGCCAACGCACGAGAGCTGTTGCGCAATTTCTACCGCAAGAGCCGCAACAGTATCGAGCGCGGGATGCACCACGCGCCGCATGCCTACGTGATTCCGGCCCCGGCGCAGCAGCGTGATCCCCGCCGCGCCGCGTACCTCGTGAACCAGCTGCGGCGGCAGGGCATCGAGGTACACCGCCGTGCCAGCGGCGACTCGGCCGGCGACTTCGTGGTGCGTCTCGATCAGCCGTACCGGGACCTCGCCGTCAATCTGCTCGAGCGGCAGCGATTCCCGCAGTCTGCACCAGAGACGCCGTACGACGACGTGGCGTGGACCCTCGGCTTGATGTACGGCGTTACGGTGCGGGCGGTCAACGACACAGCGGTATTCGGCTGGCCGGGCCTTGAGCCGGTCACCGACACCGTGGCCGTCAGCGGCTCGGTGCGGGGCGAGGGGCCCGTGTACCTGCTGGCCTACCGGGCCCAGGCCGAGGTCCTGCCCGCGCTGTACTGGCTCCGCGATCGCGCAGCCCGGGCCGCGGCGTGGGCCGCAGAGACATCGTTCGTTGTCGGAACCGACACCTTCCCGGCCGGTTCGGTGATCTTCGAGGGCCTGGCGCCGGGTGTGGCCCGAGACCTGACGGCGCGTTACGCGCTCTCCCTGGTGGCGGCGGCCGCACCCGCCGTGCGGCGGCACGCGCTCGATCTCCCCCGGGTGGCCATCTACCACACCTGGTTCTACACGCAGGACGAAGGGTGGGCCCGGTTCACTTTCGAGCAGGCCGGCATCCCCTACACGTCCATTCACAAGGACGATCTGCGGCGCGGGAATCTGCGGCGTCGCTTCGACGTGATCGTGGTGCCGAACACCGGTGGCGCGTCGATCGACCGGTTGATGCACGGGATCGATCGTCAATGGAGCCCGCTGCCGTACACGGCCACGGCCGAGTTTCCCGCGCACGGGTCGCCCAGCGCCACTGACGACATGACGGGCGGTCCGGGGTGGCAGGGCATGGCCGAGCTCGAGCGATTCGTCCGGGACGGCGGGGTGCTGATCACGCTCCGCAACGCCACCCGGCTCGCGGCGGAATCGGGGATCGCGGGCGCGCTGTCGCCGCTCACGGCGAGCTCGCTGTTCCATCCGGGGTCCGTGGTGCGCGTGAAAGCGCGCCGGCCGGACCATCCGATCCTCTACGGGTTTTCCGACACGACCCACGTATTCCGCGGCAACGGTGCCCTGTTCCAGGTGGCGCGCCGCGATCGGCGGATGATGGTGTTGCAGTACGGCACGGAGCCCCTCGCCGATGAGCGTGCCGACGCTCGCGGCGAGCCGATGATGGGAATGGAGGGCGGCGCCACGTCCCCCACCGCCGACACCATGCCCGCGCGGTCCGGCGCCAGGGATCCATACGTGCTGTCGGGTATGGTGCGGGGCGAGGCGGCGATCGTGGGGCAAGGCGCGCTGTTCGACATCCCGGTGGGGCGCGGTCGTGTGATCGCGTTCACCTTCAACCCGCTGCATCGGTTTCTCAACCACCACGAGTTTCCGATGGTGTGGAACGCGCTGCTCAACTGGAACGACCTGCCGGCCCCCGCGGCGGCGCGCTGAGTACCGGAGAACCTTCTCCGCCGCTCAGTCGCGCAGGGTCGCCTGCAGAAACGCGAGCACGCGGTCGCGAGACGCCCCGCCGGCGGTGGCGAACAGATCGTTGTGCCCCGCGCCCGCCACGACGACGAGCTCGCGGGCAGACCCGGCTGCCGCTACGGCGCGTCCCATCGCCACGGGCACCACGGCGTCGTCGCTTCCGTGTACGACCAGGAGCGGCGCGCGCAGGGCACGGGCGCGGGTGAGGTTGTCGAGCCGCAGGCGGAGGATGCCGGCCGGCAGAAACGGATAGTGGTGCCGTGCCATGGCCCGGGCGCTGGTGAACGGGGCCTCGAGCACGACCGCGCGGATGTCGCGCGCGCTGGCGAGATGCAGCGCCGGTGCCGTCCCGAGCGAGCGGCCGTAGACGGCGATTCGCCGCACATCGATGTCCGGCTGCCCGGCGAGGAATTCCCACGCCGCCTCGGCGTCGCGGTAGATGCCGGGCTCGGTCGGCCGCCCCTCGCTCGCCCCATAGCCGCGGTAGTCGAGAGCAAGCAGGGCCACGCCGCGCAGGCGCAGGGTGCGCAGCACGGGCGCCAGTCCGGCCACGGTCTCGGCGTTGCCGCCGAACCACAGCAGCCCCGGCGCGCGCTGTGGCGCGGCGGGCGATGGCGCGGGCGGCAGGTACCAGCCCCGCAGGGTGACGCCGTCGCTGGTGGTCACGGTCACGCGACGCCCGTCGGCGAGGCCGCGGGCCGACGGTTCGGGGAGGGGGACCCGTGGCGCCGGAAAGGCCAGCCGGTCCTGGAAACGCCAGGCCAGCAACAGCACTACCGCGTAGCCGGCCGCGAGGCCGCCGAGCAGCTTGAGCAGGGTGGGCATCCGTGCGAAAGATGCGACGCCGGCGCGCCCCTTGCACGGGGGCGCGATCGCATGGAAGCTATCGGCATGGCGCCCTCCCATCCCACCGCGCACGTCGATCTCGCCGAGGCGCTCGCGCGACTGCCTGACGACGCGCCCGAGCGATCCATCGAGCTGTTCCGCCACGGCACGCTGCAGGTGAAGCTCTACGCTCCGCGCGGGCACGATCCTCAGCAGCCGCACGCCCGCGATGAGGTGTACGTGGTGGCACGAGGCCGCGGGGTATTCTGGGACGGCGACCACCGCCGCTCGGTCACCCCAGGCACGTTGCTGTTCGTCGCCGCGGGGCGGCCGCATCGCTTCGAGGAGCTCAGCGCCGACTTCGCGGTTTGGGTGCTGTTCTACGGTCCTGACGGTGGGGAGGACTCGTGACGCCTGGCGCGGCTCCCGCCCCCTCACGGTCCGCGCACGTCCTCGTCGTGGAAGACGACGCGGCCAATCGCTCCGTCGCCACGCGGCTGCTGCAGCGGGCCGGGCACCGGGTCACCGCGTGCGCGGACGGGCGGGAGGCTCTGGAGGTGCTCGAGCGCGGCGACGTGCACTGTATCATCTGCGACGTGCGCATGCCGCTGTTGTCCGGCCGGTCGCTCTTCGAGCAGGTTGAGGCGCGGCTGCCAGGGGCGACGCGATGCTTCGTGTGGGTGACCGGTGACGCCTCCCAACCCGACACGCGGGCCTTTCTCGATCGCACCAGGCAACCCGTGCTGGCCAAACCGTATGAAGCGACCGAGCTGCTCGCTACGGTCGCGGTGGTCGTGCAGCGGGCTCGCGCGGTCGGCACGGACGACGCATGACTGCCGGTCGGCGGTGGACGCTGCGTCTGGCGGCGGAGTTCGGCCATGCCGACGTCACGGACGAAGTCGCGGCGGTCGTCGCCGCATCGGGTGTCGCCAGCGGCCTGGCCCTGGTGTCGCTGACCGGCTCGACGGGGGCAGTCACCACCATCGAGTACGAGCCGGGGGCGCTCGCCGACCTGCGTCGGGCCCTGGAGCGGCTCGCCCCGCGGGACGCGGAGTACGCGCACAACGAGCGGTGGGGCGACGGCAACGGCTTCTCCCATGTTCGCTCCGCGCTGCTCAAGCCGGCGCTCGCCCTCGCGGTCGTCGATGGACGGCTCGCCCTCGGCACCTGGCAGCAGATCGTCGTGCTCAACCTCGACAATCGTCCGCGGCAGCGTGAGGTCGTGGTGATGGTCACCGGGGACGCTCCGGCCTCCCCGTGATCGACACCCACGTCATCCTCAACCCCGTAGCCGGCCGGGGAGCCGCCGGCCGAGCGGCCGACCGGGTCGTGCGCGCGTTCCGGAGCCACGGCCGCGCGGTGCAGCTGTGGCGCACCGAGCGCCCGACCCACGCCACCCAGCTGGCCCGCGAGGCCGCGAGCGCGGGGGCACGCTGCGTCGTCGCCGTCGGCGGCGACGGCACCGTGCACGAGGTGGCGAACGGGCTGATCAGCGGCGGCGGCGACGGTGCGTGCGCGCTGGCGGTCGTGCCCGTCGGGTCGGGCGACGACTTCGCCAAGCTGGTCGGCACCTACGGGCTGACGCCGGAGGCGGCAGTGGCGCGAATCGTGACCGCCACGCCGCGGTGGTTCGATGCGGGGCGATGCGCGGGCGAGTACTTCGTCAATTCGCTGGGGTTCGGATTCGGCGCGGCGGTGGTCCGGATGCGGAACACCATGGTGGGACTTCGCGGATTCATGTCCTACCTGGTGCCGATCGTCCGTACCTTCGCCACCTTCCGGCCGCCGGTGTTCGAGGTCCGCGCGGCTGAGCACCACGAGACCGGACCGATGATGATGGTCGAGGTATGCAATGGCACGACGGCCGGGGGGAGCTACCGCTTTGCCCCCGAGGCCGATCCCGCCGACGGCTTCCTCGATGTTTGCGTGATCCGGCGCGTCTCGCTGCCGCGATTTCTCGTCGCCCTGCCACGCGTCGCGCGCGGCACCCATCTCGGTATGCGGGAATTCGCCCTGTTCCGCACCACCCAGGTGACGGTGCGCTCGCTCGACGCCCCGCTGGTGTTGCACCTCGACGGCGAGCTGCGCGAGCCGGGCGTCTCGGAATGCACCGTTGACATCGTGCCGGGATGTCTCGCGGTGCTCGTTGCGCGCTAGGGCCTTCATTATCTTGTGCGCCGTGACCGCTTCCCGCCGCATGCTCTCTCTGCTGGCCGTCGCGCTCGCCTGCGCGGTGGGGGCGGGACGCGCCCAGCAGGTGGTGGCGACGGCGACCGATACCCTCCGGGTAGCGCCGGATACGGTTCGCCGCATGCGTCCGGTGTCGGCGGCCTGGCGCTCGCTGCTGATCCCGGGGTGGGGGCAGGCGACCACCGGACGGGCCGTGACCGGCGCCCTGTTCGTGGCATGGGAGGGCACCACGCTGTACATGTGGCGGAAAGCGGAGCAGGAAGCCCGCTACCTCGAGGATATCGGGGCGGGGCACGTGAACGGCAAGCGCCAGGAGTCGCAGGACTGGCTCGTGCTGCTGGTGTTCAACCACCTGTTTGCTGCGGCCGAGGCGTTCGTCGCGGGTCACCTGCAGGACTTTCCCGAAGAGCTGCGCATCCGGGCCGTCCCCGGCGGGCTGGGCGTCCGCGTGCCGTTGCCGGTCGCCCGCTGATGGGGGGCGCGTCGCCGGCTCCGCTGGGGGTGTTCGACTCGGGGATCGGCGGGCTCACGGTCGCGCACGCGCTGTTCGAGCGACTGCCCGCCGAGTCGGTGGTCTACTTCGGCGACACGGCGCGGGTGCCCTACGGTCCCAAGTCGCCGGAAACGGTGCGCCGCTACAGCGCCGAGATTCTCGAGTACCTGGTGGGCCGCGGCGTGAAGATGGTGGTGGTGGCGTGCAACACCAGCACCGCACAGGCGCTCGAGCATCTGCGGGCGTGCTCGCCGGTGCCGGTCGTGGGGGTGATCGAGCCTGGTGCGCGCGCGGCGGTGCGCGCCAGTCCGTCGGGGCGGATCGGCGTGATCGGCACCGCCGGAACCATCGCGTCAGGAGCGTATGAGCGCGCCATTCATGCCGTCGCTGCCGGCGCCACGGTCCACGCCCGCGCCTGCCCCCTGTTCGTACCGCTCGTCGAAGAGGGATGGTTCGATCACCCGGCGACAGAGCTGATCGCGCGGGAGTATCTCGCACCGCTGGCAGCGGCTGGCGTGGATGCGCTGGTGCTGGGATGCACGCATTACCCGCTCCTCAAGCCGCTGCTCGCACGGGTGATGGGTCCCGGGGTGCGGCTCATCGACAGCGCCGAGGAAACGGCTGAGGCGGTGCGCCAGGAGCTCGCCGCGCGGCAGTTGCTGGCGCCCGCGGGCGCCGCGGGCGACCATCGGTTCGTGGTGTCCGATGATGAGCCGCACTTTCGGAGCGTGGGTGCCCGGTTTCTGGGCGAACGATTGCGCAACGTGGAAGTGGTGCCGCTGGGCTAATCCAGCAGGGAGGCACATCCGTGAACGTGGTTCGGCCACCGGCTCTGCTCGTCCTCCTGGCGCTGGGCGCCATGGCATGTCGCGAAAGCTCCGCGCGGAGCGGCGAGGTGACCTTCTCCGTAACGACCCGCGTGGCCGCCGATTCCGACCGCGCGGACGCGGCCGATGGGGATTCCGTCGTGGTGGCCCGCGGCGCCGATACAATCGTCATCCGCGAGGCGGCCATCGTGTTGCGGGAAACCGTGCTGCAGCGCGCCCGGTACCAGGAGTGCGAAGAGGAAGAGGGCGAGGACTGTGCCGTGCTGCGCGCCGGCGTGATGCGGGTTCTGCTGCCGCTGGGGGACCAGTCGCCGCGGCTCGTCACGGCGCCGGTACCGGTCGATACGTACTCCACGCTGCAGTTCGAGATCTACCGCCCGGACACGCGGCTGGACAGCGTTTTCCTGGTCGAGCATCCGCGCATGGCGGGTGCGGCGCTGCGTGCGGAGGGGACATTCAGTCGCGCCGGCGCCCGGCACGCGTTCTCCTACGCATCGGCCTTCAACGAGGTCCAGGAAGTGCTGCTCGACGGTCCGCTGCCCGTGCCCGCCGGCAGCCGCCGGGCGGTGACGTTGCGGGTAGACGTGGCGTCCTGGTTTCTGACAGCCGACGGGACGTCGCTCATCGACCCGGCCGGTGTGACGCCCGACGGAGACGAGGAGATTCAGATTCGCGACAACGTGCGTCTCTCGCTCCACGGCGCGGTGGGTCGCGCCACCGCACCCTGAGGTTCCCGGACCGGCGCTAACCCGTGAACTGCTGCAGGACGACGTCGTCGGCGGTGACGACGGCGTATCGGTGACCGTCGAGCCATGCCCCGGGGTTCAGATAGACGCGACCATCGTTGAGGCGCTGCAGCGCGGGTCGGTGGGTGTGCGCCAGCACGACCAGGTCGATCTCGGGACGACGCCCCAGCAGGTCGCGCGCGTAGGCGGCCTGGGCGGCGCTCGCGCGCTCCAGCACTGCGGCATCTTTGGTGTTGTCCGCCAGCACGACGGACAGGCGATCCGCGAGCCAGAACCCGACGGCCGGGTGCAGCGCGCGAAACGTGGTGACGGTGAACCGGTGCTTGAGGACGTGGTGCAGCAGCTCCGCGCTCCAGTGCTGGCGGGTGAGCCCGTCGCCGTGCGCCACCCAGGTCCGCCGCCCTGCCACGTCGACTTCGACGTCGTTCGGGTGGTAGTTGATTCCCAGGTCGCGCGTGAAGAAATCGCCGCCCCAGCGGTCGTGGTTGCCGCCCACGAAGGTGATGGGGATGCCGCGGGCGCGCACCGCCTCCAGCCGGGCGACGGTGGAGAAGTGCTTGCGCGGAATGACGGCGCCGTACTCACACCAGAAGTCGAACAGGTCGCCGTTGATCAGCAGCGCGTCGCCGAGTGTGGGCACGGCGTCGAGGAACGCATGGAAGGCGTCGCGTGTCGCCGACGGCACCTGGCCGAGATGCGCATCGGCCACCACGACGACCCGCGCCGCGGCCGTCACAGCCAGCTGTCTGGTCGAGCGGTGAGCAGTATCATCGAGTCGGGCTCCGTCCATGGCGGTGGCGCCTGTCGGGCGAGCATCTTGCAGAGGCCGGGGGCCAGCGTCAACCGCAGCCCGTCCGCCACCCCGAGCGATCGCGCAACCGCCTGTCCCGTTTGACTTTTCGGAGGCGCCACCGCATTCTCCGCAACGGATGACCGTCACACGCGATCCCACCCGGTTCGAGCGGCCCCGCGCCGTGGCGCCGGCCTCCGGCCGGGAGCCGGCTCCTGCCGCGCCGGGGCGCAACCCGGGCATGCCGCTCGATCTCGACCGGGTGCGCGCGTTGCGCATCAATCGCAGCGCCGTGGAGCGGCGCGCCGCGACGATCCCCACGCGGCGCAGCGTCAAGCGCGACTGGCAGGCCGGCTGGCTGCTGCGCGCGGTCACCTGTCTCGACCTCACCACGCTGCAGGGTGACGATACCCCCGGCAACGTGCTGCGCCTGTGTGCCAAGGCGCGCTGGCCCGTCCGCGAAGACCTGCTCGACGCGCTGGGTGTGCCCTCCGCCGCGGTGCGGGTCGGCGCGGTGTGCGTCTACCACGCCCTCGTCGAGACCGCGGTCGAGGCGCTGCTCGGGTCCGAGATTCCGGTCGCGGCCGTTTCCACGGGATTCCCCGCCGGTCTCAATCCCTTCGCGCAACGACTCGAGGAAATCGCGGCGTCGGTCGCAGCCGGGGCACGGGAGATCGACGTGGTGATCACTCGGGGACACGTGCTGCGCGGCGACTGGGAGGCGTTGTACGACGAGGTGCGAGCCTTCCGCCGCGCCTGCGGCGAGGCCCACCTCAAGGTCATTCTCGGGACCGGCGACCTGGCCACGCTCACCAACGTAGCGCGGGCCAGCCAGGTCGCCATGATGGCCGGCGCCGATTTCATCAAGACCTCCACCGGCAAAGAGCCCGTGAACGCGACACTGCCCGTGGGCCTGGTGATGGTGCGCCAGATCCGGGACTACGATGAGCGCACCGGCCACGCGGTGGGGTTCAAGCCGGCGGGCGGGATTCGATCAGCCAAGGGAGCGCTCGAGTGGCTGATGCTGATGAAGGAAGAGCTGGGCGAGCGATGGGTCCGGCCGGACCGATTCCGCATCGGGGCCAGCGCGCTGCTCACCGACATCGAGCGCCAGCTCGAGCATTTCGTGACCGGCCGCTACTCGGCCGACTACCGCCACCCCATGGTGTGAGATGACCACGACTGTCGCCCGTGCGTTCGCCTCTCTCGAGTGGGGACCAGCGCCCGAGTCGACGGGGCCGGCGCTGGCCTGGCTGGACGACCACGGCCGGAGCTTCGGCCATTTCATCGGTGGAGAGGCGGTTCCGCCGGCCGACGCGGAGACGTTCGAGGTGGTCAATCCGGCGACGACCGCCGTGCTGGCGCGCGTCGCGCAGGGCGGGGCGGCCGACGTGGACGCCGCGGTGCGTGCCGCCCGCGCCGCGCTCCCGGCCTGGGCGGGGCTCACCGATCACGCGCGCGCGCGACACCTGTATGCCCTCGCGCGAGCCGTGCAGAAGCACTCACGGCTGCTGGCGGTCCTCGAGAGTCTCGATAACGGAAAGCCGATTCGCGAGACCCGTGATCTGGACGTCCCACTGGTCGCGCGGCACTTCTATCACCACGCTGGGTGGGCGCAGCTGCGGTCGAGCGAGATGCCTGGCTACGTGCCGGTGGGCGTCGTTGGTCAGATCATCCCGTGGAACTTCCCGCTGCTGATGGTGGCGTGGAAGGTCGCACCGGCGCTGGCGGCGGGATGCACAGTGGTGCTGAAGCCAGCCGAGTTCACGCCGCTCACCGCGCTGTGCTTCGCGGAGCTGGCGCACCAGGCGGGCCTGCCGTCCGGCGTCCTCAACGTCGTGACCGGCGACGGTCGCACGGGCAAGCTGGTGGTCGAGCACCCCGACGTGAACAAGGTCGCATTCACCGGCTCGACCGAAGTGGGTCGCCAGATCCGCGTCGCCACCGCTGGCAGCGGGAAGAAGCTGACGCTCGAGCTCGGCGGGAAGAGCCCGTTTCTCGTCTTCGACGATGCCGACCTCGACAGCGTGGTCGAAGGCGTGGTGGACGCGATCTGGTTCAACCAGGGCCAGGTGTGCTGCGCCGGATCCCGCTTGCTGGTGCAGGAAGGGGTGGCCGAGCCGCTGGTGGCGAAGCTCAAGGCGCGAATGGAGAAGCTGCGGGTCGGATCACCGCTCGACAAGGCGGTGGACATGGGGGCGATCGTGGCGCCGGTCCAGCTCGAGCGGATCCGTGCGCTGGTGGAGCGCGGGCGGGAAGAGGGCGCGGAGCTGTGGCAGCCGTCCTGGGCCTGTCCGACGGAGGGCTACTTCTATCCGCCGACTTTGTTCACCGCGGTGTCGCCAGCGGCAACCATCGCGCAGGTCGAAATCTTCGGTCCGGTGCTGGTCGCCATGACCTTCCGCACGCCCGCCGAAGCGGTCGCGCTCGCCAACAACACCACCTATGGGCTGGCGGCGAGCGTCTGGACCGAGAACATCAACCTGGCTCTCGACGTGGCGCCGAAGATCAAGGCGGGCGTCGTGTGGATCAACTCGACCAACCTGTTCGACGCGGCCTCCGGGTTTGGTGGCTACCGGGAATCAGGCTTCGGTCGCGAGGGCGGTCGCGAGGGGATGTGGGCGTACCTGCAACCGGAATGGGAGCGGGAAGCCGGGAGCGGGGAGCAGAAAGCGGCAGGGACGATTCCCGCTCCGCAGCACGCGGCACCGCGGGAAGTCCCGTTCCCGGCTCCCGGCTCCCCGCTGCCACCCATCGACCGCACCCCGAAGCTGTTCATCGGCGGTAAGCAGGTGCGACCCGACCAGCCCTACTCCCGCACCGTGCGCGGGGCGGACGGGCGGCCGGTGGGAGAGGTCGGGGAGGGGAACCGCAAGGACATCCGCAACGCCGTCGAGGCCGCGCACCGGGCGTCCGGCTGGGGGCGCGGCGCGGGGCATCAGCGTGCGCAGATCCTGTACTACATCGCGGAGAACCTGTCCGCGCGGGCGGCCGAGTTCGCCGCGCGGGTGGCGGCGATGACGGGCGCGGATCGGGCCACAGCCGTGGCAGAGGTCGATGCAACCCTGTCACGGCTGTTCACCTACGCGGCGTGGGCGGACAAGCACGACGGCGCCGTGCACGGGGTTCCATTCCGCGGCGTGACCCTCGCGATGAACGAGCCGGTCGGTGTCATCGGGCTGGCCGCTCCCGAAGAGGCGCCCCTGCTGGGGTTCGTGTCGCTGCTCGCGCCAGCCGTGGCGGTCGGGAACACCGTCGTTGCGCTGCCCTCCAGCGCGCATCCGCTGGCGGCGACCGATTTCTACAGTGTGCTCGAGACCTCCGACCTACCCGACGGGGTGGTGAACATCGTGACCGGCGACAAGGAGGGACTCGCCCGCGTGCTCGCCGATCACCTGGATGTCGACGGTCTGTGGTTCTGCGGCTCGGCGGCTGGCGCTGCGGCGATCGAGCAGGCAGCGGCAGGAAATATGAAGCGCACCTGGATCCTCACGCCGCGCGACTGGTATGCTGCGCGTCAGGCGGAGGGCCCGGAATTCCTGCGTCGCGCGAGCGAGGTGAAGAACATCTGGATTCCCTACGGCGAGTGACCGACCCCGTGCCCGCGGCGGCGCTCGCGGCAGTCGATCCGATCAGTGTCATCGAGCACCGCGTCAACTACTCCGAAACCGACCAGATGGCGTTCGCCTACCACGCCAACTACCTGGTCTGGTTCGACATGGCGCGGACGGAGCACCTCCGCCGCTCCGGGTTCACCTACCGCGACATGGAGGTGGCGGGGACGTTTCTCGCCGTCACCGAGGCACGGGTACGCTATCGCCAGGCGGCGCGCTACGACGACCTGGTACGCATCCGCTGCTGGGCGCGCGAGATCGCCAGTCGCCGGGTGATCTTCGGATACGCCGTCGAGCGGGCGGAGACCGGCGAGCTGCTGGCGACCGGTGAGACCGCGCTCGTCGCGCTCGATCGCCAGCACCGCCTGAGCCACATTCCCGACCATGTCCGCGCGCTGCTGCGCCCGATCGCTGATCCGGTCCGTCTCTAGGGCGGGTCTCGCCACCGCGTGCGCGATCGCCGTCGCCAGCGCCGCGGCATCCGCTCAACAGCCCGCGGTCGTCGACGAGGCGCTGGTCGGTTCGCTGGCGCGGCTGCTGCAGGAGACGGATGCGCGTCGCTTCGATCCGCTCGTCCTGCGCGATCTCATGCGCCATCCCGACCCGGCGGTGCGTCGACAGGCGGCGCTGGCGGCCGGGCGTGTGCGCGACCCCGGCGCGGTGGACCTTCTGGTCCCCCTGCTGGAAGACAGTGCCGAGGCGGTCGCTGGTGCCGCCGCCTTCGCGCTGGGACTGATTGGCGACGCCAGCTCGGTCCCGGTGCTGCTCGCCGCGATCCGCTCGGACGGCCGCGCCACGGTGCAGAGCGAGGCGGCAACGGCCATCGCGAAGATCGGCGGAGACGCCGGAGCGCGGGCGATCCGCCAAGTGTTGCAGAGCGGTGTCGGGCAGCCGATCGCGTCGCCGGCCGTTTCAGCGGCCCTCCTCGAATCGTGGCGTCTCGGTGAGCGCGCGCCCATCGAGGATGTCAGTCCGTATTCCGAGTCGGCGGAGATCGAGACCCGCTGGCGGGCGCTGTACGCGCTGGGCCGT
>QKHC01000005.1 GCA_003251175.1 Gemmatimonadota bacterium
CGGGCTTCTTCCTCGTCCGCGCCGCGGACCCGGAGGCGGCGGCGGCGATCGCCGCGACCTGCCCGCATCTCAAGTACGGCGGGACGGTGGCGGTGCGGCCGCTGCGCGAGGGCTAGGGACCGGGCCGGCTCGACTACGTCCCGTTCGCGACCCGGCGCTCCAGTGCCGCCCAGCGCGCGTCCACGCTGGCCTGGACGCCCTCGATCTGATCCGCGGTGAGGTGCCGGAACCGCCCCTGCCGCCGCAGGTACGGCTCCACCGCGTCTCCGGCGTGCTCCGCCGTGAACCGCCAGGTGACTCCGTCCTCGACTTCGAGCAGCGGGAAGACGCGCGTCTGCACCGCCATGCGACCCAGCTCCACCGTGGCGTCGTCCTCGTACTTCCACCCCGGTGGGCAGGGCGAGAGGATGTGCAGGAATCGCGTGCCGCGGATCGCCTTCGCCTTGCGCACCTTCTCGAGGAGGTCGACCGGGTAGGCGACGGAGGCCGTGGCGGCGTAGGGGATGCGATGCGCGGCCAAGATCGCGAGAATGTCCTTCTTCGCGTTGGATTCGGGGTGCGCCGCGGGCGTGGTGGTGGTCCACGCGCCCCACGGTGTCGCTGACGAGCGCTGGATTCCGGTGTTCATGTACGCTTCGTTGTCGTAGCAGCAGTAGATGATGTCCTCGTTGCGCTCGGCCGCCCCCGACAGTGCCTGCAACCCGATGTCGAACGTGCCCCCGTCGCCCGCCCACACCATCACCGTCGTCTGTCGATCACCGCGCATCTCGAGGGCGGCCTTCACGCCCGACGCCACGGCCGCCCCGGTTTCGAACGCGGTGTGATAGAGCGGAACCCCGAGCGAGGACTGCGGCCACGGCCCCGCGATGATCGACCAGCAGCACGCCGGCATCACCACCACCGTCTTCGGCCCCAGCGCCTTCAGCACCATCCGCATCGCCATCGGCGCGCCGCATCCCGGGCAGGCGAGATGACCAGAGGCCATCAGCTCGTCCCCGGGCACCTGATCTGCGATCATGAGCTGGCTCATGGATTCACCCCCACCCAGAGATCCTCGCGCTCGATGGGACGGTCCTCCCGCACGGCGTCGATGATCCGATCGATCACGGCTGGGGTGACGTCCCGCCCACCGAGACCCAGTACGAACCCCTGTACCCGCGGCCGATCATCCGGCGGCAGGTCGTAGAGCGCGGACCGCAGCTCCTCGGCGAAGATCCCCGCGTGCCCCACCGACACGTTGCGGTCGAGCACGGCGACCCGGCTCACCCCGGACAATGCCGCGCGCAGGGCTGCCGTGGGAAAGGGGCGGAACATCTTCACCTTCACGAGCCCGACCGCATCGCCCCGCTCCCGCCGGCGATCGATGACCGACCGCGCAGTGGAGGTGATGGTGCCCGAGGTCACGAGCAGCAGGTCGGCATCGCGCGCGCGATAAGACTCGATCGCCCCGTAGCGCCGTCCCGTCAGGCGCTGCCACTCCCGCTCCACCGCCTCGAAGACATCGTGGGTGCGGTCCATGGCTTCCTGCTGCTGCCACCGCATCTCCATGTAGCTGTCCGGGCGCACCAGCGCCCCGAAGGCATGGGGGTCGTTCACGTCGAGCTTGCGATGCGCCTCACGCGTGGGCAGAAAAACGTCCACCACCTCCTGATCGGGAATGTCCACCGGCTCGGCGGTGTGCGAGAGGTAGAACGCGTCGAGCACGATCATCACCGGCAGATCGACGGTCTCCGCGAGACGAAATGCCATCACGGTGGTGTCGAGAACTTCCTGGTTGGTCTCGCAGTAGAGTTGAACCCAGCCCGTGTCGCGCTGCGACAGGCTGTCGGTCTGATCGGTCCAGATGTTCCAGCCAGGTCCCAGAGCGCGGTTGATATTGGCCAGCACCACGGGGTGCCGCCCCCCTGTCGCCCAGTGCAG
This sequence comes from Gemmatimonadota bacterium, assembly GCA_003251175.1. Classification (GTDB taxonomy): domain Bacteria; phylum Gemmatimonadota; class Gemmatimonadetes; order Gemmatimonadales; family GWC2-71-9; genus SZUA-544. The sequence goes on from QKHC01000005.1 coordinate 1,921, forward strand.
CATCTCGTGCATCAGCGCGAGCCCCTGGGACGACGTCGCCGTGAAGGCGCGCGCGCCGGCCGCCGAGGCCCCGATGCACGCGGCCATCGCCGAATGCTCGGACTCGACCTTGATGAATCGCGCCGCCAGCCGACCGTCGGCGCACATCTCCGACAGCTCTTCCACCACCTGGGTCTGCGGGGTGATGGGGTACGCGGAGATCACCTCGACGCGGGCGAGCCGCGCGCCCCACGACACGGCGTGGTTGCCGACCATGACCTTCTTCATGACAGGCCCTCCCGTGTCAGCAGCATCGCGCCCCGGGGGCACTCGGTCACGCACACCCCGCAGCCCTTGCAGTACGTGAGGTCGATCAGGAACCCGTGCCCGTTGCGCCGCGTGATGGCGACGTCGGGACAGAAGATCAGGCACAGCTCGCACTCGTTGCACACGCCGCAGTTGAAACAGCGCCGGGCCTCGGCGAGGCCCGCGGGGCGATCGAGCCCCCGGTTCACCTCGTCGAAGCCGCCCACGGCCGCCTCGAGCGGCAGCGACCAGTCCTCGTGGCGGTTGGCGCGCTCGAAATGCGCCGGATTCAGGTCTTCGTAGGTCACCACCTCGTTGAGGGGCGCGACCCGTGGCACGGGATCGTCATCGCGCCAGCGGGTCATGCTCAGGTTGCCCCGCCCGCCGAGGCGCAGCGCGTCGGGCTCGCGGTGCTCGAGGGGCGCACCGGCCCGCTCCCGCAGGTGGCGGTCGATGCCGATGGCGGCCCGCTTCCCTGCCCCCAGGGCGTCGGCCACCGAGCGCGGCTGCTCGGCGAGATCGCCGCCCGCGAAGACCCCCGCCCGCGCGGTCTGACCCCACATGTCGGTGGGGATCGCGGTCCCCGTTCCGGCGAGCGGCAGGCCATCGGGATCGATCGCTTCGCCGATCGCCGTCAGCACGGTGTCCGCCGGGAGCGTGAACCGCTCGTCCGTCGGGACGGGTCGCCGGCGGCCGCTCTCGTCGGGGGGGCCCAGCTGCATGCGGGTGCACTCGATCGCCCGAAGCCGGTCGCCGTCGAGCGTGAAGCCGACGGGTGCCGCGAGGAAGACGAACTCCACGCCCTCGCGCTCCGCTTCGTCGATCTCCTGCGCGATGGCCGGCATCTCGGCCCGCGTGCGACGGTAGAGGATCGTCGACCGCGCGCCCAGACGACGCGCCGTCCGCGCACAATCGATGGCCGTGTTCCCGCCACCCACGGTGACCACCACGTCCCCGATGCTGGGGCGGCCGCCGCGGTTCACTTCCTTGAGGAAATCGAGCCCGGCCCGCACCCCGATCGCCGTTTCGCCCGCGACACCCAGGGGGCGCGACACATGCGCGCCCGAGGCGAGAAAGGTGGCGTCGAACCGCGCGAGGAGGGTGCCCCACGGCAGGTCCTCGCTGCCCACCCGCACCCCACAGTGGATCGTGACACCCGCGGCGCGGATGCGGTTGATCTCGCGGTCGAGCACCACGCGCGGCAGCCGGTACTCGGGAATGCCCAGGCGCAGCATGCCGCCGGCCTCGGCGGCCGCCTCGAACACCGTGACCCGGTGCCCGAGGCGCGCCAGGTGGTAGGCGCAGGCGAGACCGGCGGGTCCCGACCCCACGACCGCGACGGCCGTGCCCCGCGGCGACACCGGGGGCGCCGCGAGCTCCCGCTCCAGCGCGAAGTCGCCCAGCATCCGCTCCACCGCGTGGATCGCCACCGCCCCGTCGAGCTCCCGCCGGTTGCAGGCCGACTCGCAGGGATGGTGACAGACCCTGCCCGTGGTCGCCGGCATGGGGTTCTCGCGCAGCAGCAGGTCGGCGGCGTCCGTCAGCCGCCCCTCGCGCAGCAGGGCCATGTAGCCCTCGATGTCGATCCCGACCGGGCAGCCCTGGTTGCACGGCGCGACACGGTCGTGGTATTCAGGGCGCATGTACTTCCACGACCCGGTGTGCGTCACCAGGGTCGAGGTGCTGCTGATGGCCAGCTCCGGCACGCGGCGACTCCTGGCGGCCTCAGGCATGGAGCACCTCAGCCTGCGGGGCGAGTCGCACCGCGGCCGCCGCTTCCCGTGCCGCGGCGACGTTTTCCTCCTGGTGGAGCGGCACGCTGTCGCGGATCGCGTCGCAGACGGACTCGAGGCGCACGATGCCGCCGAGGGCGGCGCAGGCACCGAGGATCGCCGTGTTGACGATCGGCTGGGTCTTCGAGCCCAGGCCGTGCCGCGTGGCGATGCGGCTCGCATCCACGGTCGCGACGCGATACCGGTCGGTCAGCGCGGTGTAGTCCTCGGGTGGCCGGTGCGAGTTGATCAGCACCCATCCGCCGGGCCGCAGGCCCGCGGTCACGTCCACCGCGTCGACCAGGGTAGAATCGAGCACGATCAGGTCGTCGGGCTCGGTGATCTCGCACCGCAGCCGGATCGGCTGGTCGTCCACCCGGAGAAACGCGGTGACCGGCGCCCCCCGGCGCTCGACGCCGAAGGCGGGGAACGACTGCACTTCGCGGCCTTCGCGGAAGAGCGCGTCCGCCAGCACCTTGGACGCGACCACCGTGCCCTGGCCGCCGCGGCCGTGAAAACGCAGCTCACGCACGTGGAGCCTCCCAGGGCTGGGGTGCCGTCGCCGGTGCCGCCATTGCGGTGTGGTCGCAGTCGTCGCAGTCGATGAGCTCGTGGCAGGGAACGCCGTCGGCCTGCGCCTCGGCACAGGGCGCACCCGAGCCGCTCTGCGGTGCCCCGCGGCTCGGGAGTCCGGTCGCGGGCCTACGGGAATCGTCCATGGAGCCTCCCCGCGAGGCGGGCGCCGGCGGCGTGGTGTGTGCGGGCGATGGCAGCGTGAGGAGCGCCGGCGGCGGCCGCATCTCGCCACCAGTAATGTTTCGCCCCGGCGCGTGAAGATGGACTGAAGATCGTATGATTTGCCCCGAGGTCGCGTGCGGAGTTCCTGTGCTGGCTGAGCAACGGCCGGCGTCCTACCTTGGATGTTGATCCGTCGAGGTCGCGGAATGGCCGACCCACTGGAGTCCTTGCAGGCGGCACTCGCCGACCGCTACCAGATCGAGCGTGAACTGGGTCGCGGCGGGATGGCCCTCGTCTACCTCGCCCACGACCGCAAGCTCGGGCGCCCCGTCGCCCTCAAGGTCCTCAGCCCCGATCTCGCCG
>QKHC01000105.1 GCA_003251175.1 Gemmatimonadota bacterium
GGGATTGAAGGGGTCGCCAAGCGGTCCGCCCTCGTACGGCACGATCCGGTCGTCGGACCCATGGAACGCGTCCATCGGGACCGGGCGGGCGTTCCGGCACCAGCCCGCTGGCAGTGATTGCGCGGTCGCCACGAGACCCACCGCGGCGATCCGATCCGACAGGGTGCAGGACAGCACGAACGCCATGCCGCCACCATTGGACATGCCGTTGGCATAGATCCGCGCGGGATCCACGTTGTACAACGCCCGCAGGGTATCGATCAGGTCGCTGATGAACCGGACGTCCCGCTCGAGACCCGCCCCGACGCGAAAGGTCTCCCACACCTTTGGAAACCCGCTGGCCGACGGATAGACGACGATGAACCCGTGCTCGTCGGCCAGGCGGTTCCAATGGGCCAGGTTCTGCTGGTGTGCGGGCCAGGTCGCCCCCGCATGCATCGAGATGACGAGCGGCGTCGGCTCATCGGGACGGTAGCGCTCGGGGACGTGGATCAGGTACTCCCGTCGCTCGCCCGAGGAACCGAGCGTGCCGTTGGTACGATCGAGGACCGCGATGGTGGCGAGGGCGATCCCGGCTGCCACCACGGGAAGGCCCACGACGACAACCGCGACACCGACGAGAATCCGCTTGATCGTCAACGGTTCCCTCCCCGGCTCTCACAGTACGCTTTCACGCGCGCGCTCGATAGATAGACGATCAGCCCGGCCGCGATCGGCAGGCCAATGAGGGTCCGCAGATCGCCCCGCACCACCGCGTTGATTCCGTCACCGATGAAGTTGGCCACCAGCAGCGCGAGCGCCGTGCGGCGCCCCCACTCCGCGCGCACCCAGAGTCCCACGGCTGCCACCGCGCACGCAGCGCTCAGCGCAGGCAGCAACACGAAGGCCCACGGCCCCATGGCGAGAAACCCGGCGTGCGCCCGGGGGTTCACGCGCCAGAGGTGGTGCAGCGGCGACCACGGCATGGCGAGGGCCGCCGCGCTCGCGCCCGCCATGAGACAGCCGAACGCGAAGAACACGCCGAGCGCAATGACGGCGACGGGGCGGCCGGTGGCAGTGCGTGGCAGGAAGACCTCGCCCGCTAGTACAGGAACGGAATGAGCCGCTTGCGCGTCCGCATGAACCGCTCGTACGGCTCCCCGATCGCCGCCAGCAGCGCACGCTCCTCGACCGCGATGCGATGGCTGTACACGGCGACCGAGGCGGCGATCAGGAGCAGGGCCGAGGCCCAGCTCCCCAGCGCGATCCCGACACCGGCGTTCAGCACGATGCCGGCCGTGTAGGATGGGTGCCGCAGGATGGCGTACGCGCCGCGCGTCACCACCTGCTGACCGGCGCTCGCCCGCACGTCGCCGGTGAACGATGCACCGAGCATCCGCCAGCAGTGGCGCCGCAGCAGACTGCCGGACACCATCAGCGCCACGCCAGCCAGGAGCGCGCCGACGCGATGGCCCGTGATCTGGAACGCCGGCACCCAGGCGAGCGGAAACGCGCCGACATAGGCAATCCACATGCCGAGGATGATCACCTGCATGGACTTCGCATCCGTTGCGCTGGGCGAGCGACGCGCGCGGCGGATGATCGCGAATTCCGGCGTGAATGCCCAGAGATCCACCGCCCAGAACAGCAGCGCGTAGGGCCACACGAACGGCAGTGGGGTCACGCTACCGTCTCCGGACACGGCGCAGTAGCACCTGGCCGCCCGCATAATCCACCGTCAGGACTACCTGCCGCAGGATGTCACTGCCGACCGCCAGCTGGATGGGCGGGCTCAACGTCGTGTCGATGCCGGCTTTGGGATTGATCTTCGCGCTGGGCACGGTGAAGACGTAGGGGCCCAACGCGAGCGACTCAAGACGTACGCCGTCGCCGGCCTGTGGAATGTGGAGTTCCCGGACCAGGGTCGGATCGAGGTTCGTACGACTCGCGCCGGTGTCCAACTCCATGAGGGTCGCCCGCCCGTTGACCCGACCGGAGACGAGTATCAACCGCGGATGCCGCTCGGAACGTGTGAGCGGCAGCGCCACGAAGTCGGCCGGAACCGCGACCAGCGAAGACGACGTTACCGCCAAGAGGCCCGACTCGTAGTCCAGGGTGAAACGGCTCCCCGGCACCGCATCGGGTCCCACCAGGCCACCCAGCTGCGCGTCGCCGAACTCGGCGATCACCTGATCGGTGCGCGTGCGGCCGAGCACGCGGACGGCCGGCGCTCGCACGGTGCGAAAGCGTCCGACCACACGGCCGTTGGCATCGAGTCGGTCCCAACGTCCCACCTCGGGGAGACGCAGCTGATCCAGCAACGGGGTGGCCAGCGTGAGCCCGACCATGTTCCCGGTGTCGAACAGCAGCCAGTAGATGGAGTCGCCGACGGCCACTTCCAGGAACGGCATCCGCAGGTATCCGGGGCGTACCGCGAACAGCTCGGACGCACGGTACTCCAGGTCGGCGACCCAGGCCGGTTGTTGCACCTCCCACGCCCGGGCTCCGGCGGCCGCGAGGCCGGCCGTGAGCAGCACCCCCAGGACGGCGCTCGCTCGCCTCGCTAGCGCCGCGCCCTCGCTCGTCGGCGGTCGCCCACTACGCCGACCCATAATCGAACCACACTTCCCACCGACGGAGCCCGGAGGTCCGCCGTCCGGCCTGCGGCACCCAGATCTTCGCGATCTCACCGGCGGCCAGGATCGTGGCGGGAGCGTCACGTTGCTCGGCGATGGCGACATGCCGCCGCGTCACCTCCGTGAGGACACCCTTCAGGGTGCGCCCGTCATGCGTGCGGCAGCGGATCTCGACGGGACCCGCGCGGCAGCGCTCCTCAAGCCAGTCGAGCGTGTCGGCGAGAGCCTGAAAGCGGCTCGAAGAGAGCACGGCGGGTCGGGCCCGTCAGGACGCGGTCCAGGCGCCGAGGAGGCGCCGCACCGCGATCAGCTGGCCGACGTGGTAGGCGGTATGATCGGCCACCAGCAGGAATTCGCGCAGGAACGTCTGCCCTGTTCCCACCGGCACCTTCGCGTACGGATCGCAGCCTTCGTCGTTGACCAGCGCCTGCAACTGAGCCAGGTCACGGTGATACGCCGCGATGCTCGCGTCCCACGCACGGTCGTCCGGCGGTGCGGGCGTCCCGGGCCAATAGTCCTCCGGCCATTTCCCTTCCCGATAATCCCGGCGCACGCAGAAGGCCAGGATGTCGGCCTGCGTGCGTCGGATATGCTCCAGCAGCTGCCAGGCCGAGTAGGGGAGTCCGGCGGGCACCGTCCCGCGAAGCCTGGCCGGAAAATCGGCAACGGCATCCTCGAAGCTGGCATGGGCATCACGCCACTCGAGGACTCGGGATACCTGCTGCCGGAGCGCGTCGAGCTGAGTCATCGGCAGACACTCGTGGAGCGACCGTGTAAGCAAACGCGCGCCGGGGAGGGGCGCAACCTCCTCCACACGACGCTACTGCGCGGTGATCTCGTAGACCCGAATGCTCGCGATAAAGGGATTGCTTCGCGCGATCCGTTCCGCATCATCGAGATTCTCGGCGTGGATGATCGAATAGCCCGTGATGGCGTCACGGTCCATCGGCAGGTCCCGAGTTCCGTCGTGTGAAATCTCGCGCGCCCCGCTGTGGAACCCCCCGTGCTCCACCGCCTGGTCGGCGACGGACGCAAGCCACGTGCCCCACGCAGCCATGATCTCCTGGGTCGGGCGCTCGAAGCCAATGTGGAGCAACATGAACCGCTTCATGAGCATGCCTCGTGTTCAGGTGGTTGGCCGATCCGCCCGGTCGTGCCCGGCTCGCCCGTCGACACGCTCCCCCGGTCGTGCTCACGCGAGGCGGTGCCCGAAGTTGAGCGCGTAGCCGTCCAGATCAGCCACCGTGCACTCGCCGCGCCGAGGTCCGCCACGGCGAGGGTCGCGTGGTGCTGCTCACACTCCACCTGTGGCCGATCGCTGCTCGTCATGGTTGCGTGCCGACACGCCAGGTGACGGCGACGCCGGTCACAGCCCGTCCGCCAGCTCGCGGAACAGCCGCAGCCAGGTGCCGGATCCAACGCCGAACTCCATCCCGGTCCGCACGATGACCAGGTGCTTCCGGGGCGAGCACCACACATACTGGCCCCGATTCCCCACGGTGTGGAAGTCGCTCGCCCCGCCAGCGCGGGTGTCGCCCCACCAGAAGTACCCGAAGTAATGACCGCCCGAACCGAAGAAGCCCTGGTCGCCATAGTACCCGGGCGGATCCGGCCAGGGCTGAGTGGCCTCGTGCACCCAGCTCGCCGGTAGGATCTGGCGACCGTGCCAGCGCCCGTCGTGCAGGTACAGCGCTCCCAGCTTGGCGAAGTCCATCGGACGGGCGTTGATGCCGCTTTCCATCTTCTCGAACCCGTGGGCGCGACTGTCGAGACTCCACGAGCCGGCCCGCTCCATCCCCAGCGAACTCCAGAGCCAGTCCTGCAGCAGATCGGTGACGGAGCGCCCGCTGACACGCTCGAGCATCATGCCGATGAGCAGCGGATTGTAGTTGTTGTACCGCCACCGCGTCCCGGGAGCCTCGACGATGGTCGCATGCTCGAGCGCCGCTCGTCGCAGATCGGGAGCGAGGTAGGTCCAGCGGTCGTCGAACGGCTCCTCGCCGTCGGCGTAGCGCAGACCCGATGCCATCCGCAGGAGGTCGCGCACCGTGATGCGTGCGAATCGCCGATCGCGCTCGGCGAGCTCAGGGATGTAGCGGGTGATCGAGTCGTCGATCGAGTGGATCAGACCGCGATCGATCGCGATGCCGACCAGCGTTGACACGAACGCCTTCGCCACTGAAAACGAGGTGAAGATGGAGTCAGGGCCCCAGCCATTGAAGTAGCGCTCATAGACGACCGTATCGCGGTGAATGACGATGAACGAGGTGGTCTGTGTGCGCGTGAGGAACGCGTCGAGGTCGGCGATCGGACGATTGGGAAGGTACTCGAGCCCCGCGAAGCGCACCGCGACGGCCGCGGCGTCGGCACGGCGCGGGAAGCGATGGGGCGTCGTGCTGGGTCGCAGGGGGCGCGACGGGAAGACCAGGTAGTCGTACACCGACGCCTCCCCCCAGGCCGCCACCCGTCCCTCCATGGTGGAGTCGCCGGACCTCGCCAGACGCTCCACCTTCTCGTGGTACACGGCGCGTGCGTCGAACAGAGGTTGCCCGTCGGGCACCGTACTCGCCGCGATTCCGGTCAGCAGGATGGGCTGAAACTGGGCGACGTGGGGTCGGTCGAGATCGAAGGCCGGAAAGTCCGCCTCCTCGTCGCGCCGGGCGATGGCGCGTGCCACCTTGAACGTCATCCGCACGCTGTCGCCCAACCGGTAGGGCAGCTGGGCGAAGGGGATCGCCATTTCGACCGTGTAGCCATCCGCCGTCCGCCTCGCGGCACGCGACCATGCCCGCTCCACGCGCTGCACCGGCCGGCCGTCGGCGGCCAGCACGCCGGTCATCGCGAAGCCGCTGGGGGTGACCAGAAAGAAATAGGCGTCGAGCCCCTGGTCTTGCGGGTCGAGGCAGAAGGCCGTCCAGTCCTCGCGCCACACGTCGTCCGCGGCGGTGGCCTCCGCCCGAATGCTGTCGGCCGCCCGGTCCACGCTCCTGACCCCCACGTAGAGCACCCGCCGATCGTAGGCCAGGTAGACCTCGGTGGACTCGGATGGCTCCTGCCCCGCTCGTGGGTGCAGCGTCTTGAAGGCGGCGAATCGGGTGGCGCGCTGCCACGCCGCATCGTCGAGGGCGCCGTCGATCGCTGGCGGTCGGTCGAGCCGCGCCACCGCGATGGGGCGTTGGCAGGGCGCCCTGGCGGCGCACCCGACGAGGAGGCCCAGCACCAGGGCCCGCCACGCCGCGATCGCCCGCGCCCGGTCACGACGATCCATCGAGAGGCTCCTGGTCGGCCGGCAGCAGCACGTCGCGGATCGTGGCGCTGTCATGAGGCGCGCGCCAGCCTCAGTGCGCACGAACGAACGCCACCACCGTGACGAGCCCGGGATCTTCGGCACCGACCATCAGCTGGATCGCCGTCATATGACGACGGTTGGCCAGAATCGCCAGGTCTGCGTCGGCGCCAGCGGCCAGAGCCCGGCCGACGAATTCCGCGCCGTCCCGCAGCACCGGCGGGAAGAAGCGCTCGCCTTCCGCAATCAGGACCAGGGTTGGTGGCAGGCGGCCCGTCACGTGCATGGTCGGAACGGCGGCGTTCCGCTGCTCCAGGCTCACAAACGCGGCCTCTCCCGCCATGTACGCAGCGACCCGGTCCGGCGGAACCCACGATGCCTCATACCACGGTGGCGGAGTCGCGGTGACTTCGACTCGATCGTTCAGCCGGCATCCCATCGGAAGCACCCCGGCGATGTCCTCCGGCCTCAGCCCCTGCTCCTCCAGATAGTGCGTATCCGTCGCCACAACGGCGACGAGCAGGCAGCCAGAGCTGTGCCCGAAGAGGAAGATGCGTTCCGGATCGCCGCCGCGCGTCCCGATGTTCTCCTTCAGCCAGCGGAACGCTGCCACGACGTCATGCGGCTGGGCCGGCCATTTGTGCGACGGAGCCAGTCGATAGTTGGTGGCGGCGCAGGCGACACCTGCCGCCTGAAAGGTCTGACACATCTGGGCGTAGGGAGCGTCCTTCCGGTCGCCCGATGTCAGGCTCCCTCCGTGGACGAAGAGGATCGTGGGGAAACCACGCGCGGACGGCACGTAGAGGTCGAGTTGCTGGTCTGAGCCGCCACCCTCGACGAACGGGACGTCGAGCTCCGCGCCACCGCCCTGCACGACCTGAGCCGAGCCCGCGTGGCCAGCGAGGAGCAGCGCCAGCGCCAGTATCAGGGGCGGAAACGCGACACGACGGACCATGGTGCTACTCTCCGGCTTGCCGCACGAGCCCGCTGGTTCCAGGAGAGGGGCCAGTGTTTCTCACGGACGCTTCACGAGCGCGGCCGCGCGCAAGACCGAGCCGCGGATAGGCCCCCCCAGGAGGGCGCTGATCAGACACCAGTCGAGACCGCCGGCCGCCAGCGGCACCAGGCCCATCACGATGAGCACGATCCCCGCCACGCCCCCGCGCTGGCTGTAGCCCCAGGCGATCAAGGCGAGACCGGCGACGACGCGTGAAGCGCGCCCCGCACGACTGTTGATGAACCGCGCGAACCCTGTGCCGCCGAACGCTTGAGCGAGACTCATGCCAACCTCCCCGGGGAATCGGGCGGCGGACGCGGCCCGCCCCCACTTCGCCAACGCTAGGCCGTCAACGTCGAAACGCAACCGTGCCCGGCCACAGACCTCCTGAGATCAACGGACGCGTCCCAGCGCCATCTCCCGGACGCGACGATCCGCGGCCAGGTCGGTGAGCGTTCCCGTCATGCGGTCGGCGACGATGCGGAGCGTGACGCGAAGCTGGACGCGGGGGGTGCGGATCTCCGCGGCCCAGGCGTCGTCACCCTGGCGCGTGAAATCCCGTTGGTCGATGAGCTCACGAGCACCATTCACCAGCTTGTCAGCTCGGACTGTCACCGTATCGCGCGAGCCGGAGCGCGCACGCACCTCGTAGATCACCTGCTCGTCGGTACACGCCGGATAGTGCTCGTGATCGACGCAGGTGGAGGTGCCGCGCCACGTGCCGACGATCGCGTCCCCCTGGGCGCTCGCGACGCCGCACGCGATAGCCAGCACCACGGCTGTGACGGCGGCAGCGATGGAGCCTCGTCGCATGCGTCACTTCCCCCGGAGGAATGGCAGGACATCCCGCGTATAGTACGGCTCCTGGATTCCCCAGAAGATGTAGTCCAGCCGCAGGGTGTCCGCCGCGTAGCGGTACAGCGCATCCACCGTCACCGGCCGACCGGTCGCGGGATCCGGCTCCGCCAGGTTGCCGTCCTGCACCGCCATGCCGGCCACCACCCCCGCGCCCCGGGCGGCGATCAGCGGCAGGCTGTTCCGCCGTTGACCCGGGCGGTGGGGCAGCACGTCGGGTCCGCCGACACCGACGCCAATGCGCTCGGCGAGCGCGTAGATCGCGCGCAGGTATCCGTGATCCGCCGTGGGAAGCGCCTCCCCGGGCATGAAATTGGCGTAGACGATCACGCACGTCCGCGCGAAGGCCCGCCGCGCGTCACGCATGGTCGCCAGCAAAGCCGCCGCATACCCGTCGAACGTGAACCCGGGAGGGTGGAATTCCGGGTTTTCGAATCCGATGGCTGTCTCCGGCAGGTTCACCCCTTCGATGCGGCCGTCGAACTCGCGCGCCAGCGCCTCGAGCAGGCGCGCGAATCGTGCCCGCACCGCCGGATCCCACCGCCGCGCCACCCAGCCGTCGAAGTCGCCCGTCGCGCCTTCGTACTTGCGGGCGGCGCCGCCGTGGAACGCCGGGTCCGACCGCAGGTAATCGGGCACGGGGACGCGGTCCGCAAAGGTGACGTCGGACACCTGAATGAACAGCCGCTTGCCGTGCTGCGCGAGCAGGTCGAGCTGCCGCCGGATTGCGGTGAAGTCGTAGCGGTCGCGTTCCGGCTCCAGCTCGCGCCACGTATATGTGAGCTGGGCGCCGGCGATCCACCGGTGGGTGAGAAACGCCGACTCCGCGACCCGCTCGTGATCGCGACCGAAGAACACGAAGTTGCTCGGCGGTGCCGCGGTCGGTCGGGTGCCGCACGGCGCGGCGAGCACCGCCGTGAGAAGCACGATCGGAATCGTCATGCTGTGACATCCTCCTTCCGTGCGGGCCACGTGCGGCGTGGCGCGCTCACGTGCGCAGACGAGCGACCAGCACTTCCGAGGAGATGGCCCACGTCACCACGGTCCGGAGGTGTAGCAGGTCCCAGTGTGCCGGGGCACAGTACGCACCGAGCCGTATCGGCCGGCAACCGCCCACCAGCTGGGGCCTCAGCCGATACAGCAGGCTCCACACGCCGGCAACCAACCGGGGAACCAAGGTCGTTCCGGTCGTGAGGCTGACGAGGCAGAGCCGGCCGCCCGGCTTGAGCACGCGCCGCGCTTCCTCGAAGAATGCCCCGATGTCCGCTACCGGCAGGAGATCCAGGACATAGGCGCTGATGAGGCGATCGCTGCTCCGGTCGGCGATGGGCAGCTGTACCGTGCCGGGCTCGAGCTGCAGCACCGCCGCCCGCGATCCGCACGACGCGAGCGAGCGTCGAGCCAGGGTGAGCATCGTGGTGCTGACGTCGAAGCCAATGTAGGCCGCATCCGGCAGCCCCGTCAGGATGCGTCTGGCGAGGCGCCCGGTGCCGCATCCGAACTCCGTGATGACTCGTGCCTCGGCGAGTGCAGCGTGGGCGACGAGATCGTCGAGCGCGGGATCCTCGTAGAACGCTTGGCGATCCTGCCCGGCGCCAAAGTGGTCATAGAACCGCTTCACCGCAGCCGGACTCAGCCCCGGCCCACGAGGTCGGGGGCCGCCTGCGGACTCACCCAATGGTCTGGCTGGGAATGACGCGGTCGAGCACGGCGCTCCCGAGGAACCGTTGCGCGAAGACGGCCAGGCGGGCGTCACTGTTCGGATGATAACGCCGCCTCGGGCGGCGCGCCGTCAACGCATGCACCACGACCCCGGCAATCGTGTCCGGTGATGCACCATTCTCGACGCCGTGGGACCAGTTCTTCCGGAAGTTGGCGATCTGCGCGGCGTATGCTTCGGCGCCAGGCTGGCGGGCGGCGAGGTCCAGGTATGGGAGACTGGCGTCGTCGATTTCGGTGTCGATGAACCCGGGCTCGATCAGGCTGACGTGGATTCCAAACTCTTTGACCTCCATCCGCAGGCCATCGCCGAGGCCCTGCAGCGCGAACTTCGTCGCCGGATACCACGCCATGCCGGGCACCGACACGTGGCCTGCTCCGGACGAGCAGATCGCGATCCGACCACCGCGGCGGGCACGCATGTGGGGAAGCACGGCTCGGATCGCCCGCCCGACACCGACGACGTTGGTGTCGAACTGCCTGGTCACCTCGGCGATCGGGAGCAGCTCGACAGGGCCCAGCAGGCAGTAGCCGGCGTTGGCGAACAGGCCATCAATGCGCCCCTGCTCGCGCACGACGCGCTCGACCCCCGCCTCGACGGAGGCGTCGCTGGTGACATCCATCTCGATCGCGTGCCCGCCGGTGGCAACCAGGTCGTCCATGCGTGCGAGTCGGCGCGCCGCGCCGTAGACGATGTGCCCGTCGGCTATCAGGGCCTGGGCAGCTGCGTGACCGATGCCCGACGATGCACCCGTGATGAGGACGACCTGCTGCGGCATGTGTCTGCCTCCCGGATCGATGGGCGGCGCCGCGCACCGGCGTCAGCGTTCCCTCGCGAGACTGAGCGACGTGGTGACAACAACCTCGCCATCGAGTGTTTCGACCACCGTGGCCTCCATGCGATCGCCGTCGATCGCGATGGTGATCCGTTCCCGGCAGTGTTTCCCGCCCTGGATGCCGCGGTACTCGACAACGAGCGTGCGGTCGTCCTTCCAGGCGCCGACGTGATCGCGCACGGCGAGCTTGTTGAGCGAGAACATATGCACCGCGCCATCGCCCGGGTCGAAGCCGATGAGCTCCTCTTCTTCGAAGGTGCCCAGGCCCTCGATGCTGGTCTGCCCCACCGTCCTGACGCCAGACCCACCCGCGGCGGGGGAAAACTGCCAGCGGCCGGAAATCCGAGCCGGGCCGTCTCCCGTCGTCATCGTCCCCGCAACGACCCACACGCCCAGCAGGGCCTCGAGCTTCCTGGCCGGCTCGGGCTTCGCGGGACCGCCATTGGCGCTGGTCACGGTTCGGAGCTCCCGGTGTGTGGCGACACGGACGGTTGCGCTCGCCGGCGCGTCCGCAGCACCCGGATGAGGGCAAAGGCCACGAACACCACCGCCACGGACGGCACGAGCTCACCCGTCCGTGCATAGAGCGTCGGCACCCGCGCGGTCGGCACGGCGACCACCATCACGCCGTCGCCACTGGCATCGGCGCGGAGGCTCGCGAGGATCCGTCCATACTGGTCGCTCGCGATCGAGGTCGCGGCCCGGACGGGCCGCACCATCGGCAACCCGACGGCGACGGCGTTCATGAGGGCCATGCGACCGTGCTCCGGATCGATCCCACGCCAGTCGGACGACGGGACCAGCGCCAGGCCGGCGCCGTCGCGGGCATTGTCGCGCGCGATTTCGGGAAAGCCGTAGTCGTAGCAGATGCCGCCGGAGACCGCCACGCCGTCGACCTGGACGACGCGCGCGTGCGCGCTGCCGGCGGGATTGGGATCGACCGGGACGGGGTGTCGTTTCACGTATTCGTCCAACAGTGACCCATCGGGACCATAGAAGCGGTACTTGTTGACGTACAGCGAGCGCGGGGTCGGGCGGGCGGTCTCGAACACACCGTACGCCATCATCAGCGCCACCTCGTGGTGCTGCGCGAACGCCTGGCCTCGGGCGGTCAAGGCCGGCTCGGTTTCCCGCGTCACCAGGGTCGCGATCTCGGGCCACACCACGATCCGCGCGCCGAGGTCGACGGCCCGCGCACTGCGCGTGAACAATCCGTCATCCAGCAGGCGCAGCGTGTCGACGTTGTGGTACGCGGCGCGGAAGTCGTCGTGCGTGACGGGCGAGATGATTCCGCCGACCCGCAGCAGTGCCCCCGGCGCCGACTTCCCCAGCCGCAGCTGGCCGTACGTGAGCGCCGTTCCCACGAGCACCGCGAACACGGCGATGTCGATGCGGAACGCCCTGACTCCCGCGGACCACGATGCCGCCACCAGTCCGGATCCGAGTGCGACGAGCCACGTGACCCCGCCTACCCCGGTCAACGCCACCAGCTGCACCAGTGCGAGGTTGTCGAGCTGCGTGTGAGCGAGCACGCCCCAGCTGCTGCCGGGTGTGAAGGTGTACTGGACCCAGCCCAGCGCCGTCACCACGGACGCGAACGTATAGATGCCCCAGCGCGCACCCAGGCGTCGGTGCACCAGGCTCGCGGTCGCCAGCGCCACGAAGTATGACAGGACCAGCGGAAGGGCGAAGGCCGGCACGGGTGCCCACGGGATTTCGCTGCTGACCATCTTGCTGACCGCGGCGAGAAAGGCGATGACCAGAGTGCCCAGCACGGCCAGGTGGCGTCCGACGGTCGCGCGGCGATGGAGCACGAACAGGAACGGCGCAAATACCACCCAGCCGAGCACGGGGAGGCTGTACCGCATGAACGTCATGAAGACGAGCCCCGCACCTGCCAGGAGGATGGCGATCATGCGTGCTTCGCGTGCAGCCCCATCACCAGCCAGACGATCCATGTCGCGGTCGTCACGATGGCGACGGTCAGCGGAACCCAGAGCGCCGCGAAGGCGAGCAGCGAGTACAGCGGCAGGGCGGCATAACCGCTTCTGGCGCTGCGGCGCAGCGTCGCGGCTGCTTGATCATCGCGGATCAGGTTGTTGCTCAGCGCCGTTCGCGTCAGCACGATCCAGGCGATGGCCTGGCAGGCGAGCACCCCGTCGTACAGCACGACGGCCGGCGCCGCGTGGTCGGTCAGCACGAATTCCCCGAGCAGGGCGGTGGGAAACGGAATGAACGCGACCGTCAGCAGGAGCAGCCCATTCGCGAACATGAACGTCGCACACGTCCGGGGAATCAGGCGGATGGCGCCGTGGTGATTCACCCACGTGATGAAGATGACGGCAAAGCTCAGGACGAACGCGCAGAATGCCGGCGCGACCGTCTGCAGCGCGTTCCAGAGCCCGGAGGTCGTGCCGATGGTGTGTGCGGCCGGCGCGTGGAGCTCGATGACCAGGAGCGTCATCGCAATGGCAAACACGCCATCGCTCAGGGCTTCCAGTCGGGCGTTGGCGTTGGCTTCCGGCATGTCAGTCCGCCTTCTCCAGATCGCGCTCCCAGCACCACACTGGTCCGTCAACCGGGTCATCGACCGTCCCCGTGTGGTGGAACCCGATCTTGGTCAGGATGCGCGTCGACGCATTGGCCACCGGCAGGGTGTGGGCCCGGAGGTGGCGGACGCGCCCGCTGCTCCGCGCAAACTGGACGAGCGCGACGGCCGCTTCGGTGGCATACCCGCGACCCTCGAAGCTCGGCACGACGGCGTACGCGATCTCGACCGTGCCGCTCGAGTCCGGCGGCCCGGTGAACCCCGCGCTGCCGATCGCCATCCCGCTCTCGCGATGAACCACGAAGAACCCATGGTGCCAGGGGTCCGGCTCGGTGACGCGGCGCAGTGCCGCGAGCCATTCGGGCGACACCTGTTGCGACGCGAAGAATCCCCTGAGGCCGTCGGCCGCGCGCAGCCCCGCGAGCTGCGCAAGGCGTTCGGGATCCTCGATCAGTGCGAGAATGTGCGCGGGCGCGCACGGGACGAGGGTGAGACGGGTCGTGTCCAGGGACATACCAGTGATGGCCGCGGATCGCGTGACACAAGGCCCGGCGAGGCGGCGCTCACCCCACCGGGTCCGGTGGCCTGGGTGGCTCCGGAGCGCGCGGAATGTCCGGCGGCTCCCAGGGCTCGGGCGGCTCGGGCTTCGGCCGCGGCGGCATGGGAATAGGCTGCCGCTGTTCCGCCGACACGGGATCCAGCGACGCGCGTCGCTTCCGCTCCCCCGCCCGGCCCCGCCCGCCAGCGCCAGGCACGGGTCGGCGAGCTGGCCTCGTCACCGCCCGATCACCACGAGCAGCCCGGCAATGAGCGCCAGGGCGGCCATCAGCACGCTCAGGCCGGTGAAGCTCAGGTGCACGAGCTGGATCAGGCCTGTCAGCACCAGCCAGACGCCAAGCAGCAGCGTACCCACATTTCTGCTGGTCTTCAATGGAACCTCGTGCTGCACGAGTAGCGGGAGATCGAACGGGAGATCCGTGGCGCCCGCCCGACGGGACAGGCGATAAGCTGCGGCCTGTGCCCGCCACAATCAAGAGAAGCCGTCAAAGACGAAGCCGCTCCGGGATGGGTGGCCCTGCGGCGGGGAACCGCCGCCGGTAGCCGCACCAAGGGATGCGGTCGGCACCGTCGGTCGTATGCGGTCGCGCACCGCCGCGGAATCAGGCGAGTGCCGGCGGCAACACCAGCACGATCTTGCCAATCACGCCCCCCTTCCCGAGCAACTCGTGTGCCCGCCGAGCCTCGACGAGGGCGAATCGCTGCGCAATGATCGGCTTGATCTGCTGCTGTCGCAGGAGATCGAATAGAACCGTCAAGTCCTGCCGAAAGAGACCCGGTTTCAGCCGCATGAGCGTCTGGATGCTGTAGGGAACCACCCGTCTCCGACCCGGCAGCAACCACCCGGCGGCGATGTACAGCGCGAAGATCGCCGTGCCACGAAACCGCTGACGACGTCCGGGACGACGTGAAGCCAATCCCTCCCCGCGTAACGAGGTCGCAAGGCCATAGCCCACCACGCGCCCTCCCGGGCGGAGCGCTTTGCGCGACTGCCAAAGGTGAGATCCACCGATGGGATCAAAGATTGCGTCCACGCCATCGCTCGTGAGGCGGTGAATTTCCTCCACGAAGTCCTGCTGCCGGTAGTCGATCGGCGTGCCACCCAGCGCGGCCACGGTTGGCGCCCCGCGGGACGAACAGGTGCCGTACATCTCCAGCCCGGCGAGCTGGCCGAGCTGCAGGAGGGCCGTTCCGACGCCGCCTGCCGCACCGTGAATCAAGGCGCGCTGGCCAGACTCGACCTTGGCAGCATGATGCATCATCTGATAGGCGGTGATGTAGTTCAGCACGACGCTGACGGCTTCCGCGGGGTCCAGGCCCGGTGGCACCGGAACCAGATCGCGTTGCCGCAGGCAGACGAACTCCGCGTAGGCACCGCTGATCGGCATGGCGGCGACCGTCTGACCCGGTTCGATTCCCGAGACGCCGTCGCCCAGCCGATCCACCGTGCCGACCAGGTCCCACCCTGGCGTGAAGGGCAGCCGTGGCGTCTCGGGATGAACCCCCTCGCGCGCCAATATGTCCGGGAGGGAAACACCGGCGGCCAGCACCTTCACCCGCACCTGTCCAGGCGCTGGCTCGGGACACTCCTCTTCGACTACCTGAAGTGCGTCGGGCCCGCCATAGCGGGTGACGACGATACGCGTGTGCTTCACGGAACTCGCTCGCTCTTGGCGGCCTCGGGCGGTGGGGACAGCGAACCGCCAATGCCGAGAAACTCTACCCATCCGGCCGTGCCCGCCAGCCCCCGTCACAGCCAGCGGTGAACGCGCCGGGCGTACACGGCGTGGGCCTCCCCGATTCGCTCGGCGAGTGTACGCTCTTCACGAGCGATGAACCGTCGGGTGAGCAGCATCGCAGGCAGCGGTGGCACGAGGAGCGGGGTCAGGCTCCCGAAGCCCCCGCGAGCGGGCCCCGCCCGAAATCTGCTGCCGTGATCTCGTACGCGAAGCTGGGTCGACCATTGGCATCGGGTCGCTCGCCCACCCGCCGCGCACCGATCTTCTCGAGTGCCCGCTGCGAGCGCCAGTTCTGGAGCCCGACGAGAAAGATCACGCGATCGACGCTCTGGAAGGCGTGTCGCAGCATGAGAGACTTGACCTCGGCGTTGTACGCGCCACCCCAGCACCGGCGCGCCAGGAACGTCCAGCCCACCTCCACCTCGCGCCGGCGAAAATCGTACGCATGATAGCGTGAGGACCCGATGACCTCCCCCGACGCGGCATCGTGCACGATCAGGGCGCCGCCCGAGTCGAGCGCCTCGTCGAAGAACGCGCGGAACACGGCCGGCTGGTAGCGGTCGGGAGCGGGGTGCTGTGCCCAGATCAATGGGTCGGCCGCGACGGCAAAGAGTGCGGCGAAGTCGGTGGCGCGGAGGGGGCGCAAGGAGACGAGCTGTCCCCTGAGCGTCGGTTGGAGGTCGAGGGTCACGGGCATGCGGGTCGCGAGGCTCGCAGGCTCACCAGCCAGGGCACGCGTGCAGCGGAGTCTAGGGAGCGGCGAAGCTCGCGTCCAGTGCCTTGCGTGCCCGGCTCCGGGCGAGATTCCACTCGTACCAGTTCCGGGGCCGATCGTCGTGGTGCGCGGCATACCGCTCCCGCACGGCGCGCCGGACGTCGGCGCGCACCGGCTCGGGAAGCGACGGGAGCCGCTCCGCAATCGCCGGGATGGCGCCGGGCGACAGACCCTTCGTCAGGTAGACGACATCGAGCTTCCCCGTGGTCTCGAAGCGGTCCATGTTCCGGCGCGCGATCCAGGCCTCATGGTTCCAGTAGCTGAGCGCGACGAAGAGCATCGTGGCCACCGCCGCCGCGCGGCGAAACAGACGGCCGGCATCGAACTCCCCGGCGACCTCGCGCGCGAGCACCGCGAGTCCCGCCGCGACCGCGCCCATGTAGACCTGGGCATACAGCCGCGCCGTGGTGAAACCGTACGCCGCCTCGTACAGCCACACCCGGCGGAAGGCCGACGCGAGCAGCAGCAGCACCGCCGCGATGACCGCGAAGGTCAGCGGGCGCAGGGCACGCTCGCGCCCTTCGTCAGTGCCATACCGCTCCGAGACGACGATGAGCAGCGCGCTCGCGGAGGCGACAACGGTCAGCTCCGCGAAGCCACGTCGGGCATACTCGGCGAAGGTCACCCCGGAAGCGGGGACCCGGGGAAGGTTGCCGAAGAGATAGCCCACCTGCAACGCCAGAAACAGCCAGAACAGGGCGGCCACGCTGGCGAGCAGCATGAGCCGCTCGGTCGAGCCGAGCCATCGGACCGGGGCCCGGCCCGGCGTCGCGGCGGAGTGCCCCGGCTCCAGGGACGCATATCCGTAAGCACCGAGCACGATGACGAGCAGGATCAGGAAGAACACCATCCGCGGCACGAATTCCCAGCTGGCGACGAGATCGCGCACCGCGTCCCGCCACGCTGCGAAGATGGGATCGGCTCCCGCGAGCAGCAGCGCAAACGCGACCAGCACCGGCACGGTGATGGCGAGGCCTCGCAGCCACGCCCGGGCCCGGGTCGACTGGATCAGCTGCGTCGCGTCCGCGCTGCGGCGCAGGGTCTGGGTCGCGGCGGCCCTGAGGGCGACCAGGGGCGCCGTCGCGGCGAACCAGGCCGTGATCGAGCGGAGTGACGGTCCGGCGGTCAGCAGCATCAGCATCGCCACGCAGAACACGACCGCCAGGCAGATCAGCAGCGACAGGTCGGGACTCGCGGTCACGGCCGCCGCGCCCGCAATCACGACCGGCGCCCCGCCCAGCAGCAGCAGGGATCGCGGCGCGCGACCGCGCGTTCGGGCGAACAGCAGCAGGCCAGCCACGGCTGCGCCGGTCCACAGCCCCCAGTTGATCCCGGGCACGGCGTCGTACAGCACCCACGCCCCGAAACCCGCCACCGCCACCGCCACCGCCCACAGCAGGCCGGGCGTTCCTTCTGCCGCACCCGCTGACGGACCCGGATCTTCCGCTACGTCGCTCATGGAGACAATATTCACCGTGGATGTATTCTTGTCAAGTTCTTTGTACTACAAAGTCATATAGAGTCAGCAGGAAGGCGGCCGCATCGCCCCGGAAGCGGGTGATGATCGAGGCAGTGTTCAGGGGCCATCAGCCCCGTGGGCGCACGCAGCTGCCCGCTCCCTCGGGCGGCGATCAGGTAGCCCGCCAGCCCGACTCCGGTTTGAGTGCAACGCCGCGGATGGTGGGTCTCACGAGCGGCCAGGCCTTCCGCATGCTCTCGCGCTTGATGGCAACCATGGTGAACCCGGCGGTCGCGATGGCATCCCCCGTTCTCCGCGTCAGGTGGCAGTTGCCCGATATCGCCCTCCAGAACGGCTCGACCCGGTGCTGCCACGCGAGGCGCCGCGGCCGATCCTCGGCGGCGACGTGCTCGAGAAACACGAAGCGGCCACCCGGCTTGAGTACGCGGTAGATCTCCGCCACGGCCCGGTCCAGTCGGGGGACGGAGCAGAGCACCAGCGTCGCAACCACCGCATCGAACGTGTCATCCGGAAGGGAAAGCGCCTCGAGTGAGGCATCCACGATTTCCACCTGATCACGGGATTGCCCTCGAGCCTTCTCAGCGAGCTTGCGACGCATGTGGAGGTCGGGCTCGGAGAGGACGAGCCGCGTCAGTGCCGCAGGATAGTACGGGAGGTTGAGACCGGTGCCTGCCCCTACCTCGAGCACCTGCCCGGTGAGCTCCCTCAGCAGCTCGGCTCTCCAGTACCGGAGGCATGCCAACTCGCTGCCCTGCGTGTACCGGTCGTAGACCGCGGCCATCAATCGACCCATGCCGCAACACCTCGGCGGTCGTGGTTGAGCGAACGCGGCCCCCGCTAGGGGACCCAGCCGGGCAGCGCGGCGGCCTGCTTCACCCAGGTCACCAGTTGCCCCTCGTCGAGATCGTCCTCGTGGACGTCGACCCAGCGCGCGTCCTTGCCCGTGCCGCCGGGTGGCACGGGTCGCAGCGACCTGCCGCGGAAGAAGGTCACCTTGACGTAGCGCGTGAAGGTGT
>QKHC01000110.1 GCA_003251175.1 Gemmatimonadota bacterium
AGGCTGATGGTGGGCGCAGCCATCCCCCCGGCGCTCGCCGCCTGTTGTACCAGATCGAGGGCGGCGCGGAGCAGCTGATCCGCGTACGCGACGTTGTGGGCCGCCCGGCCGCGTCGCACGAGATCCACATTGTCCTGAGCGAGCTGGAGGAGGCTGTCGGCGGCCGCGCGACGGCGCAGGGGCAGCGCGCGAGCGCGCGCGCGCGCACTGGCAACCACCGGCTCCACGCGTTGCAGCCGGCGTTGCATTTCACGCTGCCAGGCCGGGAGCAGGTTCGCGTAGCGGATTCCGTGGCACGACATGCATGACGCCTCGCCCGCGAGCTGCACCTGCTCGTGTCCCCGGATCGTCGTCGTCTGACCGTGGCAGCCGAGACACGAGACCCGTGCCAGGAACATCTTGCTCGGAGCGGTGTGCGCATCGTGCCCGCCGATCCCGGCGTACATCTGCCGCTGTGCCTCGTGGGCACCCTGATGGCAGCTGCCGCAATCGAGCTCGAACGTCGTCGCCAGCGAGGTCACCCGATGCTCGATGGGGGTGTGGCACTGTGTGCACTCGACGTTGCGATCGGCGATGTGAACGCGGTGCATCAGCGTCGTATCGCCGAATTGGTTGAGCCGCTCCGGCTCATTGTGACAGCTGAAGCACCGCGCCCGGTCGGCCGCGCCTTCACCAACCATCACCTCGGTGTGGCACGACACGCACGAAATGCGGTCGCGCACGTACTGCGCGTGGTCCACGACGTAGCCGGCGGGCGAAACGACCCGCGGCGGCGACGGGTGGCACCCCGTGCATCCGGCGATCGGCTCGCCCGGCGGGCGTCCCTTGAAATGGCACAGGAAACAGGTCGAGGGAGTGACGCTGAGATGGTCCCCCTGCACGATCTGTGAGTGGCAGCTGGTGCAGCGGAGCTGTTTCCCCCGCCGCAGCTCACCGAGATGCTGGGCGTGGTCGAAATTGACACCCCGGTAGTTGACGAGGCCCTCGACCTTGCGCTCGGAGTGACAGCCGGAGCGCAGGCACGCCGCATCCTCGATCTCCGCCCACGGCTTGATGTCGTACGCGCCGGTGACGTATTTCACGACCTGGTTCGCCGCTTGCAGCTTCCCCATCGCCTCGGCGCGGATGCCCGGGGCATAATGGCACTTGATGCATGGCACATTACGATGCGACGAGGTCGCCCAACTGTCGTAGTAGGGCTGCATGATGTGACAGTTGTCGCAGAACCCCGGCCGGGCGCTGTATTCGATGAACCCCACGGTCGAGACGCCGAGCAGGATCACACCGAGGATGCTCAACGGGACGAGGACCCGCAGCACACGGGACATGCGGCGCCGCGGCGCGGAGGGGGGCGTCACGAGTGCCGCGATCCCCGCTCGAGTCGGCGCAGCGCCAGCAGCGCGAGCGCCAGGGTCGCGAGCGCGAAGAACCATACCGGCACGAGGAAGAGCTGATGCTCCCAGCGGTGCTCCTCGGCCACATCCGCGATCCCCTGCAGATCCCGCGAAATGGAGCGCACCCGGCGGGTGAGCTCCTCCAGTCGCTCCACGTCGAGATTGTGCTGCACCTCGGCGATCTGCAGGTATGCGGTCAGCGCCGTGCGGTACCGAAACTGCGCGTCACCGGTCTCGCGCCCCGCCCGCGTCAGCCGCCCGATCGCCTCCTCCGCGGCATGCAGATCCGCCGTGGCCTGTACGACGTCCTGCTCGATCTCGGTCCCCAGCGCGTGCGCGCGCGTTCCCGCGGCGTGGCATCGGCCACACGTCGCGGCGATACGCTCGGCGGGGACGCGCTCGGTGTCGTGATTGCCGTGGCACCCCACGCACCCCGCGATCCGCCCGTCGCGGGCGGCCGCGGCGTGCGGGCCGGCCGCGAACGCCTGGCTCACCAGCACGTGACACCGCCCACAAACATTCGCGATCTCCGTCACCGTCGGCGGCAACGCCGAGTGCGTGCCGTGACAACCGACGCAGCTCGGTGCCGCGAAGTTCTGGTCGTCGAACAGGGCAACGCCATGCGCGCTGCGGCGGAACCGCTCGAACTGATCGGTGGGCAGCCCGTACCGCGCCATCAGCGTCGCGTCCTGGTGGCACCGTGCGCACGTTGCCGGGATGTTCGTCGGATACGTGCTGGCCCGGGCGTCGTCGGGCCGCAGGATCATGTGCGCGTCGTGGCAGTCGGTGCAGGTCGGCGCGTGGAAATCGCGGCGGTTGAGCAGCAGCTGTCCGTGGCGGCTGGTGCGCAATTCGGCGACCTGTCCGCTCGGCAGGCCGTACTGGCGCATGCGGTCCGGGTCCGAGTGGCACGAGCCGCACAGCGAGACGATGGCGACCTTGTCAGGCTTGCCCACGAAACGACCCCGATGGGCGGTCGGAAGCACCGTGGCGGCGGGGTCGCCCCCGTGACAGTCGTGGCACCGGATGCCGCGGTCGGCATGCACCCCCATGACGAACGCGGTGCGCTTGTCCGCATGACAGGCGATGCACCCGTAAGCCGTGTCCGGAGGGATGGTGACCTGTCCGCCGCCGGCCTGTGCAACCGTGGGAGCCGGGCGCGCAGCGACCACCAGGGCGTACAGCGCGATCAGGAACGTCATGGAGTGGTGCCCCGCAGGCTGTCGGCGCCCGGCACGCCGACGCTGTCGCCGCGCGACACCGGCAGCGCGACGCCCGGCTGCCCGTGCTGCAACGTCGCCGGCGGTGGCACCGAGCGGAGCTGGCGGCCCGCCAGCCATGCCGCGAGAAAGCCGGCGAGGAACAGCGTCCCGAGCGCCGCCACCACGGGCCGGCGGCGGAGTTGTCGCTCGGGTCCGCGATCGAAGAGCGGCATCAGTGCAAGCCCGACCCCCAGCACACTGAAGGCCGCGAATCCCCAGGGGCCGACGTAGTGCGCGAGGGCGCGGGAGACGTCCACCGCGATCCAGGTCGAACGGACACTGGCCGGGAGCCGGGTGGGATCGGCCGGGTCGCCCAAGGGACGCGGCCACAGCGCCGCCGCGCTGATCACCAGGGCGGAAACCACCGCGGCGACCATGAGAGAGCGGAGCAGATGATTCGGGAAGAAGCGCCGACCCGGACCCGCCGGCGGAGCACCCCGCTTGGGGGGGGCAATGCCGTGTCGGCGGATCACCGTGAAGTGAAAGACCAGCAGCGCGAAGGCGATCCACGGCAGCACAATCACGTGCACGGCGAAGAAACGGCTCAGCGTCGCTCCAGAAACGAACGGATCACCCCGCACGACCGCCACGAGCGGCGCGCCGATGACGGGCACACCCTCCGCGACGTGCAGCGCTTCCGTGACCGCCCAGTACGCCCATTGATCCCACGGCAGCAGGTAGCCGGTGGCCCCGAAGGCGAGCACCACGAAGAACAGGAGGATGCCGGCGAGCCAGGTCGTTTCGCGTGGCGGCTTGTGAGCCGCGTCGACGAAGACCCGGGTCATGTGCGCCAGGACCGCGAGCACGACCAGGTTGGCCGCCCACACATGCAGGTCGCGGACCAGCCAGCCGAACGTCACCCCCGACACGATGTGCTGGATGCTGGGGTAGGCCTCTGAGACCGAAGGACGGTAGTGGACGGCAAGCAGCACGCCGGACACGACCAGGAGAATGAACAACAGGTACGCGATCCCGCCCAGCGCGTGACGCCAGCCGACGTGTGGCGGCAGGCGGTGGCCAAGGGCCTTGCGAAAGGCCTGGTCGATCGGCAGCCGCGTATCGATGGGGCCGTAGAGCAGGCCGAGAAAGCGGGGCACTGCCAGCAATCCGGCGTCGGTGCTGCTCTTGACGTCGTCCCAGAACTGCGACCACCACCGCCGGATCGCCTGCCGCGCGCCCATCAGCGATGCTCCGTGACGTACACGGCACCCTGCTGGATGAAGGTGTCGTAGCGCAGCAGCGGCACGGTGGTGAGGCCCCGGACCACGTTGCCGTCGAGGTCGTACACCACGTAGCCGCAGGGCGAGACGATGCGTGCCGATTCGCGATCCCAGGCCAGGATGCATCCGTCGATCGGCGACGTGCCCTGCAGCGCCGCGTACGTGCCGCCGGCCCGCACCACCAGCACCACGCGGCGTCCCCAGGTGACCACCCGGCTGGCGCTATCGGGCATCTCTTCGGTCGCGACGCGCACCGCCGGCTGCAGCTCGGCCACGGCGAGGTGATCCCCGGGCAGCAGGTACATGGCGGTACCCAGCGCGGCGAGGAACAGGGCGAAGGCGATCACGGCGCCGAGCAGGTACTCATTGAACCCCGGATCCCAGCGCGAGTCGTCGTCCCGGGGGGCCGGCGTCGGGACGCCGGCTGCATCCGCCGTCATCGCCCCATCCGGGCGCGCAGGTCCGCCGGAGGCGCCGGAAGCCCATAGTGCTGGATCAGATAGCTGATCGAGGAGGTCAGCAGCGCCTGCAGCAGGAAGGGGTTGTGCACGCCCTCACCACTGGATTTGTGCGCGCTGTTCACCGCGCCGGTGGCGCAGCCGGGAGCCGGGGTTTCACAGCTCCACTGGCCATTGATCGTGAACCGCGACCATTGCTCGCGCTCGTGCGTGAATGCCAGCTGCGCATTCCAGATCGCGCCCTCCGCGGGCGTGAAAGTGGCATCGTACAGGTTGATCTGGTTCGAGTCTACAGGTTGATCTGGTTCGAGTCACCCGCCGCGATCGCCTGGGCGAGGACCTGCGGCAACACGCCGCCGTCGGTCGGGTCCATGACCGAATCGTTGTCCGTGTCGGCCCACATCAAATCGGTGAGGGAGTTCATCGTCGACCGAATCGCGATCAGCTTCGTGCGCGCGTCATCCTCGGTGAGATGGCACCCGGAGACCGCGCAGCCCTTGAAGTTCCGCTCCGCGAGCGCGCAATCCCCGCCGACCGGGACGCCGGTCGTGGGGTCGAGACAGCCGATCGCCTCGAAGGTGTGGCCCACGCTGCGGATCACGAACGCCCCCGTGCCCGGGTCCGTCACGTCGAACATGTACACATGGCACGACGCGCACAGGCGGGGATTGGCCGTGGTCCCGTGGCTGCTGGCGATCTTGTTCGCCGTGTCGCCCACGAAGTTGGGCGGAATCCAGCCCGCGTCCTCGCCGATCACGAGCAGGCCCTGCGCGGCGTGCGGCCCCCGGCGGGTCGGCGATCCGGGGATCGGGTGGCCCTCGCGTGAATGGCACCGCACGCAGATCTGCTCGCGGCTTGGCTCGGCCAGCGGCGCGCGCAGCTGGCCCTCGTTGGCCGCGCTGTGCGGGTTGTGGCACACCGCGCAGACGATCGGCTGGTAGTCGGTCGGATCGGCCTGCTCGGCGAACACCGTCGTCACGCCGAACTTGGTCTTGATTGCCTCCCTGCCCTCGTGACACTGGGGGCAGACATTGGTCACCGGGTCGCGCTCGCGTGGACTCGTCACCCCGGCGTAGCCATGCCGCGACTCGGCCCACTGCTCGGCGAACGGCTGGCCGGCGCCCTGGTGACACTCGGCACAGCCGTTGGTCGCGCTCGCCAGATCCTCGGGGATGGCGATCGAGGCGAGCGGCGCGGTACCCGCATCGGGGGCCGACGCGTGGGTGAAGCCCGGGCCGTGGCAGCTCTCGCACTGCACGTCGTGATAGGAGGCGTCGCCGGTGGTCTTGTACCCCGCCGCCTGCCCGACATGATTGCCCAGCTCGCTGACGGTGTGACATCCCTCACAGCTGGGTCGCGCCTCACCTGAGGCCTGGAGGGTCGCCCACGCGTTGGCGTGCTTGGTGCCCCGCCACTGGCCCTGTTTGCTGGCGTGGCAGTTGCCGCACGTGGTTTGCTGCGCGGCGACGTCGTAGTAACCCAGGAACCCGTTGAGCTGGTCGACCGGCGGGTTGAACGGTCGGTTGGCGTACTCGGTCACGGTGTCGGTACATGCCGTCGCGACCATCGCCGCCACGAGCGGAACCAGTGCCGCACGAAGGAACTTCATGCGCGTCCTCCTCGGACATCTCACCCGGATAGACCCCAGGACTTCGCAGCGCCCCTCGAGCGGCGCCCCCTCAAGAAACCACCGGCCCCGGATGGCCGCAACGATCCGGGGCCGGTGTCGGGCGTGGTGGCCCCTCGCGTTACTACCGCGTGGCGCCCCAGTTCGCCGGCGGCTGCGCCGTTGGCGTCAGATCCACCGGCGGCGCAGGCAACCCGTAGTACTGAATCAGGTAGCTGATCGAGGAGCTCAGCAGGGCCTGCAGCAGGAACGTGTTGTGCACGCCTTCACCACTCGACTTGTGCGCCGAGTTGCCACTGCCGACGGCGCAGTTCGGCAGCGTGTCGCAGGCGGGGCCACGTGAGTCACTCCACTGCCCCGCGATGCGGAAGCTGGACCAGTGTGCCCGCTGGTGGGTGAATGCCAGCTGCGCGTTCCAGATGGCGCCTTCAGCGGGTGTAAAGACGGCGTCGTATAGATTGTTCTGGTTCGAGTCGCCCGCCGCGATCGATTTCGCCAGGATCTGCGGCAGCACGCCCGAGTCTGTGGGGTCGATCACGGAATCGTTGTCCGTGTCGAACCACAGCAGATCGGTGTAGAAATTCATGCTCGACCGAATGGAGGTGAGCGCCGCCATCGCCGCGGGCTCATTGCCGTGGCAACCGGCGACGGCGCATCCCTTGAAGTTGCGCTCGGCGTCCGGGCAGGGCCCAGCCACGGGCACGCCCGTGGTGGGATCGAGGCAGCCGATCGCCTCGAAGGTGTGCCCCACGCTGCGGATCACGAAGGCCCCCGTCCCCGGGTCGGTCACGTCGAACATGTACACGTGACACGACGCGCACAGTCGGGGATTCGCCTCGCTGCCGTGCGTGCTGGCGATGGCCTGCGACGTGTCACCCTGGAAGTTGGGCGCGATCCAGCCCGCGTCCTGGCCGATGACCAACAGCCCCTGCGCGGCGTGCGGGCCACGACGGGTGGCTTCACCGGGGTGTGGCGAGCCCTCGCGCGAATGACACTTGACGCAGATCTGATTGCGGCTGGGCTCGGCGAGCGGAGCACGCAGCTGGCCCTCGTTGGTCGCGTCGTGGGGATCGTGGCACACGGCACAGACGATCGGCTGATAGGCCGTCGGATCGGACTGCTCGAGGTAGTTGGTGGAAACGTTGAAATTGAGCCGCAGCGCGGAACGGCCCTCGTGGCACTGCTGGCAGGGCGAGCGGTCGCCGTACGACAGGTAGTGGCTCGCGCCATAGCCGTGCTTCGATTCGGCCCACTGCTCAACGAACGGATGATGGGCGTCCTGATGGCACTCGCCGCAGCCGTTCGTCGTCGTGGCCGGATCCATCGCGACCGCAATGGACGCAAGGGGGCCGCCAACGCCGTCGGGCAGCGACGCGTGCTCGAAGCCCGGACCGTGGCAGCTCTCGCACTGCACATCGTGGTAGGTCGAATCCTGTGTCGTCTTGTAGCCAGCGGAATCCGTGAGGAAGTTGCCGAACTCGTTCACCGTGTGGCAGCCCTCGCAGCTGGGCTGGGCATGACCAGACCCCTGGAGGCCCGCCCAGGCGTCGGCGTGCGCCGTGGCTGACCACCGCTGCTGGTAACTGGCATGGCAGTTGCCGCAGGCGGTCTGCCCGGCGCTGACGTTGAAGTAGCCGAGGAATCCGTTGAGCGCGTCCGCCGGCGGGTTGAATGGCCGATTGACGATCACGGTGTCGTACTGGGTGACGGTGTCGGTACACGCGGTCGTTCCACCAACCCCCGCGACGGCGGCGGCGATCAGCAACGGAACGAATGCCAGACGAAGGAACTTCATGGGGACCCCTCCCTCAACATCCCGCACGGTTTGGTACAGCGGCCTCCGTATTACTCCCTAAGGGCGTGACTCCGAGGATGAAGCTACGGAGACGGCCGCCCAGGCCACAAGCTATTGTCATGTAACAGTTTCCGAAATACCGATTCATCCCGTCTTCATTGTTTTTTCAGGTCCGGGCGCAGGGCCTGCCGCCGTAGGCGCCTCAGTCGCCTATGCGCTTCGCGCTCGCGCTCCTCCAACGTGCGCCGGACGGCGGCGACCTGTCCCGACAGTGTCGGCGCGACACGACGCTCCAGCGTGTTGACCTGCCGTGACGTCCGCGCCAGCGCTTCCCCCAAACGTCGCAGCAGCATCTCGCGCGGCGCCGCCTCGAGCAGCAGCTCGGCCAACGCCTCGAACCGCGCCGTCGCCTCCACCGCCGCCGGCCCCGCTGCGGTCACCGTCGTGCCCCGCGCCGGGAGCGTGCGCGTCATGGGCGCCCGCTGCTCCATGCGCGACACGGCGACGCCCCAGACGGCGCCGGGCGTCACCGCGACGCTGATGTCGCGACTGGGCCAGCCCAGGGCCGTCAGGCCTGCGCCGCCGTGCGCCGCCAGCGCGCGCCACAGCGCCGGGTAGGCGAGCCGCGCTTCCGCCTCCACACGGGCGCGCGCGTCGGCGGCGGGCCGTGCCAGGCGGAACAGCTCGCTCACCAGCGCTTCACGCTTGCGTCGCAGCAACCCGACCCCTTTGGCGACCAGTTCGAGCCGTCGGGTTGCGCGCAGCAGATTCATGCGCGTCGCCGCGATCCGCGGTGCCTCGCTCACGCGGTCTTCCCGTGGTGGCTGGCCCACACATCGTCGGTGATCCGCGTCAGGTCCTCCCGCGGCAACGCTTCGAGCAGCTGCCAGCCGACGGCGAATGTCTGCTCGATGTCGCGGCGCATCTCGCCCTGGCCTACGAGCTCGAGCTCGAATCGCTCCGCAAAGTCGAGCGCCCGGCGATCCGGCTCGGGGAGACTCGCCGCGCCGACGATCGTCGCCATGAGACGCGCCTCGCGACCACGCGCGTAGGTCGCATACAGCTGATCGGCCCACTCGCGGTGGCCCGCGCGGGTTTGGTCGGCACCGATGCCAGCGTTCATGAGCCGTGACAGCGAGGGCAGGACGTCGATCGGGGGGAACACGCCACGCCGGTGCAGGTCTCGACTGAGTACCAGCTGGCCCTCGGTGATGTAGCCCGTCAGGTCGGGGATCGGGTGTGTGATGTCATCGTCGGGCATGGTGACGATCGGGATCTGCGTGAGGGACCCCGCTCGGTCGCGCACGATCCCGGCGCGCTCGAAGATCCCCGCCAGATCGGTGTACATGTACCCGGGATAGCCACGCCGGCCGGGGATTTCCTCGCGCGCGGTCGCGATCTCCCGCAGGGCCTCGCAGTAGTGCGTGACGTCAGCGATCACCACCAGTACGTGCATTCCCGCCTCGAAGGCGAGAAACTCCGCCTGCGCCAGCGCGACGCGTGGAGCCAGCAGGCGCTCGATCGTCGGATCGCGGGTTTCGTTGAGATAGAGGACGCTCCGCTCCCGCGCGCCGCTCTGTTCGAACCGCTCGAGGAACGCGGCGGTCTCGCGCGCCGTGATGCCGATGCCGACGAACACCACCGCGAATGCCTCGCCGCGGGACGCGCGGGCCCCCTCCACGATCTGCGCGGCCAGCTCGAGCCCCGGCAGCCCCGGTCCCGAGAACACCGGCAGTTTCTGTCCCCG
>QKHC01000082.1 GCA_003251175.1 Gemmatimonadota bacterium
GGAGACCCTCCTGGCGCTGGGCCGCCCGGTGGACGCCCGGCGCGCGTTCGCGCGGGCGCTCGAGCTGGCGCCCAAGCGGGCGTTGTCACTGCGCGGGCTGGCGCGATCCGCCGCTGCGGCGGGCGATAGCGCGGCAGCGGAGCGCGCGGCGGCGACCCTCCGGGCAGTGTGGCACCGTGCCGATCCGGAGTTGCAAGCGACGCGCTGAGATGCCGCGCGCTGCGTCGGCAGCCCGAGCGCGCCACCTGGTCGCGGTCGCTGCCGTTGTGGCCGGCACGGCCGCGCCCGCCGGTGAGCCGCGCGCGGACCTGGTGCTCACCGGCACGAGCGTCTATACGGTCGACGCCGCCCAGCCCTGGGCGCAGGCCGTCGCTGTGCGCAACGGCCTGATCGTGTACGTCGGGGACACGGTCGGGGCGCGGGAGTGGATCGGCCCCGCCACGCTGGTGCGTCGCCTCCCGGGTCGTCTCGTGGTTCCGGGGTTTCACGACACGCACGTTCACCCGGTCACGGGCGGCCTGGAGATGGCCGAGTGTGATGTGAACGACGCCGAGGGGCGCGGCGCCATCGTGGCCGCCGTCGCGGCCTGCGCCGCTCGAGACTCACTCGCCCCCTGGATCCGCGGAGGCGGTTGGCAGCTGCCGGCCTTCCCGGACGGCAGTCCCTCGCGCGCACTGCTCGACTCGCTGGTTCCCGATCGACCGGCGTACCTCACGTCGGCCGATGTCCACTCCGCCTGGGTCAACACGCGCGCCCTGGCGGTCGCTGGGGTGAACCGCGACACGCCCGACCCACCAAATGGACGAATCGTGCGGGACGCCAGCGGCGAGCCGGCGGGCACCCTGCGCGAGGCGGCGATGGCGCTGGTGGCGCGGCACATCCCGCCGCACACCGATGCCGAGTACCTGGCCGGCCTGCGTCGCGGACTGGCGATGGCGGCGCGATTCGGAATCACCGCCCTGCAGGAAGCGAGCGCCGACGAGCGCATCCTGCGTGCCTATGCCGCTGCCGAGCGGCGGGGCGAGTTGACGGCACGGGTGATCGTTTCACTCACCACCGATCCCGCGCAGGGGACCGCGCAGGTGGCGCGGCTCGCGGCGCTGCGCACTCGCTACGCCGGCCGGCTGGTGCGTCCCGTCGCCGCCAAGATCTTCGAGGACGGGGTGATCGAGGGGCAGACGGCGGCGCTGCTCGCGCCCTACGACGACCGCCCAGGGTACCGTGGCGGGCTCATCGTTCCGCCGCCCCTGCTCGACAGCCTGGTTCACAGCCTCGACTCGGCGGGCTTCAAGGTCCACGCCCACGCCATCGGCGACCGCGCCATCAGGGTCACGCTGGATGCCTTCGCCCGGCAGTTCGGATGGGACAGCGCTGCCGGTCCCCGCCACATCATGGCGCACATCCAGCTCTTCGACCCGGCGGACATTCCGCGCCTCGCCGAGTACGGCGTAGTGGCGAGCTTCCAGCCGTTGTGGGCGTACGCCGACAGCTACATCCGCGAGCTCACGGAGCCGCGGCTCGGCACGGTGCGCTCGCGGTGGTTGTACCCTATCCGCTCCGTGGTCGCGACCGGCGCGGTCGTCGCGGCGGGGAGCGATTGGCCGGTGTCGTCCATGGACCCGCTGGCGGCGATGCAGGTCGCGGTCACGCGACGCGCGCCGGAGGATTCGACCGGAGACGCCTGGATTCCCGAGGAGCGGGTGGGGCTGCCGACCATCTTGCGAGCGTACACGATGGGAGGCGCACGCGCCGACGATCAGGAAGACTCCACGGGCTCCGTGACGGTCGGCAAGTGGGCTGACCTCGTGGTGCTCGACCGCAACCTGTTCGAGATCCCGGCGCATCGCATCCATGAGGCCCGCGTGCTGCTCACGCTGCTCGCCGGGCGGGAGGTGTACCGCGACCCGGCGCTCGGCGCGCGGGGTGACGGGCGTTGATCAACGGTCTATCTTTCTGCAATCCTTGACCTTACCTGGAGTCTCGCGATGTTCCTGCGCTCGCGCGCGGTGCTGGGTACCGCGCTCGCTCTGCTCCTGGCTTTTGCTGGTGCAGCCCGCCCGGCGAGCGATGCCGCGCCGCGCGTCCAGCCCAATGACAACCGGCGACCGGCGGGCGTCCTCGCTGATGGCGTCCTGACGCTCGAGCTGGAAGTCCGTTCGGGAGAGTGGTTCCCCGAAGCGGAGGATGGGGCGTCGGTCACCGCGCCGTTCTTGGCTGAGGTCGGACGCGCGCCGCAGGTTCCAGCGCCGCTGATTCGCGTTCCCGTAGGCACGGTGATTGACGTGTCCGTGCGCAACATGCTCGCGGATTCGACCGTGACGGTGCGGGGGTTGTTCGCTCGTCCCGCCGCGGCCGGCGACAGCCTGGTGGTCCCGCCCGGGGAGCGCCGCTCGCTGCGGTTCGCGGCCACCAGTCCCGGGACCTACATGTACGGGGCCTGGGCTGGTCGGGACACCACCGGCGAGAAGGAGCAGATGACGGGCGCGTTCGTGATCGACTCCGCTGGGGCGCGGACCGATGATCGGATCTTCGTCATGAACATCTGGGGAGAGCGCCGTGGGGAGCGGGAGTACCGCAACGCCCTCGCGATCAACGGCAAATCGTTTCCGTTCACCGAGCCGATTCGCTTGACGGTGGGCGATTCGGTGCGCTGGCGCTGGGTGAACGGCACCCGCCGCAACCACCCCATGCACCTGCACGGGTTCTTCTTTCGCATCGATTCCAAGGGCACGTTGCTGGCAGACACCGTCTACGCGCCGGAAGAGCGCCGCCAGGCGGTGACCGAAGACATCCGCTTCGGCCAGACGATGAGCATCGCCTGGAGCCCGGCGGAGCCCGGCAACTGGCTGTTCCACTGTCACATCGCATTCCACGCCATTCCCGAAGAAGCCCGTTTCGACCACTCGTTCCACGGCGAGCACGTCGCCAGTCACATGGCCGGGCTCGTGCTCGGGATCCAGGTGCAGCCGCCGCCCGGCTGGCAGCCGCCCCCGCGCCCCGACCCCCGGCGGGTCCGCCTGCTGGTGACCGAGCTCGACCGGGCCGCCGACTCGACGCGCCGCGTGGGCGTGGCGATCGAGACCGACGCGGCCGCGCCGGTCGCCAGGTCGCCGGGACCGCCGCTGGTGGTGACGCAGGGCCAGCCGACCGACGTGGTGGTGGTCAACGGGCTCGACGAGGCGACCGCGATCCACTGGCACGGACTCGAGCTCGAGAGCCGGTCGGACGGCGTGGCGGGGTGGAGCGGGATCGGGGGCGCCGTGACGCCGCCGGTGGCTCCCGGCGACTCGTTCGTGGCGCGCCTCACGCTGCGCCGCGCGGGGACGTTCATCTATCACACCCATCTGCACGACGTCAGCCAGCTCACAGCCGGTCTCTACGGTCCCATCGTGGTGCTGCCGCCCGGCGAGGACCTCGATCCGGCGTCGGACTTGCTCTACACGGCGGGCTGGCTCAGCCCGCGAGGTCCCATTGTCGTGAACGGCGATAGCACCGCTCCCGCCCTGCGCCTCGCGGCTGGCCGACGCTACCGACTGCGCATGGTGAACATCGGGCCGGCGGCGCGGCTGCGGTTTTCGGTGGAGCGCGACTCGGCAGACTATCTGCCCTGGCGCCCGATCGCGAAGGACGGCGCGAACCTGCCGGCGGCGCAGGCGATCGATGGTCCGGGCACGGAGATCCTCGAGGTGGGAGAGACGCTCGACGTCGGCTTCACGGCCGCTCCAGGGGACTACCGTCTGACCGTGCGGGCGCCGAATGGGCGTCGGCTCTGGTTTCATCAAGCGCTGGTGGTGCGATGATGAGAAACGCGTGTGCCGTGTGGGTCGGTGTCTGTCTTGCGGTGACTCCCGCCGCGGCGCAGGGGACGGGCGGCGACACGATTCGGGCAGGCCGGTTCGACGCCGGCAAGATGTGGGCGTTCGAGTACGCGCCGACGACGTATTTCACGGAGACGTACGGCTTCGCGGCCGATTCGGCGTGGTTCGCGCGCGCCCGTCTGGCGGCGTTGCGCATCCCCGGATGCTCCGCGGCGTTCGTGTCGCCGCACGGGCTGGTGGCCACCAATCATCACTGCGTGCGCAGCCGGCTGACCCGCGTGCAGCGGGCGGGGGAGCGGCTGCTCGATGACGGGTTTCGCGCCACGACGCTCGCGGCGGAGCGTCGCATCCCGGATTACTACGCCGACCAGCTGATTGCGGCGCGCGACGTGTCGGACCGGATCTTCGCTGCCGTGGACCGCGAGTCGAGCGACTCGGCGCGCGACCGGGCGCGCCGGGCGGCGACCGGCGCGATCGAGCAGCAGCTGCGCGCGGAGTACGGCACCGCCGGCGACTCGGTCGTGGTGACGGTGGTGCCGCTGTACCACGGCGGGCGGTACTCGGCGTACGTGTTCCGGCGCTTCACCGACGTTCGGCTGGTGGCGGCCGCCGAGCTGCAGATGGGCTTCTTCGGCGGCGATGAGGACAACTACACCTACCCGCGGTACGATCTCGACTTCGCGTTCCTCCGCGTCTATGCCGAGGACGGGACCCCGTATCGCACTCCGGACTCGTTCCGCTGGTCGACGGAGGGCGTCGAGCAAGGCGACGCCGTGTTCGTCATCGGCAACCCCGGGCCCACGTCGCGGCTGCTCACGGTCGCCCAGCTCGAATTCCAGCGCGATGTGGAGCTGCCCGGGTACGTGGCGTACCTCACCGCGACCCTGGCGGCGATGGATGCCTATCGTCAGGCGGATCCGGGCGCAGCCGAGGCGTTCGACATCCGGAACCGGATGTTCTCCCTCTCGAATCGGCTGAAGCGCACGCAGGGGCAGCTCGCCGCGCTCAGCGACGAGGCGATCTTCGGGCGCAAGCGCGACGCGGAGCGACAGCTGCGCGCGGCCATCGGCCAGCGCGCGGCGTTGCAGGCGCAGTACGGCGACGTGCTCGACCGCATCGCCGCGCTGCAGCGCGAGAAGGCGGGACACGCCGGGGCGTGGCAGGCGTTCACGCAGTTGACGCACTCGAGCCAGCCGTCGGGGCTGCTGCGACGACTGTTGGCGGCACACGCGTATGCCACGGCGCCGCGCGACTCGGTCGACGCGCGCCGGGCGAGACTGCTGGCAATCGCCACCGTGCCGGCGGCGCTCGAGCAGGGGGTCGTCGCGGCCCGTTTCGAGCTGCTGGCCAGCGCGCTCGGAGCCGATGACCCGGTGACCCAGGCGGCGCTGGGCGGCCGGACGCCCCGCGAGGCCGCGGCGGCGCTGGTCGCGGCGTCGGACCTCTCGGACTCCGCGCGGACGGCGGCGGCGCTGGCCCACGGTGGGCTCCGCGCGGATGATCGCGGGATGCAGCTGGCGGCAGTGCTGGCCCCGCGTTATGCCGCGTGGGTGGAGGTCACGGACCGCATCGAGCTGCAGGAGCGGGAGCTGGCGAGTCACCTCGGTCGTGCGCGGTTCGCGGTGTACGGGGAATCGATTCCCCCCGATGCCACATCGTCTCCGCGCGTCACCGACGGCGTGGTGCGCCCCTATGCATACAACGGCACCCTGGCCCCGTGGCACACGACCTTCTATGGGTTGTACGACCGATTCGCGAGCCACGGTCCCGGCACGTCGTGGGACCTTCCGGAGCGGTGGCGCACGCCGCCTGCCGGGCTCGATCTGGCCACGCCGCTCAATTTCGTGTCGACGGCGGACACCTATGGCGGGAATTCGGGATCGCCGGCGGTGACCACTCGCCTTGCGCTGGTTGGACTCAACTTCGATCGCAACATCGAGGGGTTGTCCCGCGATTTCATATACCTGCCCGAGCGTGGTCGCAACGTGATGGTCGACGTTCGGGCCATTCTGGCGGCGCTCGATCACGCGTACGATCTGGACCGCATCGCCCGTGAGCTGACCACGGGCGAGCTGTTCGAGAGCGAGGCGGCGGCGGACGCGAGCGGGGGCGGGCGATGACGGGCATGGGGCGGTGCGCCATCCTGGGTGGTGCGCTGGCGGCGCTGTTGGCCACCGCGGCGTGCGCGCAGACGGAGGCGGAAGCGTGGTGGGCGGATGTCGGGGCGCTGGCACACGACTCGATGCGCGGGCGCGCGGCGGGGAGTGCCGAGCATCGGCGCGCGGCCGAGTTCGTGGCGGCGGCGTTTCAGCGAGCGGGCCTGCGCCCCAGTGGCACCAATGGCTACTACCAGCCGGTGCGCCTGGTGGTGCACACCCTCGATGAGGAGCGCAGCAGCCTGACGATCGTGCGCGATGGGGAGGCGGACACGTTGGTGCTCGGTCGCGACGCCTATCTCAGCACCCGGGCACCGCGGACGACCCGTATTGAGGCCCCGGTGGTGTTCGTCGGCTACGGCCTCGCGCTGCCGGAGTATGGGCACGATGATCTCGCCGGCCTGGACCTGCGCGGGGCGGTTGTGGCCTACCTGTCAGGCTTGCCGCGCGGGATTCCGGGGCCGGTGGTCTCGGACGCGCGCTCCCGGATGTGGCAGGTGCTGCGGGCCGCCGGCGCGGTGGGCACGCTCGCGTTCTCCGGCGCGACAGCCGGAAGCGACATCGGCTGGGAGCAGCGGGTGGCGATGCGGCTGCAGCCGCAGATGGCGCTGGCCGACACGGGCCTCGACGCGCTGGCCGGGCTGCGGGTGGCGGTGACCACGCGCGCGACGGTCGGCGCGCGGCTGTTCGCGGGGACCCCCTACACGCTGGCCGGCCTCGCCGCCCGCGCGGACAGCGGGCTGCCGCTGCCGCGCTTCGCGCTGCCGGTGTCGGTCCACGCGACCGTGACGGCGGCGACGACGGAAGTCGAATCCGATAACGTGGTTGGCATGTTGCCGGGATCGGACCCGGCGCGCCGCGACGAGTACGTCGTGCTCACCGCGCATCTCGATCATGTAGGCGTGGGAGCCCCGGTCGCGGGAGACAGCGTCTACAACGGGGCCATGGACAACGCGTCGGGGACGGCGATGCTGCTGTGGATGGCGCGGTCGCTGTCCGGCGTGGTGCCAGCGCCAGCGCGGTCGATCGTGTTCCTGGCCGTCACCGCAGAGGAACGTGGTCTCCTGGGCTCCAAGTACTACGCCGCCCATCCCACGGTGCCCGTGGGAGCGATGGTCGCCAACGTGAACACCGACATGTTTCTGCCCATCATCCCGCTCCGCTCGGTGATCGTGAACGGCTTGGAGGAGTCGGATCTGGCGGATGACGTCCGGGCGGCGGCCGCGCGAGCGGGCGTGGCCGCCGTCCCGGACCCCGAGCCCGAGCGCAACGCGTTCGTGCGCAGCGACCAGTACAGCTTCATTCGCGCGGGGATCCCCGCGGTCTCGCTCAAGGTGGGCTTTGAGCGGGGAACGCCGGAGCACCGGCGGATCCTGGCGTTTCGCCGGGAGCGGTATCACCGTCCCAGCGACGATCCGGCGCAGCCGGTGGATCTCGCGTCGGCAGCGGCCTTCCAGGCGTTCTATGTGCTGCTGGTGCGGCACATTGCCGACCGGCCCGCGCGCCCGGCGTGGAACGGTGATAGTTTCTTCGGGCGCTATGCCGGCGCGGACGCGTCCCACCGGTGAGCGCCGCGCTGGCACACTCTCGCATCGTGGAGATCGCATGTCGGTGAAGCACATCGCCGAGGTCCCTGTCGAGCCTGTGGCCGCCGGTACGGCGACGACACGGCAGGTGTTGATCGGAGCGGGCGAGGGGCCGCACTTCGCCCTGCGCCGCTTCATCATGGAGCCTGGCGGCGGCATGCCCCGTCACACCAACACGGTCGAGCACGAGCAGTACGTGCTGAGCGGCCGGGCCACCGTCGGCATCGGCGACGACGTGCATGCGGTGGGAGCCGGAACCGTGGTGTTCATCCCGGCAGGCACGCCTCACTGGTACCGGGCCGAGGGCAACGAGCCGTTCGAGTTTCTCTGCGTGGTCCCCAATCTCCCCGACACGATCGAGATCAAGGAATGACTGCTTCTCAGGCGACGACCGGCGCACCGGCCTCCGTGGACTGGAGCACATTACTCGCACCGTATCGCCTGCCGGAGGCCTGGCGGGCCGTCTGGCAGCTCGCGACGACCGCGGTCCCGCTCGTGGTGCTGTGGTTCGTCATGCTGTGGAGTCTCCAGGTGAGCTACGTACTCACTCTGATCCTCGCGCTGCCGGCGGCGCTGCTGCTGGTGCGGTTGTTCATGCTGCAGCACGACTGCGGACATGGAGCGTTCTTTCGATCGCAGCGGGTCAACAACTTCGTCGGCTCGGTGATCGGGGTGTTGACCCTGGTCCCCTACGAGTACTGGCGCAAGACCCACGCCATCCATCACGCGACGTCGGGCAATCTCGATACGCGCGGCTTCGGGGATATCGACACGCTCACGGTGCGGGAGTACCTCAGCCGTTCGCGGCTCAAGCGGTTGCTCTATCGCTTCTACCGGCATCCGCTGGTGATGCTGGGGATCGGTCCGACGTACCAGTTCATCGTCAAGCACCGATTCCCCGCGGACGCACCGCGCACATGGAAGCGGGAGTGGGCCAGCGTGCACTGGACCACGCTGGGGATAGCGGCCCTCGTCGTCGCTATGGGGCTGGCGGTGGGCTTCGGGAAGTTCGCGCTGGTGCAGGTCCCTATCACGCTGATCGCCGGATCGATCGGCGTCTATCTCTTCTACGTGCAGCATCAGTACGAGGACACCTACTGGCGCTACCGCGAAGCCTGGAACTACTACGCTGCCGGGCTCGAGGGCTCCTCACACCTCGTGATGCCGAAGATCCTGCAGTGGTTCACGGCGAACATCGGTCTGCACCACATCCACCACGTGGCGAGCCGGATCCCCAACTACCACCTGCAGCGCTGTTTTGACGAGGTTCCCGAGACGCAGCGCGTCACGACGCTGACGTTGTGGCAGAGCCTCAAGACGGTGCGACTCACGCTGTGGGATGAGGACGAGCGCCGGCTGATCGGGTTCCGAGAGCTGCGGGCGAAGCGAGCGGCCCTCGCGGCGGCGCAACCCACTAAGCCGGAGGCTGTTCCCAAGGCGTGGCGGTGACGCCTTCGGGCAGCGGCGATCCACCGCGCGCGGCGGGCCGCTTCCGGCGAACCCTGCTGCGGGTGCTGGCCGTGCAGGTCGTGGCGCTGGCCCTGCTGTGGCTCCTCCAGGCGCGGTACGCCGGGTAGGCGCTTGCATCCGCTCAACTGGGTCATCGTCATCGCCTATCTCACCTACGTCGTCTGGGACGGCGTGCGTCGGGCGAAGGGCACGCACGAGATCGAAGGCTATTTCCTGGCCAACCGGAGCCTGCCGTGGTGGGCGGTCGGGTTGTCGGTCATGGCGACGCAACTGTCAGCCGTCACGATGATCGGCACCACCGGGCAGGGGGCCACCGACGGCCTGCGGTTCATCCAATTCTATTTCGGTCTGCCGCTCGCGATGGTGGTGCTGGGCGTCACCCTGGTTCCGTTTCTGCATGGCGCGCGGGTGTTCACCGCCTACGAGTACCTGGAGCGTCGCTTCGACGCGAAGACACGGTCGCTCACCAGTCTGCTTTTCCTCCTCTCCCGCGGGATGTCGTGCGGCACGATCCTCGCCGCCCCGGCGGTCCTGTTTTCGGCTGTCTTCGGGTGGGACCTCGCGTGGTCGGTCGCGTTGATCGGTGTGCCGACGGTGATCTACACCATGGTGGGCGGGGTGCAGGCAGTGACGTGGGCAGACGTGAAGCAGATGGTGCTCATCGTCGCCACGCTGGTAGCGATCGTGGTCGTGCTGGTCGTCCGCCTGCCAGTGTCAGCTGATGCGGCGTTGCGCCTGGCGGGATCGGTGGGCCGGATGCGGGTCTTCGATTTCTCGTTCACGTTGCACGAGACGTACACCTTCTGGTCGGGGATCATCGGCGGGACCTTTCTGATGTTGTCGTATTTCGGGACCGACCAAAGCCAGGTGCAGCGCTACCTCACGGCCCGCTCGGTGGACGAGGCGCGCAGCTCGCTGCTGATGAGCGCCTACTGGAAGATCCCGCTCCAGGGACTGGTGCTGCTCGTGGGCGTGCTGGTGTTCGTCTACTACCTGTTTCAGGCACCGCCCCTGCTGTTCAACCCGGCGCACGAGCGACGTGTCCGTGAGGCGGCGCCGGCGGCCTACGCCGAGCTGGAGACTCAGTACGCCGCCGCGGCGATGGAGCGCGCGACGGCCGCGCGGGCGGGGGCAGTGGATGCCTTCCGCGATCGCGACGCGGCGGTGGAGACGGTCCGCGGCGAGGCGCTGCGTCTCGCCGAGCGGGTGACCGGCGAGCCATCGCGGGACGTGAACTACATCGTGCCGCGGTTCGTGCTCGGTGAGCTGCCCCTCGGCCTCGCCGGCCTGTTCATCGCGGCCGTCATGGCCGCGGCAATGTCGAGCATCGCCGCCGAGCTGAATTCACTGTCCACGGCGACGGTCGTCGATTTCTACCGGCGGTGGATCCGGCCCGCGGGGCCGGACGCACACTTCCTCAGGGTGTCCAAAGTGGCGACGGGTGTGTGGGGGGTGTTCGCGTGCATCGTGGCCACCTACGCGGTGTCGCTGGGGTCACTGATCGAGGTGGTGAACCGTTTTGGATCGTTCTTTTACGGGTCGATCCTGGGTGTGTTCATCCTCGCCATGATCCCCGGCGCGCGCGCGCGCGGCGCCTTCGTGGGGCTCATCGCCGGGATGGCAGCCGTCGGTGCGGCGAGCGTCGGCGCGCCCACCGTCTCCTTCCTGTGGCACAACGTGATCGGTGCCGTTACCGTCGTTGCGGTGGGAATGCTGATCAGCTGGTCGCGGTCGCGGGCGGCCGCAGGGGCGTAAAGGGCGCAGCCGTCAGGTGGCGCCGCCGGCCATCGCCAGTGGACCCATGCCTTGCACGGCAACCGCACGGTCCTGTCCCCCCGCGAAGGTGTTGCGGCGTACCTGAAAGTCGCCGCTGCGCCCGTCATCGAGGATCACGCGGTAGCGCTGGCCCGGCTGCAGCGTGACATGGTGCGTGACTGTCATCGTGCCATACCAGCCCGGTGCGCCGCCGCCGGTGTTCTCCTCCAGCGATACGACGACCTGGCGGGCGATGACGGTCCCGTCTTCGAGGCAGATCTCGCAGTGATGGAAAGCCATCCGGACCTCGCACGTGTGGACGCCAGTTGGTGCGCCTCGAGCCAAGATTAAGGCCGGCGGAGCCCCGACAGCAAGGCGCGCACGACGGGGAGGACGGACCGCGGGCGGCGCGGGTGCCGGCGCTCACGCCCTGCCGCGGACGGGGCTGCCCCTCGCGGCGATGCGGCTGGTCGCGGCCACCAGCTCGCGGGTGATACCGGGCTCGTGCGAGGAGTGGCCGGCATCCGGGACGATTTCGCAGTCGAGCTCAGGCCACGCGCGCCGCAGATCGTCGAGGTTGCGCACCGGGCACACCAGGTCGTACCGACCATGCACGGCGAACGCCGGAATGTGGCGGATGCGCCGGACGTCGTCGAGCAACCGGGTGTCGGGGGTGAACCGGGCGTTGCGCATGTAATGCGCCTCGAGCCGGGCCAGGCTCCATGCCATGGCGTCCTCGGCGAACATGCCGGCGAACTCGGGGTTGGGGAGCAGCGTGCAGCCGGCACCTTCGTACATGCTCCACGCACGGGCTGCGGCGAGCGCGGCGTCGCGATCATCCCCCGTGAGACGTCGCCAGTACGCTTCCAGCAGGTCGCCGGGCTCCGGTTCGGGAATGTGCTCGGCGAAGGCGCGCCACAGCTCGGGCTGCAGCCAGCGCACATCGCGGAACCACCACCCCAGCTCGCCATCCCGCAGCAGCCAGATGCCACGCAGCACCAGACTGCGAATGCGGTCGGGATGGCATTGGGCGTAGTACAGCGTCAGGGTGCTGCCCCACGAACCACCGAACACGTGCCACGTGTCGATGGCGAGCTCGCGCCGCAGCCGCTCGATGTCCGCGACCAAGTGGTCGGCGGTGTTGTCGTGCAGGTCCCCGGCCGGCCGCGAGCGGCCAGCGCCCCGCTGGTCGAAGAGGATCACCCGGAACGCGGCGGGGTCGAAGAAGCGGCGGTCGAACGCCGAGCAGCCGGCACCCGGACCCCCGTGCACGAACAGGATCGGGATGCCCGATGACGTCCCGCACTGCTCCCAGTAGATCTCGTGCCGCTGGTCCACGGCCAGCCAACCGGACGCGTACGGCTCGATGGGCGGATAGAAGTGTTCGTTGGCCACGACAACCTCGTCGGAATCCGGTGTGGGCCCGCTGGTGCCCCGGGGACGGGCCGCTCGTAATATGCGATGCGGGCGCCCGCACCGCCGTCGCGGCCCTCGCCCGGGGCGCTTCGGTGCGGCATCTTGGGGACCATGCCCCGGTCTGTCGTGCGTCGCTCGTGTCGGTTGTCAGGCACCCGCCTGACTGGTCCCGGTTCGGCCGCGATTCCCGTCGAGGCGCGGCGTGCGGGTGACGATGGCTGACGTGCGCGATCGCCTGGCCGCGGCCCTCGCGGGCCGCTACACGGTCGAGCGGGAGCTCGGTGCCGGCGGCATGGCCACGGTGTACCTGGCCGAGGACGTCAAGCATCATCGCCGCGTGGCGATCAAGGTCCTCCATCCGGAGTTGGCGGCGGCGTTGGGGCCCGAGCGCTTCCTGCGTGAGATCGAGACGACCGCAGCGCTGCGCCACCCGCATATCCTGCCGTTGTACGATAGCGGGCGGACCGCCGGGCCATCGTCCGCTGCCTCACCGTCCGCCGACTTGCTGTACTACGTCATGCCCTACGTCGAGGGCGAGTCGCTGCGCGCCCGGCTCGATCGGGAGAAGCAGCTGCCGCTCGACGACGCGCTGCAGATCGCGCGCGAGGTGGCGGACGCCCTGAGCTATGCGCACAGCCGCGGCGTGATTCATCGCGACATCAAGCCCGAGAACATCCTGCTCGAGAGCGGGCACGCGGTGGTGGCGGATTTCGGCATTGCGAGGGCGATCACCGCGGCCGGGGGCGATCGTCTGACCCAGACGGGGGTGGCCGTGGGGACGCCCGCGTACATGAGTCCCGAGCAGGGAGCGGGGAGCGGGGAGCTGGATGGACGGAGCGATCTCTATGCGCTCGGGTGTGTGCTGTACGAGATGCTGGCGGGGCAGCCCCCCTTCACCGGACCGACGGTCG
This sequence comes from Gemmatimonadota bacterium, assembly GCA_003251175.1. Lineage (GTDB taxonomy): Bacteria > Gemmatimonadota > Gemmatimonadetes > Gemmatimonadales > GWC2-71-9 > SZUA-544. Next base: position 13,113 of record QKHC01000082.1, read on the forward strand.
CGAGCGTGCTGAATCAGCACTTGACCGCCGAGCCGCGGGCAATCACACAGATCCGGCCAGCCGTGACGGCGGAGGTGGCCGGGGTGCTGCAGCGAGCGCTCGCCAAGAACCCGGCCGACCGGTTCAATCCCGTCGCCCAGTTCGCCGATGCCCTTCAGCGGCCGACCCGCGGCGGCATGGTGCGCCCGGTGGCGCCGCGACGCGGTTGGCTGGTGGTTGCCGCCGTGGCCGTCGTGGCTGCGGTTGCGAGCGTCGTGTGGCTGATGTCCCGCGGCACGGCGCGACTGCCGGTCATCGTCAGCACCGCGCAGGTGACTCGGGATCCCGGCCTCGAGGTCGATCCCGCCCTCTCGCCCGACGGCACGATGATCGCGTACGCCTCGGGGCTCGTGGACGACATGCAGATTCTGGTGCGGCAGGTGCGCGGCGGCCGCACCGTCGCGCTCACGAGCGCCGCCGGCCAGGTGTTCCGGTGGCCGCGGTGGTCGCCGGACGGGTCGCAGATCGCCTACCAGGCGTTTGATGGGGTACGCGTCGTTCCGGCGCTCGGTGGTCCGGGACGGATCGTGTACCGGGTCGACACCGCCGGCGTGACGTCTCCGGGGTCGGTGTTCACGGCCCTCGCCGGCCTCGCCTGGTCGCCGGATGGTCGTCGCCTGGCGGTGCTGGAAAACGAATGGGCCGCCCTCGACACCGGTGCTGGCGCCAACACGATGTCCATCGTGGGATTGGACGACGGCGCGATCGAGCAGCTCGCCGTGCCGTCCGCGGCGTATTCACCGGCGTGGTCGCCCGATGGCGAGCGGATCGCGCTGGCGGCCGGGAACCCGATCTTCGTGTTCGGGACGGCCTATTTTGCCAACAACGGCGCGTCCGCGATCTGGGTCGTGTCGCTCGACGGGGGCGACCCGGTGGCCATCACAGACGGGACGCACCTCGATGGCAGCCCGGTCTGGTCTCCCGATGGCCGCGATCTGTTCTTCGTCTCCGATCGCGGCGGCTCCCGTGACGTGTACCGCGTGCGCCTGGAGCGGAACGGTGCTGCGGCGGGGCCGATCGAGCGGCTCACGACCGGGCTCGACGCGCACACCATCGACCTGTCGCGCGACGGCAGTCGGCTCGCCTACTCGCGCTTGCGGACGTTCTCCAACATCTGGGTCATCGATCGGCCGTCGGGTGGCGCCGTGTCGATCGCCGCGGCCCGGCCGGTGACGACAGGGCAGCAGACGATCGAGGACGTGGACGTCACCGCCGATGGACAACGGCTCGTGTTCGACTCGGACCGCAGCGGGAATGCCGATATCTACATCATGCCGGCCAGCGGCGGCGAGGCGGTCCCGCTCACCGCGGACCCGGCGGGTGACTTCAGCGCCGCCTGGTCACCCGATGGCCGCCGCATCGTGTTTCATTCGTTGCGCAGCGGCAACCGTGACGTGTTCACCGTCAACGCCGACGGCACCGGGCTCACCCGCCGCACCAGCAGTCCCCAGGAGGAGCTGGACCCCGACTGGGCCTGGGATGGCCGCCGCGTGGCGTACGAGGTCGTGGACGCAACCTCGCAGTGGTTTGCCGTGCTCGACCTGCAGGCCGACACGGTGCGGCGGATCGCCGCCGTCGGCGATTTCGCCCAGTGGTCGCCCGTCGGCGACGAGATTGCCTACCACGCGCTCGACGGCATCCGGATCGTGACCGGCGCGGGCGATACGTCGCGGCTGGTGGTCGACAACGAAGCGATCGGCGCGGAGGCGTTCTACACTGCGTGGGCGCCGGATGGTCGCACGCTGTACTACCTGGCGCGCGGACCGGAGGGATGGAGCATCCGCTCAGTGCCCGCGGCCGGGGGCGCGTCGCGTGTGCTCGTGCGGTTCGACGATCCGCAGCGGCAACCCACCCGCTACGGTTTCACCACCGACGGTGATCGCTTCTACCTGACGATCGGCGGTCACGAAAGCGATGTGTGGGTGATGGATCTGGAGCGACGCTGATGGCGAACATCGTCCGGCCGCCGTGTGATGAAGGCGTCGTCCTCGGTGGGGTGGCGGCGCGCGCCCCGTGTGGACCGCAACTCGGCCGCTGGGTGCTCGTGGCGACGATCCTGGGATCGAGCATGGCCTTCATCGACGGGACGGTGGTGAACGTGGCGCTGCCGGCCCTGCAGACGGCGCTCGACGCGGACCTGCTGGATGTGCAGTGGGTGGTCGAGGCCTACGCGCTGTCCCTCGCTGCCCTGCTGTTGCTGGGCGGTGCGGCGGGGGACCGGTTCGGCCGGCGTCGCGTCTTCGGGATCGGCGTCGCGGTGTTCGCCGTCGCGTCGGCGTGGTGCGGGCTCGCACCGAATGTGGGGCAGCTCATCCTGGCTCGCGGGGTCCAGGGGTTCGGGGCCGCGCTGCTGGTGCCGGGGAGCCTGGCGCTGCTCAGCGCCACCTTCAGCGACGCGCAGCGCGGCCGGGCTATCGGGACCTGGGCCGGCGCCACGGCGATCACGTCGGCTGGTGGGCCGGTGCTCGGCGGGTGGCTGGTGGAGCAGGTGTCGTGGCGAGCGATCTTCTTCATCAACGTGCCCGTCGCGGCCGTCGTCCTCGCCATCCTGTGGCTGCGGGTGCCCGAGCAGGGTGAGCGCTCGACGGCGGGCCGGCTCGACTGGGGCGGTGGGCTGCTGGCGTCGCTGGGGCTGGCCGCGGTGACCTACGCGTTGATCGAGGCCGGGCGTGCGGGCTTCAGCCACGATACGGTGCTGGCGGCGCTGGCCGGTGGGGTGTTGCTGCTGCTTGTGTTCGTCGCCGTGGAAGCCCGCGCGGGCGAGCCGATGCTGCCGCTGGGGCTGTTCCGGTCGGCGACGTTCAGCGGCGTCAATCTGCTCACCGTGCTGCTGTACGGCGCGCTGGGCGGCGCACTGTTCTTCGTCCCGTTCAACCTCATCCAGGTCCAGGGCTATTCGGCGACTGGCGCCGGGGCGGCGTTCCTGCCGTTCATCCTGATCGTATTTCTACTGTCACGCTGGGCGGGCGGACTCACCAGCCGTTACGGGGCGCGGCTGCCGCTGACCATCGGGCCAGCCGTGGCCGCGGTCGCGTACGTGTTGTTCTCCCTCCCTGGGATCGGGGCGTCGTACTGGGTATCGTTCTTTCCCCCGATGGTGGTGCTGGGGCTCGGGATGGCGATCGCAGCCGCGCCGCTGACCACCACCGTCATGGAGGCGGTCGCGGCCGAGCGCACCGGCATTGCCTCGGGGGTGAACAACGCGGCGGCGCGCGTCGCGGGTCTGCTGGCCGTGGCGATCATGGGGCTGATGGTGCTGGGGGCCTTTCAGCGCCGGCTGGGACCGCAGCTCGACGGACTGGCGTTGCCCGCCGGCGCACGTCGCATCATCGACGAGCGTCTGGTCCAGCTCGCCGCGCTCGAGATCCCGACGGGGTTGGATGGAACGACGGTGCGCGCCGTGGAGCGTGCGGTGGACGTGGCCTTTGTCAGTGGTTTCCGGCTCGTGATGCTCACGGCGGCCGCGCTCGCGGGGCTCAGCGCGCTGACGGCCGTGTGGACGATCGCACGATCACCAGTCAGGAGGGACGGATGAGCGACCCCGCCGGGGATCCGGTAGACGCGCCGACGGAGGCCGACATCGATGTCTTCGGTCTCACCCACCCGGGGAAGGTGCGGCGCGAGAATCAGGATCATTTCATCATCGCGGAGCTGTCGAAGCAGATGCACGTCACGCGGACGAGCCTGCCGCCTGACGTGCCGCTGCCCGTCGAGCCCGTGCGGCTCGCCTCGCTCGCAATGGTGGCCGACGGGGTGGGCAGCGGCTCCGGGGAGGAGGCGAGCCGCTTCACCGTGCAGGCGGTGGCGGAATACGTGGCGCGCAGCACCCACACCTTCTACACCTCGGACGCGACGCAGGCGGATGTCTTCGGCCAGCAGCTCGCCGATGCCGCGTTGCGCTGCCACGCCAACCTGCTCGAGCGCGCCACCCTGCAAGGTCGGCCCGGTCGCCTGGCGACGACCCTGACGCTGTGGCTCGGGCTCTGGCCGGAGGCTTATCTGCTGCAGGTGGGCGACAGCCGGTGCTACCTGTATCGGCAGGGGCGACTGACGCAAATCACGCGCGACCAGACGATGGCCCAGGACCTGGTGGACGAGGGCGTGCTCACCCGCACCAAGGCGTTCTCGACGCGCTGGGCGCACGTGTTGTCGAGCGCCATCGGAGGCCAGCAGGCCGCGCCCGTCGTGACCCGCGTGATGCGCGAGTGGGGGGCGGTCGTGCTGCTGTGCAGCGACGGTCTCACAAAGCACGTCTCCGACGAGCGCATCGCCGAACGCCTCGGCGCGCTCGAGAGTGCGCAGCAGACGTGCGAGACATTGCTGCAGGATGCGTTGGACGGCGGGGGCAGCGACAACGTCACGATCGTCATCGGGCGCACCGTGCGGCGGGATGCGCCGGCTGGGAAGTCATGACCGACCTCACCGGGCGTCTGTCGACCGCCCTCGCTGACCGCTACCGCATCGAGCGCGAGATCGGCGCGGGCGGCATGGCCACCGTCTACCTCGCCCACGACGTGCGCCACGACCGCAAGGTCGCCCTCAAGGTGCTGCGCCCCGAGCTCTCGGCGATCCTCGGCGCCGAGCGCTTCCTCGCCGAGATCAAGACCACCGCCAATCTCCAGCACCCCCACATCCTGCCGCTGCACGATTCCGGGGAGGCCGACGGCACCGTCTTCTACGTCATGCCCTACGTCGAGGGCGAGTCGTTGCGCGACCGGATGCGGCGCGAGAAGCAGCTGGCGGTGGACGAGGCGGTGCGCATCACGCGCGAGGTGGCCGACGCCCTCGATTACGCACACCGCCACGGCGTGGTGCACCGCGACATCAAGCCCGAGAACATCCTGCTGCACGACGGCCGGGCGCAGGTGGCGGACTTCGGCATCGCGCTGGCGGTGAGCCGCTCGGAGGGTGGCACGCGGATGACCGAGACCGGGATGTCGCTCGGGACGCCGCACTACATGGCGCCCGAGCAGGCGATGGGGGAGCGGGAGATCACGGCCAAGGCCGATGTGTACGCGCTGGGGTGCGTGCTGTACGAGATGCTGACGGGGGAG
>QKHC01000051.1 GCA_003251175.1 Gemmatimonadota bacterium
GATCTTCGAGTACCTGATGCAGCACTGGAACGGCGACAGCGAGGCCACCGCGCCGCGATTCGCCCAGCGCCTCAAGGAGGCGGTGGAGACGGCGAACGTGCGTATCCACGAGCATGCCAAGGCGCACCCCGAAGTGCGCGGCATGGGCACCACGGCCACCGCGGTCGGCGTGCTCGAGGATCACCTCTACCTCTCGCAGGTGGGTGACAGCCGCGCCTATCTGATCCGCGACGGCCGCGCGCACCAGCTCACCAAGGACCAGTCTCTGATGCAGCGTCTCGTCGAGGCCGGGGAGCTGACCGAAGAGGAAGCGGCACAGAGCGAGCGACGCAACATCATCCTCCAGGCGCTGGGACCCGATGCCAAGGTCAAAGTGGACCTGACGTATCAGGACCTGCGGCGCGGGGACGTGCTGGTGCTGTGTTCCGATGGCCTTTCCGGACAGGTCAAGAAAGACGAGATCGCGGAGATCGCGGGACCGGCCAAGGATCTGGTACAGGCGTGCGACCAGCTCATCACGATGGCGAACGAGCGCGGGGGCCCCGATAACATCACGGTGATCATCGCGCATTTCGACGGTGAAGCGCTGCGCCCTTCGCAGGGCGACGACGCCGTCGGCCATCAGGTATATCCGCTGATCGACACCGAGACCAGCACGGAGCCCGTGCCGGTCTACCGGGGCAGCAAGCCCCCGGTGCCCTCCCGCTCCTCCCGCAGTCGCGGCCGCCTGCTCGTGAGCACGTTGCTCCTCGCCGTGGGGATGATGCTCACGATCCTCCTGCTGCGCCGCGCGTGAAGGCGCAGTTCAAGTTCCTCTCCGGCGCCCGCGTCGGTGAGATCGAGTCGGTCGCCAAGGCCTACATCGGCATCGGGCGCCACCCCTTGTCCGACGTTCGCTTCGACAGTGAGCGCGATCTCGATGTCTCCGTGCGCCACGCGGCGATCCTCCGCAAGGCCGACGGGTACGTGCTGCAGGACCTGGGCAGCAAGAACGGCACGTACGTAAACGGACGGCGGACGACCGGTGACACGCTGCTCGCGTCCGGCGACGTGATCGGGTTCGGCCCGAACGGACCCGCGCTCGAGTTCCGCACGATGGCCACGGACGGCGACCCCCTGCTCTCGACCGCGGACGACCGGACGTCCCGCGCCTCGCGCCCCCGCGAGCAGATCGCGGCGGTGAAGGCACGGCCCGCCCGGCCGCCGAAGTCGCAGTCGAACACGGCGGTGCGCATCGCCCACGAGGTCGCCCGTCAGACGCGCGAGCTGCGACGCACGACCAAGATCCTGCTCGGTCTTCTGATGCTCACCGTCGCGACGTTCGGTGCCGTGCAGTGGCAGGCCGGCCGCGAGCGTGCGCGGGAGCTGGCGGAGCTCCGGGCGCGGGCCGACTCACTCGCCCACGTGGCGGACGCCGTGGCGGCGCAGCTGCAGAGCGAACTCGCCGGGCTGCGCGACGCCCTGGCGGCGTCCCAACAGGAGACCGAGCGGCTGCGCGCGGAAATCGCCGCCGGCGGCAATGCGGAGACGCTCGCCCGGCTGCGTACCGAGCTCGCTGCCGCCGCCCAGCACCAGCGGACGCTGGTCAGCGCCGCCGGCGTGGACTACCGGGCGATCTCGCGCGCCAATCAGGACGCCGTCGTACTGGTAGTCGTGGAGTTTGCGCCGGGCGAGGTGATCAGCGGCACCGGCTTCGCGATCGACTCCTCCGGGACGATCGTGACCAACCGCCACGTGCTGGCGGGAGAAAACGGGACCCGACGCCCGTCGCGCATCGCCGTGATGTTCGCGGGGTCCGCCCAGGTGTTCCGCGGAGAGCTGGTCGCCGTCGCCGGTGACTTGGACATCGGAGTGCTCCGCGTCGACATCCGGGGCGGCACGCCACGCGTCGTGGGCCTGCTGCGCGACCGCGACGCGGTCGAGCGCGGCGATCCGGTCGCGATGCTCGGCTACCCGCTCGGCTTCGACCTGCCCATGGACCGGGCCGGCACCGGCCCGATCGCCGACCCCACGCTCACTGTGGGCACCGTCAGCCGCGTGCTCACGAACCTGGTGCAGATGGATGGCTACGGGGCACCCGGTGCATCGGGGTCCGCCGTGTTCAATCGCGACGGTCGTGTGATCGGTGTGGTCTTCGGCGGTCAACGCGAGTCCGACGGGCGGATCGTCTACGCGGTGCCGAGCCACCTGCTGCTGCAGTTCCTCGAGAGCCGGGGCCTCCTGCGGCGCTGACCGGTCGCGGCCGCGCGCCGCTACCCGCCCACCTCCAGGACCCATCGCGCCGCTGCCCGCTGCAGCAGTGGCTGACCGTGCCACGCACCCAGGATCGCGGGACCGGGCGGGATCTGCGCGACCAGGCGCGGGTGGCCGAAGAGCACCACCAATGCGGCGGCCGGCGCGAGGCGCTCCAGTTGCTCCACCGCACGCTCGCCCAGCCACGCCCGCCCCTTCCACGACCGCGGCTCAGCGTATACCAGCACGACGTGGTGGGCGGCGCCGGGGGGGGCTGGGCCGCGGGCGAGACGAACCGTCTGCTCGAACACCTCGCGCGGCCCGACGCGGTACGGCCCACCGACGTCGTCGTCCACGATCGAAACGCGAAACGTGCCGCCCAGCCGGGGGCGGTCTCCGCGCAGCAGACGCAGGACGCGATCGGCCACCCGGTCGGCGAACGCCGCGTGTGCCTCGGCATCGAACGCGGCCGGTGGCCGCGCCACCCATCGCTGCTCCGCCGCGCGGAGGCGGTCGACCGCGGCCTCCGCGCGCGCCGCCGGCAGCTCTCGTCCGCGCGCCGCGTCGAGGGCGCGAATCACCGCCGCAAAATCCCGCGGATACAGCAGCGCGTCGCAGCCAGCCGCCACCGCCCGCACGGCCGCCTCCGCCTCCCCCTCCCGCGCCAGCGCCCCCCCCATGATGAGCGCGTCGGTAACGGTCACCCCGGCGAAGCCCCGCGACGCGAGCCACCCGAGGATCGGCGGCGAGAACCCGGCGGCGCGTCCCGTCGCATCCCATGCCGGATAGGCGACGAAGGCGGACATCACGCTGCCCACGCCGCCCTCGATGGCCGCGGCGAACGGGACCAGGTCGGACGCCTCCAGCACCGCGCGCGCCGCCGGCACGGCCGGCAGTCCTTCGTGCGAGTCGGTGGTGGTGCGGCCGTGACCCGGGTAGTGCTTGGCGCAGGCGAGCACGCCGTGATCCTGGCAGGCGCGGATCCAGGCAACCGCGTGCGCGGCAACCCGGGTCGGGTCGGCGCCGAACGCCCGGGTCTGCACGATGGGGTTGGCAGGCTCGACGTCGATGTCACACACCGGCGCGAACACCCAGTTGATCCCCACGGCGGCGGCTTCGGTGGCAGTGACGGTCGCCGCCATCGCCGTCGCTTCGAGGTCGTCCAGCGCCCCCAGCGCGGCCGGCGGCGGTACCTCGGTCAGTCCGTCGATCTGTTGTGCCGCCCCCCGCTCGAGATCGGCCCCGATGAGCAGCGGCCGTCCGGCGACCTGGCGCAGCGTCGCTGTCAACGCGCCCACCGCCTCCCGGTTGCCACCGAACAGAATGAAGCCTCCGACGCCCGCGGCGAGCGCCTGCTCGATGCGGGCGCGCTCGTGCGCGAACGACCCGCGCCGCCATCGCAGCGCCGGAAACACCAGTCGCGCGAGCGGCTCGCTCATGCCGGCGTCACGTGGCCGAGTACCCGCGGCCCGCGCGCCCCGGTGGCGGCCGGGACGTTGCCCGCGTGCCCCCGCATCGTGCACCACCCCAGGTACGCGAACGCCACCGCTTCCTTCGCCTCACCGTCGAAGAAGCAGTCATCGAAGCCTCTGACGGGTCGCGGCCGCACGCGGGTCGCCAATTGCTCCACCAGCGCCGGGTTGCGCGCGCCCCCGCCGGAAATCACCAGATCGGCTTCCGCGGGCGCCGGGGTCCACCGCTCGATCGCACGCGCGATGCTCTCGACTGTCAGCGCGGTCGCGGTCGCGATCGCGTCGTTGTCCGACCCACCCGCATCGCGACAGGTGCCGAGCATCCGGTCGGCAAACTCCAGGCCGAACCGCTCGCGACCGGTGCTCTTGGGTGGCGGATCCGCGAAGTAGGGGTCTCCCAGCAGCGTCTCCAGCACGCGCGTCATGACCCGCCCCCGTCGCGCCCGTTCGCCATTGCGGTCGAACGGCACGCTCGGGTCCACGCGCCGGGTGACCGCGTCGATCACGGCGACCCCCGGTCCCGTGTCGAATGCGCGGGCGCCGTCCAGTACCGTGCGCCGCGGCACCCAGGTCACGTTGGCCATCCCGCCCAGGTTGAGCAGCAGTCGGCCCCGGGACTCGTGACCCCACAGCATCACGTCCGCCAGCGGCACCAGCGGTGCTCCCTGGCCGCCCGCCGCCACGTCGCGTGCCCGAAAATCGCTGACGATCGGGACCCCGAGGCGCTCGGCGAGGACCGCGGGGTCGCCCAGCTGCAGCGTCGCCCGACCAGGGTCGTGCCACACCGTCTGGCCGTGCGATGCCGCGAAGGCCAGCTGCCGCGGCGCGATGCGCGCATCGGCTAGCAGGCCGAGGACCGCCCCCGCGAATCGCTCGCCGAGCGCCACGTGCAGCAGCGCGAGATCGCGCGCCGTGCCGCGCCCGATCGCGGCGATCACCGCATCCCGCTCGGCGGCCGCATATGGCTCCTGGCGAAAAGCGACCAGCTCGGCGCGGTCGGGATCGGCGTGGAGTCGAACCAGGGCCGTCGCCACGCCATCCAGTGACGTCCCCGACATCACCCCCACGGCCAGCGTCATCGGGCCGATGGCGGGCGCACGGACGGCGGATCACCCACGGCGCGGCGCACGAATCCCCCTGCTTCCGCCAGCAGGGCGCGCGCACGCTGCGCGTCGACGCCCGCGCGCCCCATCACCACCGCCAGCTTCACACTCCCGTCGGCCTCGGCGATGAGCGCGCGCGCCCGCTCACGGTCGACGGCCGCACATTCCATGACGATGCGCTCACCACGGTCGCGCAGCTTGTCGCTCCATGCCATCAGGTCGACCATGAGGTTCCCGTAAGCCTTGCCGAGCCGAATCATGGCGCCGGTCGTGATGGTGTTGAGGACCAGCTTCGTCGCCGTGCCCGACTTGAGACGCGTTGAGCCGGTGATGGCCTCGGGTCCGACGGCGAGCTGGATCACGACGGCGCACCGCTGCCGCAGCGCGGTCGGCGGTTCGGTACACGTCACCAATCCGGTGCTCGCCCCCAGTGCGTGAGCGCGGGTCAGGGCGGCGTGGACAAAAGGCGTCGTGCCGCTCGCCGCGATCCCGATCACCAGGTCGGCCGCCGTGACGCCCTGGTCATCCAGCGCCGCCGTCGCCGCCTGCACGTCGTCCTCGGCGCCCTCGACGCTTCGCACCAGGGCCTCCGACCCGCCGGCAATCACGCCGACGACCAGGCCGGGCGGGGTGCCGAAGGTCGGCGGACACTCGGCGGCATCCAGCACACCGAGGCGACCCGAGGTACCGGCACCCACATAGATGATCCGGCCACCGCCGCGGAGCGCGGCCACCGCCAGGTCGATCGCGACCGCGAGCGCATCCCGGCAGCGGGCCACCGCCTCGGGAACGGCACGGTCCTCGGCGTTGAGGAGGTCCACGATCTCGAGGCTCGAGGCAACGTCGATCCGCTCGGTCCGCGGGTTGCGTTGCTCGGTGAGACGGGGGTCGAGGAAATCGTCAGCGGTCACCGGGGGATCAACTTAGACGTTGACCGTTCCGCGCGCCAACGGCAGAATAGTCGCCATGCGTACCCCCACGACGGTGCTTCTCGCCCTGGCGGCGCTGGGGTGTGCCCACGCCCCGGCGTCGCCCCCCAGCCCCACGGCGCCTGCCGCCGTCGCCGGGATCCCGGCCGACTGGACCATGAGCCGCGCCGGTGAGCCCGTGGCGGCCCGGCACGCCATGGTCGTGACGGCGCATCCCCTGGCGACGGCGGTGGGCGTCGAAATCCTGCAGCAGGGCGGGAACGCGATCGACGCCGCCGTGGCGGTGGGGTTCGCGCTCGCGGTGGTGCTGCCCGAGGCGGGGAACATCGGCGGCGGCGGGTTCATCGTCTATCGCCGACCCGATGGACGGGTTCGGGCGCTGGACTACCGCGAAGCGGCGCCGCAGGCGGCCACCCCCGACATGTACGTGGACTCGACCGGCGCCCTCACCGACGGCAGCCTCACGGGCCCCCTGGCGGCGGGGGTCCCGGGGAGCGTCGCCGGACTCCACGCCGCCTGGCGGGCCGAGGGCCGCCTGTCGTGGCCGACGCTGCTCGCACCGGCGATCGCGCTCGCCCGCGACGGTCACGCGATCGACAGCGTGCGGCGACGCAGCATCGTCGGGGAGCGCGACCGGCTGGAGCGCTTTCCGGCTTCGCGCACGCAGTTCCTGCCGGACGGCGCGCCGCCCGCCGTCGGGGCCCTGTGGCGGCAGCCGGAGCTGGCCCGCACCCTCCAGCTGATCAGCGATTCTGGTCCCGAGGTCTTCTACCGGGGCGGCATCGCCGATTTGATCGTGGCCGAAATGCAGCGCGGCGGTGGCCTGATTACGCACGCCGATCTGGCGAGCTACCGGGCGGTGTGGCGCGTTCCGACCGAACTGCACTACCGCCGCTACACCATCTTCTCGATGCCGCCGCCGAGCTCCGGTGGCGTGACCCTGGGTCTGATTCTCAACATCCTCGAGGGCTACGACCCGCTGCCGGCGTTCGGCACGGCGGCGTACGTTCATCTGCTGACCGAAGCGATGCGTCGCGCGTTCAGCGAGCGGAACCAGTGGCTCGGTGATCCCGACTACGTCCCCATGCCGCTCGAGCGCCTGCAGTCAAAATGGTACGCCGCCAATCTGCGCGCCGGCATCATCGCTGACCGGGCCACCCCTACGCCTGCCACGATGCCGGCCGGAGCCGGCGGGACCCACACGACTCACTATTCGATCGTGGATGCCGACGGCGGGGCGGCGGCCGTGACCACGACGCTGAACGGGGGCTTCGGCAGCGCGGTCACCGTGACGGGCGCGGGGTTCCTGCTGAACAACGAAATGGACGACTTCACGACCGCGCCGGGGCAACCCAACATGTTCGGCCTGGTCCAGGGGGACGCCAACGCGATCGCGCCCGGCAAGCGCATGCTGTCGTCGATGACGCCGTCGATCGTGCTCGGCCCCGACGGGCGGCTCGCGCTGATCGTGGGAACGCCCGGGGGACCCACCATCATCACGACCGTCGCGCAGGTCATCCTCAATGTCATTGACCAGCGCATGAGCCTCGCTGACGCAGTGGCGGCACCCCGGGTGCACCACCAGGGCCTACCCGACAGTCTGCGCTACGAGCACGGCGGACTGCTGCCGCGCACCGTCGCCGCGCTGCAGACATACGGCCACCACCTCTCCGAGCGCGCGGGGACGAGCGGCATCGTGGCCGCCATCGGCGCGGGGCCTGGTGGCGGATGGATCGGCGTCGCCGATCCCCGCTACGGCGGTGGCGCCGCGGGTTACTGAGCGGCGACGGTCAACGCGTCGGCCAGCGTCGCGAGGATGTGCGCGCCGGCCGGCAACACCACGTCAGAATCCTTGGTGTTGTGCGCCACGCCGGCGCCCACGGCCGCGCCCACCACCCCGCCGATGATGGTCCCCGTGGCGTTCTTGCCCACGATGCGCCCCACCACCGCACCCGCCGCGGCGCCCGCGCCGACCTTGGCGGCGTCGCCGGCCGTCACCCCGCGTCCCTGCCGCACGGTCTCGAGCGAGTCGATGGTCGCCTCGAAGGGGTAGGTCCGGCCACCCACGACGATGCCGGTGAGCGCGAGGCGGAGCACGCCCGGTGTGTACGGGTCCGGCGCGGGCTTCACCTCCACGATCCGTCCTTCCACCCGCGATCCCGCGGGAAGCGCGACCTGCCCGCCCGCGACGGCCACCTCGTCGACCAACGACGCCACGAAGGCATCGCCGGCCTTGGCGGACTGCGACGTGATGGTGTCGCGAACGGCGAGGTGCAGCCGGGTACCCGCCGCCACCGTGTACTGCGACGCCCGCGCCGGCGCCGCTGGCTGACTGCGGGCGGGACGGCTGGCAGCGGGCGTGGGCTCGCGGGTCGGCGCGCGCGCCGCGGGCGCCGGCGCGGGCGATGTCCCGGCGGCTGGCTGATCGCCCGACATCGCGGTCGACTCCGGGCTGGCGAGCGTCAGGTCCCTCGCGGTCTGGTCCTCGGCGGTCTGTGCGGAGTCCCCGCGCCCACAGCCGGCGGCCAACACCAAGGCAACCACTAGACCCGCCGCCCCGGCTTGCCATTTTCTGTTCACAATGCCCTCCTTTAACACGGTCCCATCCATCGTGCCCCGGCACCTGCCGGCTACGGTATACCCCGCAGCGCGCTCAATAGCGCCGCCGGCGGCGGCTGGTGCCGCCCAGCAATGCCCCCCCCAGCAACGCCCCCATCAAGCCGCGGGTGATCTGCGTCGCGACGCTGCGGGCGACGGGTGACTTGAGCACCCGGTCGAGCGCGCTGGGCTCCGGACGAGACGCCTTCGGCGCCGGCGCGGGCCGCGGGCCCCGGGGGGTGCGTCCCGATCCCTCCGGGACCCGCACGTCGAGTGCGGGAGCCGCCTGTCGGGCCGCCACCGCGGCCCGCTCGGCCAATCGCTCGCGCGCACTGTCGCGGTCCACGGGCTGGGCGTACTCCCGCACCTGTGCCGAAGCGGCGAGGCGGGCATGCAGGTCGTCGTCCGTCAGCGGGCTCATGCGGGAGCCGGGCGGGATCAGGCGGGTCGCGAACGGCGGCGTCGGCACGCCTTTCGGGCCCAGCACGGTGACCAGCGCCTCACCGATTCCCAGCGTCGTGAGTACTTCCTCGACGTCGTAGTGGCTGGTCTTGGGGAAGGTCCGGGCGGCGGCGCGCAGCGCCCTTTCGTCGTCCGGCGTGTACGCCCGCAGGGCGTGCTGCACGCGGTGGCCCAGCTGACCCAGCACGTCGGCGGGAAGGTCCTTTGGGCTCTGCGTCACGAAGAACACACCGACGCCTTTCGATCGGACCAGACGCACCACCTGCTGGACTTGCTCGAGGAAGGCCTTGCTGGCATCCTGGAACAGCAGGTGGGCCTCGTCGAAGAAGAACACCAGCTTCGGCTTGTCGAGATCACCGACCTCCGGCAGGCTGCCGTAGAGCCGTGCGAGCATCCACATCATGAAGGTCGAAAACAGCGCCGGCTTGTCCTGTACGTCGGGCAGCTCCAGGACGCTGATCAGTCCCCGCCCGTCGCGCTCAACCTGCAGCAGGTCGTCGAGCTCGAACTCGGGCTCCCCGAAGAATCCCTCCGCCCCCTGGTGCTCGAGCTCGACCATTTCGCGGAGCAGCACGCCGACCGTCTGCTTCGACATGCCGCCGTAGGCCGCTAGCTCGTCCGCGCCGGGTCCCGCGAGGTACTGCAATGCGGCACGCAGGTCCGAGAAATCGAGCAGCAGCAACCCCTGGTCGTCGCAGTACTTGAACACCAGCGTGAGCACGCTGGTCTGGGTCTCGTTCAGGCCCAGGACCTTGGCCAGCAGCAGCGGTCCGAACGAAGAGACCGTCGCCCGGAGCTGCGCCCCCCGGGCGCCGCTGAGGCTCAGGAACTCCAGGGGGTACGCTCGGGGGTGCCACTCGAATCCCGTTGCCGCTGCGCGCTCGGCGATCCGCTCACCCGCCTCGCCCTCCGCCCCCAGTCCCGAGAGGTCCCCCTTCAGGTCAGCGAGGAAGACCGGCACCCCCTGCGCGGACAGCTGCTCGGCGATCAGCTGGAGTGTCTTGGTCTTGCCAGTACCCGTCGCGCCCGCGATCAGCCCGTGCCGGTTCATCATGGCGAGCGGAATGCGAACCAGCGGCTCGGGGTGGCATGCGCCCCCGTGGAGCACGGCGCCCAGGGTGATGGCGGGTGCCTCGTGGGAGAATGCGCTCCGGGCATCGGCGATAACGCGAGGGTCCACGGGTCAGCTCGATCGCTTGCGACCGGTCTATTGTATGCACTGCGCCCCGGGCAACCAAGGGCACAGCGCCTCTGCGTGGCTCCGGGGCGCTACAGCCGGCTGCGGAGGAACTCGGGCGTGAGACCCTGGAGGTACGCGGCGAGCAGTGTGAAGCGGTCGGTGACGAGCAGCAGCCCGAGCACCAGGAGCATCACACCGGTGACCCGCTCCACCCACGGCAGATAGGGGCGGAACCGCTGAAACCACACGAGGAAGCGCTCCAGGGCAACCGCCGTCAGCAGGAACGGAATCGCGAGCCCGAAGGCGTACCACCCGAGCAGCGCGACACCATCTCCCACACTCGACCGGGCCGCCGCGAGTGTCAGGATCGCCCCGAGGATGGGACCTACGCAGGGGGTCCAGGCGGCTCCGAAGGCGATGCCCACGAGCCCCGACCCCAGGTATCCCATCGGCTTGTCACCGAGATGGAGCCGCCGCTCGCGCATCAGGAACGCGGGTCGCAGGACACCGAGCAGGTACAGGCTGAACAGGATCACGAGCACGCCACCGATCCGCCCGATCCACACCTGCCAGTCGCGGAACACCGCGCCCAGAGCCGATGCCGATGCGCCCAGCAGCACGAAGATCAGCGCGAATCCCGCCACGAACCACAGGGCATGGAGCAGGGCCGTCCAGCGCCGGGTGCCGATCTCCTCGGCAGACATCCCGGTGAGGAACCCGACGTAGCTCGGGATCAGCGGCAGCACGCACGGCGACAGGAAGCTGAGCAGCCCCGCGACGAAGGCGAGCGCGAACGAGATGCCGCTACCCGCGGCGGGATCTTGCAGCACGTCCACGCTGGTGATACGCGATCAGCTTGTAGACCAGTTTCGCCGTCAGAAAATCCGGCGCCACGAGGCCGGGAATCGGCGCCAGCTCCACCACGTCCACACCCACGACGGTACGCTCGCTGAAGACACGATCCAGCAGCCGCAGCGTCGGGTACCACTGGCCCCCACCCGGCTCCGGCGTGCCGGTGGCGGGCACGAGGCTGGGATCGAAGTAATCGACGTCGATGGTCACGTACACCTCCGGCCCCAGCGCGGCCACGGTCCGCTCGATCCACTCGTCACCGGCATCGAGCTCGTGGGCGAAGATCGTTGGCACGCCCCGGGCCCGCATCAGCTGTCGCTCGTCGCTGGTGATGGCCCGGATACCGACCGGGACCAGGGTCACCTGACGGTGCACCCGATACATGACGCACGCGTGACTGTACGGCGTGCCTTCGTATTCGGGACGGAGGTCGCCGTGCGCGTCGAGTTGCAGCACCGACAGGGAGCGCGACCCCAGACGCGCCACGTGGGCCTCGATCGGGGGTGCCGACAGCGAATGCTCGCCCCCGAGCATGATCACGAACTTTCCCAGCTCCAGCAGGCGGTCGTACGCCGCTCGCAGCTCCGCCAGCGCGGCCTCGGGACCGGCCCCGGACAGCATCAGCTCTGGCAGCGTGTGGATGCCCGCAGTGTGGAACTCGCCGTCCAGTTCGTGATCGTACAGCTCGATGTAGCGCGATGCGTCGAGAATCCGCCGCGGGCCGAACCGGGTGCCCCCCATGTATGAGACCGTGGCCTCGTAGGGCACCGGCAGGATCACGACGCGGGCGTCGTCGAGCGGGGGTTCCGGCTCGGGGAGACCAAGGAAGCTGGCTGGCGCGCCCCACGCGAGGGCGGCGAGCCGCTCATCCACAGAACGCCACCGCCGCCACGACGGTCGTCCAGCGGCCGTCGTCGCCGCACTCCGTGGCCGAGGTCACATTCATCGTCCGTACGATATCCCCCGACAGGAGCCACTGCTCGCGACGGGCATCCCACGCCTGCTCGGGGTCGAAGGGAACCCCCAGCACGGTCGCCAGCATCGATGCAGCCAGATCCTCGGCGTACTCCCCGGCAGTCAGCTCGTTCTGCCCGTAGCTGTGATGCTCGGAGATGTATCCGTGGTGCGACGGGTCGGCCGGCAACGCGAGCCCGATCGACGCCGCGACCAGGCGGCTCGGCTCGTTGGTCGACGATTCGGCGACGACCGCGAACACGACCTGCCCCGGCTTCATGTGCGTGAGCCCCTCTTCGCGATCCACCAGGCCGCAATGCGGCGGGAAGATCGAGCTCACCCGGACCAGGTTGAACGCCGCCAGATGGGCATCCCGCAGCGCCATTTCGAAGCTCGTCAGCTTCTCCCGGTGCCGTCCCACGCCCTTGGTGAGGAACGCCTTGGACGGAATGAACATCTTGGCGTCGATCAACCCGTCACCTCACAGCCGCTAGAGGGTCGAACTGCTGACACGCCTGGCACAGTCCGTAGACATCCAGTCGGTGGCGCTGCGGACGGAACCCCGCCTCCGCCGCGCCGATCGCGACCACCGGCTCGAGCCGCGTGTCGGGAAACGTGCTCACCACTCCGCATGACGTGCAGACGCACCGCGCCGACGCCTCGACCGGCGCGGCCGGCTCGAAGCGCCGGAATCCCTCGCCGGTCACTCGCTCGTGCACCAGTCCGCTCTGCACCAGCAGATCCAGCGTCCGATACACCGTGGCCAGCCCGACCCGGCTGCCGCGCGCCGCGACCCGTCGCGCAAGGTCCTCGGCGGACGGCCGGTCGGGCGAAGCCCACAACGTCGCCGCCACGGCGAGGCGCTGCCGCGTCGCCGGCAGGCCGTGCCCGGCGAGAAAGCGGCGGAACCGCTCGATCGGGGCCTGGGTCTCAGTCGTCATACCAGACGGCCCGGTCAGTCTCGATCGGCGGTTCCGCGTCGCCGACGCGATCGGCGGTCGCCTGCATCACTTGTGCGACCACCTCGGCCGGTGACAACCCGACCTCGTCCAGCGCGATCCGCGTCTGACCGCGCTCCTTGCCGCGCACCACGAGCATGTACCGCGCCGTGTAGACGCGCAAGCGCCCGTCGGGACCGGTCTGCGTCACGACCGCCGTGCCCCATTCGCGACCCTCCCGACGGAACGGCCGGAAGAGGTACACGCTGCGGATTTCGGCCGGCGGCACGCGGGCCGCCACGGCCGTGGCGACCTTGGTCCAGCCGGGGCCGTGACCTAGCGGCGGACGGCCGAGTCCGAAGTCCGGGCCTGCTCCCATCGCTCCACGTAGAACCGTAGCACGTGCATGAAATCCTGGGCGTTCGTCACCACGCCGAACGCCTGATGGGTGCCGCGGTCGCGCAGTTTGTTGACGACAAACTCCGTCTGGTCCACGCAGACCGTGGTGAGCGGACGCACGCCGTCGAGTCGCTCCGAATCCACGAATGCCGGCAGCATGTTGCCGACCGCGATGGCGTGCAATGCCGTCGCCACGAACACCGCGAGGGTTGCCCGCGCCGTCACGTCTCGCATCGCGTCCTGCGCAGCCAGCGTGTCGGTCACCACGCCGGGCAGGGGCCCGTCATCGCGGATCGACCCGGCCAGCACGAACGGGATGTCGTGGGTGACGAGCGCGTGCATGATGCCCGTCGTGACGAGTCCGCTGCGGACCGCAGCGGCGATCGACCCCGCGCGCTGGATGGCATTGATGGCTCGCATGTGCAGCGAGTGACCGCCTGCCACCCCCTCTCCCCGGCTCGACATGCCCAGCGTCGTACCGAAGATCGCCGCCTCGAGATCGTGCACCGCAACGGCGTTGCCGCCCAGCAGCGCTCCGACGTAGCCGTGCTCGATGAACCAGATCAGGTCCTGACGCGCCCGCGCGTGAACCAGCGCCGGGCCCACCACCCATACGATCGTCCCGCCGGCCGACCGCTCCTCACCCAGCAGCGCCGCCAGCGTGGCGTAGTCGACCGGGCGCTCGCGTGACACCTCGGTCTGCATGAAACGAAATTCGTTGGCGCTGTGCGCCCCGCCGAGAAACCCCTCGGCGTGCACGAGGAGGCCCTCGCTGCCGTCCTCCGCCGTGCCGAGGGCGACGCGGTCGCCGCGCCGGACCTTGCGGGGCTCCGTCACCACCAGGTCGTCGTCCGGGTGGTGCACGATCACGCAGTCCATCCGCGGCAGGCGTGGCCGGCGCCACACGCCGCTCACGCGCACATAGGTCGGCAGGTTCGTGGTCGAGAAGAAATCGTCCGGCAGCACCGCGTCCGCCGGCGCCGCGGCGAACCGGGCATCCGGCGCACCGGCCAGCGGCGGCCCGGTGAAATCGGGCGGGCGGTACTGGAACCGCGGAAGCGTCACTGGGCGCGAAACTTAGGGTCCTCGCCGGTGCCAGACAACGGCGCCCCGGTCACAGCAGGCTCGCCGGATCGCGATCCACCACCACCGCCCCACGACCCCGCGCCCGCCAGGCGCGAACCACCCGGCCCAGGGTTCGCGCCTCCGCGGCCTTCACCACGACATGCCAACGCCAGCGCCCCTGCAGGCGGGCCAGGGGGCACGGCGCGGGTCCCAGGACCGCCAGGGCCCCCGCCAGGGTACCGGCGTTCGCGCGCCGCAGCCACGCCGCTACCCGCTCCGCCAGGCGAGCCGCGCGGGTGGCGTCCGGCAGCGCGATCACGAAACGCACCAGTCCCACGGCGGGGGGATAGGCGGGGTGGGGCGCCCGCCGCAGCGGCAGCTCGGCGGCAGCGAACTCGGCGACCGAATGGCCGGCCGCCGCGCGGATCGCGTGGTGGTCGGGATGCCGGGTCTGCACCACCACCTGCCCGCCCCGCTCGCCGCGCCCCGCCCGCCCCGCCACCTGCGCCACCAGTTGGAACGTCCGTTCGGCGGCGCGAAAGTCCGGCAGATGCAGACCCGTATCCGCGTCCACGACCCCCACCACCGTGACGTTGGGAAAGTCCAGACCCTTGGCGATCATCTGGGTCCCGAGAAGCAGATCCACCGCCCCGCGCGCGAAGCGGTCGAGGATCTCCTGATGCGCCCATTTCGTGCTGGTGGTGTCGAGATCCATGCGAGCGATCCGCGCGGCCGGAAACCGCAGACCCAGGAAATGCTCCAGCTGCTGGGTACCGAGTCCGCCCATCCGCTGGGTGGCGTGACCGCAGCGCCCGCAGGCCGCGGGCACCGGACTTTCGTACGCGCAATAGTGACACCGCAACGCGGCCGGGGTACGGTGTACCGTGAGCGCGATTGCGCAGCGCGGGCACTCGCTCACGGTGCCGCACTGGGGACATTGCAGGTAGGTCGCGAACCCGCGGCGATTGAGCAGCAGAATCACCTGCTCGCCGCGCTCCAGCGCGGCGGTCACGGCAGCATCGAGCGTGGTGCTCCACGGGATCACGCGCGCCTCGGGCACGCGCTCGGCCGTGCGCAGGTCCACCACCTCGACCGGGGGGAGCGGTCGGGATCCGATGCGCTGGGGCAGGAGGTACGCGTGCGCCCGTCCCGTATCGACCATGAACAGCGTCTCGAGCGACGGCGTGGCGCTGCCCAGCAGCAGGCGCGCCCCCTCGATCCGGGCCCGTTCGCGAGCCACGTCGCGCGTGTGATAGCGCGGTGCGCTGCCCTGCTTGTAGCTCGGCTCGTGCTCCTCGTCGATGACCACGGCGCCGAGGTCCTGCACCGGCGCGAAGACTGCCGAGCGCGGACCCACCGCCACGCGCCGCTCGTTGCGCCGCAGCGCCCGCCAGGCGTCGAGCCGCTCGCCCTCCGACAGACCCGAGTGCAGCACCGCGACCTGGTCACCGAACGCGCCGCGCACCCGCGCGACGGTCTGCGGCGTGAGGGCGATTTCCGGCACCAGCACGATGGCGCCGCGGCCCGCCTCGACCAGCCGCCGGAGCACTGCGAGATAGACCAGCGTCTTCCCCGACCCCGTCACCCCCTGAATGACCGCCGGACGCTCGACGGGGCCCTCGAGAATGGCACGGATCACGGCCTCCTGGTCCGGCGTCGCGACTGGCGGCAGCGGCGTGGCGAGCTCGGCGAACGGGTCCCGCGGGCGCGCGGTCACGCTCACCTCGGCGAGTCCCTGCCGCACCAGCCCAGCGATCACGGCGGCGCCGATGCCCAGTCGCTGGCCGAGGTGGCGCAGCGGCGCCGCGCCCCCCAGCGCCTCCAGCGCTTCGTAGGCCGCGCGGCGCTTGGGCGCGCGACGGAACGCCGCCTCCCGCTCCAACAGGGATGGAAGCCGGTGGATCAGCCGGACGACGCGCTCGCTCCCTTCCCCCGGTCCGGCGGGTCGGGCCACGGACCACAGGGGGCCCGGCAGCATGGCGCGCAACGCGAGCCCGATCGGCGCGCCGTAGTAGTCCGACATCCATCGCCCCAGGGCCAGCAACGCAGGCGACAGCGCCGGTTGTTCGTCGAGGGCGCGCAGTGCCGGGCGGGCGTGGACATCGGGCGGGGCCACGTCGGCCGCGAGCACCACGCCCACGGCGCGCCGCGCTCCCACCGGCACCACGACGCGGGCCCCCGGCACCGCCCGGGTCAGCAGGTCAGCCGGGATCTGGTAGGTGTAGGCTCGGGCGACGGGGAGTGGAAGGGCGACGGTCGCGTAGCGCGGCCCGGTCATCGCCGCGTGACGCCCAGCCCCGGCGCGCTCGGCAGCGCGATGCGTCCGCGCTCGATCGTCGCGCCCACGAAGGGATCGTCGATCGTCAGCGCCGCGCCATCCAGGTCCGCCGCGTCCACCAGCGGGGTGAAGTGGGCCGCGGCGGTGATCCCGAGCGACGACTCGACCATGCAGCCGACCATGACCCGCATGCCGTGCGCCCGGGCGGCGGCAATCATCCGCAGTGCTTCCCGCAGCGACCCGCACTTGGCGAGCTTGATGTTGATCCCGTCGGCGGCGCTCGCCACCCGGGGGATGTCGGTGGCCACGATGCAGCTCTCGTCCACGATGATGGGGAGCGGCGACTGACGTCGCAGCGTCGCCAGACCCTCGAGGTCCTGCGGCGGGAGCGGCTGCTCGAGGAACTCCACCCCGAAGTCGGTGAGCACCGGAAGCATGGCGATCGCACGCTCCACCGTCCAGCCGGCATTGGCGTCGACGCGGATCGGCTTGTCGGTCGCGTCCCGGATCGTCCTGAGAATCTCCTCGTCACGGTCGGTGCCAAGCTTGACCTTGAGGACCGGATAGGCGGCCGCCTCCAGCACCTTGGCCTTCATTCGCTCGGGGGTGTCGATCCCGATCGTGAACGACGACAACGGCGCCGTTGCCGGATCGAGTCCCCAGAGCCGCCACAGCGGCTGCCCCAGCCGCTTGCCGACCAGATCATGCAGCGCCGCCGACAGCGCCGAGCGCGCCGCACCGTTTCCGGGCACAGCGGCTGCGAACCGGGCCTCCGCCGCCTCCAGCTCGAAAGGATCGGCGGGGAGATGCGGCTCGAGGAGCGCGAGCTTCTCGAGCACCGTGTCGGCGGTCTCTCCGTAGTAGGACGACGGGTCGGCTTCGCCCCACCCCTCGATCCCGTCGCCATCGGTGAGCCGGACCCACACCACCCGATACTCACTCTTGCCACCTCGGGCGATGATGAACGGGTGGCGGGTGTGCAGCGTGACCACTTCGGTGGCGAGCGTCAGAGCCATTGCTGCCTCTTCAACCAGTAGACCAGGACCCCCGATACGGCTCCCATGCCACCGAGCGCCCACCAGAATCCGAGCGGAGAGTCGGTGAGCGGCAGATGGTGGAAGTTCATGCCGTAGATGCCGCCGAACACGATCAACGGCAGCGCAATGGTGGACACCACCGACAGCTGCTTCATCACCCGGTTCATCCGGTTGGAGACCTGGGACAGGTACGTTTCGAGCACGCCGGCCAGCAGGTCGCGGGTGCTGTCCACCGATTCGATGATGCGGATCGTGTGGTCGTAGACGTCACGGTAGTAGAGCTGCGTCTCCACGCGGATGTACGCGGTGGGCCGGTTGGACAGCACATTCAGCACCTCCCGCAGCGGGCCGATGTGCCGCCGGACCGCAAAGGCGGAACGCTTGGCGTGGAAGATCTCGTGCACCAGTCCCTCGTCGAACCGCTCGAACACCCGCTCCTCCAGCCCTTCGACCAGCTCGATGAGCTGCTCCACCAGCGGGAAGTACGCGTCCACCGACTGGTCGATGACGCCGTGCATCGTCATCTCGGCGCCGCGTGCCAGCAGGTCGGGGCTGCGCAGCAG
>QKHC01000121.1 GCA_003251175.1 Gemmatimonadota bacterium
CGCGCCGCGCGGCCCAGGTCTTGCCCCAAGCGCCCGGGGGCCCGCAGGCGGTCCAGCCGCCGTACCGGAGCGCCCCTCTGTGACCGGCGTCGCTTTGCAAGTTGTGGACTGGCTATATATTAGCTCGATATCCGAATGACTACGTCGACTACCTGCCACCGCTGTGGCGCGAACGTTCCCCCGGGCGTCCGATTCTGCACCAGCTGCGGTGCGGACGTGTCGGGTGAGCAGGCGAACATCGCCACGGCCTACGTGCCGCGGGCGGGCGACGTGCGCCCCACGATGAGCGACACGGCGCTGCTCGACGCGCTGCGTCACGCGACGCTCGGAGAGTACGAGATTCTCGCCGAGCTCGGCCGGGGGGGGATGGCCACCGTTTACCTGGCGCACGACCTGTCGCTCGACCGCCAGGTCGCCATCAAAGTGATGGCCCCCGCACTGCTCACCGGTGAGGGGATGGTGGAGCGGTTCAAGCGCGAAGCGCGCACCGCGGCACAGCTGAGCCACCCCCACATCATTCCGATCTTCGCGGTACGCGAGAGCGAGAACCTCGTCTACTTCGTGATGAAGTTCGTCGAGGGGCGCTCCCTCGAATCGATCATCAAGGAGCTGGGACCGCTCCCGATTCCCATGGCGCAGAGCATCCTGCAGCAGGTGGGCGGGGCGCTCGCCTACGCGCACCGGCGCGGTGTCATTCACCGTGACGTCAAGCCCGGCAACATCATGATCGACGCCGACGGGTGGGCCGTGGTCACCGACTTCGGGATCGCCAAGGTGAGCGAGGCGCGCGGCCTGACGGTGTCGGGCGCCACGATCGGCACACCCGCCTACATGAGCCCCGAGCAGTGCGCGGCGAAGGACATTGGCCCCGCCTCCGATCAATACTCCTTCGGGATCGTCGCGTACGAGATGCTCACCGGACAGCAGCCGTTCGTCGGTGACTCGATCATGGCGATCATGTACCTGCACTTCAACGAGCCGCCGCCACGGCTGCGCGACGTGCGACCGGACTGCCCGGTCGAAATCGAGGCCGCGGTGCTGCGGATGCTGGCGAAAGACCCGGCCGAGCGCTTCAGCGATGTCGACGCGGCTGCGGCCGCGATCGGCGGTGCGCCGCTCGCCCCCGACGATCCGATCCGCACGCAGCTGATGACGCTGGTCGCGACCAGCGCCCAGGCCAAAATGCTGAAGTCGGTCGTGACGCCCCGCAGCCCGATGCCGGCCAGCCGTATCCGCGGCAAGACGACCCGCGTCGTCGAGCCGACGACAGGCATGTCATTGTCGCCGCCACGGGTGAGCGTCGTGGTGGGCGGATATGTTCAGCTCACGGCGGGCCGGAAATCCCGGGGCGGCGTGACACTGCCCGGCGATGCGATCACCTGGGCGTCCACCGACACCGAAGTGGCGACGGTCGACGAGTCAGGGCTGGTGACCGCCGTCGCGCCCGGGACGGCGATCATCACCGCGACGTTGGGCACGGTCAGCGCGACGGGGACCGTGACGGTGACCCCGGCCACCCGCCGGGCGCGGCGCCGCCTGATCGGCGTGCTGGCGACGGTGCTCGTGCTCGGAGCCGGTGCAGTGGCCGCCTGGATGCTGGGCCCGTGGCGCACCGCCGCGCCGGCGGCACAGCCGACCAGTGCGGCGCCCGACTCGTTGTCGCTGGTCCCGGCCACCCCGCCAGCGGCGCCCGACTCCGCGGCCGCGAACCGCGATACCGCAGTGCCGCCGCCGGCTGCGGTACGGCCGCAGCCCGTGACACGCCGCCCGAGCACGCAGGCACCGAGCAGCGCGCCGCCACCCACGGTGGTGATCCGCGAGCCGGCGCCCGATACGCTGGTGCCGGCGATGCGGCGCCGCGCCCTGGAGGTGCGTCAGGAGGCGCGCGTCGCCGGGGCGACCGACGCGGACCTGGCGGCTGGTGACGCGCTGGCCGACGACGCGCGGCGCCTCGCCGACGGCGGGCAGATCCCCGATGCGCTGGCGCGCCTGGGCGAGGCGCTGGCGTCGTGGCGCACGGCGGCGGCGACCGCGCGTACCCGCGCCGCGGCCACGGCACCGCCTCCGGCGGTGAACCCGGCACCGGTGGATCCCCGGCCGCAGATCGAAAACACCATTGCGCGGTACGGCCGGGCCCTCGAGTCGGGGGACCTGGACGCGGTCCGCCGCATCTACCCTACCATGCCGCCGGCGCGCGCGCGCCGATGGCGCGATTTCTTCCAGTCCGTGAAAGATCTCCGGGTGGCGTTGCAGCCCTCAGGGATCCAGCTGACCGATGCCGGGTCTGCCAACACCACCGTTGCCGCCACGATGGAATTCACCGGGCCCGACGGTCGAACACAGCGCCAGGATGACCAATTCGTGGTGCTGCTGGGCCGCGCCCCCGACGGTAGCTGGCTGATCACCGAGATTCGCTGACCCACTTCCGACCACGAGGTCGCGTCGTGATGCCCCGGCGTCTCCATCGCAGTGTGCAGATCCTGGCCACCACCCTGGCGTTTGCCTGCGCCACCGAACCGTCGGTGGGGCCGCGGACGGTGATCGGGCTCATAGTCGCCCCCGACTCGGTGCTCGTCCCCCTCGGCGATTCCGTCCATTTGAACGCGATCGCCATCGATGCAGACAGCACGCCGTACGTCGGAGCAGCGGTGACCTGGAGGTCAAACGACGCCGGGGTGGCCACGGTGGATGCCAACGGCGAGGTGCACGCCGTGGGGCTCGGCGCAACGACGGTGATGGCCTCGCTCGACGGGTACATGGCCAGCGCGCGGGTGCAGGTGGAACCGCCGCCCATCATCACGCTCTCCGCCACGGCAGTGGCATTCAGCGCCGTCGTGGGCGGGGCTGATCCAGCACCCGACTCCGCTCTGATCACCAACACCGGAGGCCCCGGTCTCACCGACCTGGTGGTCGACACCGTCACCTATGTCGGCGCCGCCACCGACTGGCTGCAGGCCGTGCTCTCGAGCTCGAGCGCGCCCACCGCTGTGGTGCTGAGCGTCTCCATCGCGTCGCTCGGGCCCGGTACCTACCAGGCCGCCGTCGCCGTGGCGTCGGACCACGCCGCCAACAGCCCACAGACGATCGCGGTCACGCTGACGCTCGCCGCCGCGCCACCCGCGGCGGTGTCGGCCAGCGCGGGTGACGCGCAGACCGCCACGGTCAACACAGCGGTCGCCACCCCCCCGGCCGTCTTCGTCCTCGATCAGCTCAACAACCCGGCCATCGGGGTACCGGTGACCTTCGCAGTGACGGGCGGAGGTGGGAGCGTGACGGGAGGCTCGGCGACGACGGATGCCAACGGCATCGCGACGGTCGGGTCGTGGACCCTGGGACAAAGCGTCGGGACCAACACCCTCACGGCGACCGTCGCCGGCACCGGCATCACCGGCAACCCGGTGACCTTCTCCGCCACCGGCGTCGCCGGTGCTGCGACGCAGATGAGTCTCAACGCGGGAAACAATCAGACCGCCACGGTCAACACCCTGGTCACGGTGCCGCCGGCGGTATTGGTCGTTGACGCGTTCAGCAACCCCGTCGCCGGCGTTGCGGTGACGTTCGCCGTCACCGCGGGGGGGGGCAGCGTGACCGGCGGGAGCGCGACGACCAACGCGAGCGGTGTCGCGGCGGTGTCGAGCTGGCAGCTGGGGACTGCGGCCGGGGCCAACGCGCTGCAGGCGGCGGCGAGTGGTCTCACGGGTTCGCCGGTCACGTTCGCCGCGACGGCCGTCGCCGGCCCCGCCACCCAGGTCGCGCTCAGCGCCGGCGACAACCAGACCGCCACGGTGAACACCACGGTCGCGGTCCCCCCGGCGGTCCTGGTGCGCGACCAGTTCGGCAACCCGGTCGCCGGGGTCAACGTCACGTTCGGCGTTACCGGCGGGGGCGGCAGCGTGACCGGCGGAAGCGCGACGTCCGGTGCCGGTGGCGTGGCAGCCGTGGCGAGCTGGCGCCTCGGCACCGCGGCCGGTGCCAACACGCTCCAGGCCACCGCTCCGGGACTCGCCGGGTCCCCGGTGAGCTTCACGGCGACCGCCACCGCCGGGGCAGCGGCCCAGATCAGCGTCAGCGCGGGTAACAATCAGAGCGCCACCGTCGGCACAGGCGTGCCCGTCCCGCCCGCAGTCCTGGTCGCGGATCAGTTCGGGAACGGCGTCGGCGCCGTGAGCGTCACCTTCGCGGTGACGTCAGGCGGCGGCAGCGTCACGGGCGCGAATGCCACCTCCGGTGCCACGGGCGTCGCCGCGGTGGGATCGTGGACGCTGGGAAGCGTGGCTGGGAGCAACACGCTCAGTGCGAGCGCCCCGGGCCTGGCGGGCAGCCCGATCACCTTCACCGCAACCGGGCTGTCCGGTGCCGCCACGCAGATGGTGCTGTTCGCCGGGAACAGTCAAACCGACACCGTCGCCGCGACGCTCGCCACGGCGTACGCCGTCCGCGTCACCGACAACGCCAACAACGGCGTGTCTGGCGTGCCGGTCGCCTGGACGGTGACCGGTGGTGGTGGATCGATCACGTCCTCCTCGATGACCGACGCCAACGGGGTTGCCACTGCCACCCGGGTACTCGGCACCACCGCGGGGACTCAGACGGCCAGCGCCGCGGTGGGCGGACTCGCCGGATCACCCGTAGCGTTCACCGCCACCGCCACGCCCGGCTCTACCGCGCAGGTCGTGATCGTTGCCGGCAACAACCAGTCCGCGACGGTGAACACGG
Organism: Gemmatimonadota bacterium; assembly: GCA_003251175.1. GTDB lineage: Bacteria > Gemmatimonadota > Gemmatimonadetes > Gemmatimonadales > GWC2-71-9 > SZUA-544. Next base: position 4,717 of record QKHC01000121.1, read on the forward strand.
CCGTGGCAACGGCGCCATCGGTGCGGGTGAGCGACGGCTTCGGCAACGTGAAATCGGGTGTCGGGGTCACGTTCAGTGTGACGGCGGGAGGTGGCGCGGTCACGGGCGGAAGCCAGACGACCAACGCCAGCGGTATCGCGACGGCGACCAGCTGGACACTGGGCACCGTTGCGGGCACCAACACCCTGGGGGCGACCGCGGCCGGCCTGCCGGGGAGCCCGGCGACGTTCACGGCGACCGGGACGCCAGGCCCCGTGGACGCCGGCCAGTCCACGCTCACGCGCGTCACGGCCACGATCACGGCCTGCGCCGCCTCCTGCGTAGCCGGCACGACCGCGTCGGCGGTGCTGGTCATGGCGCGCGACCTGTACGGCAACGCCATCAACGGCGCCACGGCGACGCTCGTCTCGACGGGGAACGGCAACACCTTCAGCCCGGGCCCGACGGGGACGACGAGCGGCCTCGGCACCTATACGGCCAACTTCAGCTCCACGGTGGCGCAGGCCAAGACGATCTCCGCCATGGTCGCCGGCGTCATCCTCATACAGACCGCCTCCGTCACGGTGACCCCGGCTGGTGTGAGCCTGTCGAATTCCCTGCTCTCCCGCTCCCACGCCACGATCACCGCCTGCGCGACGTCGTGCGTCGCAGGGACAACGGCCTCCACGATCACGGCCACCGTCCGCGACGCCTTCAGCAATGTGATCAGCGGTGCCACGGTGACGTTCAGTTCGACCGGCGGCGCCAACAGCTTCTCACCGGCAGCGGCAGGCGCCACCAACGCGAGCGGCGTCTTCGCCGCAAACTTCAGCTCGACCACCGCGCAGGCGAAGACCATATCGGCGACGGTGAGCGGTGCCGGCACGCTGTTGACCACCGCCGCGGTGACTGTCAACGCGGCGGTGCCCGCATCGATCGCGGTGAGCGGCGGGAACAACCAGACCGCTCGCGTCGCGGCCGCCGTCGCCACCGACCCTTCGGCGGTTGTGCGCGACGCCTTCGCCAATCCGGTCCCCAACGTCACCGTGACGTTTGCCGTGACGTCGGGCGGTGGCAGCGCCACCGGCACGAGTCAGCTCACCAACGCCAGCGGCATCGCCACGGTGACCAGCTGGACGCTGGGAGGCAGCTCGGCGGACGCAGCGAACGGAACCATGGCGAATACCCTCAGCGCGTCGGCGTCGGGGGCTGGCTCCACCAGTTTCACGGCCTCGAGCTTCTATGCGTGGCAGGACGTCGATCCCATCGTCGGCACGGCGAGCAGCTGCCAGGGGTGTCACGACGTCGCGTTCACCCGCAACCCCAACACGCTGGTGAACGTCTTCCCGACGACCGGGACCTCGTGCGACGCCAGTGCGATTCCCCGGGTCACCGCCGGAAACGCGACCAACAGCGTGCTCTATCGCAAGGTGTCCAACAATCCCAACTGTGGCGGCGTGATGCCTCCCGCCACGTCGGGCCTGAACGCGACCCAGCTCAAGATCATCCGGGCCTGGATCAACAACGGGGCGTTGAACAACTGACGGACGCGACGGACGGCTAAATCATCAGCCGTCCCGTCCGTCTCCTCCGTCTAGAAGTTGTACTCCAACCCGCCGGTCCACACCGCCTTCGGCTGCACCCCGGCATCCTTGAGCGGGAACAGTCCGTTCGCCACCAGGGTCATCCCGCGCCCGGTGGTGAACTTGAACCCGATCGACATCGCGAGATAGTCGTCCCGCCGGTTCGGGATCTCGGTGGTCTGCACGGTGCGGACGTAGGGGGCCTGATAGGTCACCGGTCCCGGCACCTGGAGCTTCGAGTCACCGACCTGCCATTCGGAGAGGAAGTCGACGGCGAGCGTCGCCCACGTCGCCATGAGGTGATCGAAACCGGCGATCGCGAGCACGCCGTTGTTCTGCAGCGAGTCGTCGCGGAAGACGTAGCCCACGTTGGCGTGGGGAGAGAAATCGCCGAAGTGCATCGACACGATGCCGTAGCCGCGACCCGAGAAAGCTCCCGCGCCCAGCAGGTTCTTCTCGTCACCGGTCGGAAAGCGCCCGTCCCCCAGCACCGAGACGCCGACCTTGCTCGACTGAAAGATGCTGATCTTGAGGCGCGCGGCGACGTCCCCGATGCCCGTCGCCGAGGCATCGGCGCCCGAGACCGCGGTGAGCACCGGGTTCCCGTCGATGTCCGTCGCGAATCGATGCGGCGTGTTGAGGCCGAATGGCTGGATTTCGGCAACGCTCGACCCCGCGAGCGAGGTGTGCACCAGTGGTACCGCGACGCCGATGTCGACGCCGTCCACGATGCCCCAGCTCGCGAAGGCGGTGGTCACGAGGAGATCCACATCCATCGCCACCTGCACCGCGATCGTTTCGTTTTCGAAGATCGGCGAACCGAGCGTATCCACCGGATCCGTATCCGCGTGTGTGAACGTGAATCGCAGATTGTTGATCGGCACGCCCCGCATACTGGAAAAATGCTGCCCGGTCACGTTGAGGCCCAGGAAGAAGCGGCCACGACCGAGGGTCTGGGCCCGCTCGGCGAAGATCGGTCCCGCCGACGTCGTGGTGCGCACCGGCACGCCGCCTTCGAAGCGGTAGGAGACGCCGCCCGATGCCGCGCTGATCGGGATGTCCGCGATCGCGCCACCGATGGCGTTGGTCACGAAGGAAATCACCCGTTCGGTGCCGCTCACCGCCGCCGGAATGAAATGGCCCGCGTGGTTGCCCAGCGCGCCCTCGAGGCACAGTGGATCGCCACACGTACCGAAGGTGAACAGCTGCTGAATTTCGTCCTGCAGGGTCTGCGCGCCCAGCGGCGTCGCGGACACGGTGGCGGCGGCGGCGAGCGCCAGTACCGCACGTCGAAGCATCGGGCCTCCGGGCATCTTGCAGATGGGGGTCGCTGAATTGTAGGACTGGTCCCGCGACCGCGCAACGCGGCTGCCCGCCCTCACAGCATGCCGGCCGCCACGGTCGCCAGTCCCAGGAAGCTCAGAAACCCCACCACGTCGGTGACGGTGGTGAGGATGATCGAAGACGCCGATGCAGGATCCTGGCCGAACACCGCCAGCACGATGGGCACCGACGCACCGGCGAAGGCCGCGATCGTCATCGAGACGATCATCGCCAGCCCGATGACGAGCGCCAGGCCCCCCGAGTGGCTCCACAGCAGTACCGCCGCACCGGTCAGCAGCGAGATCGCCAGGCCGTTGATGCCGCCGGCGAGGACTTCCTTCGTCACGACGCGCAGCCATCTTCGCGGCGTGATCTCGCGCAGCGCCAGGCCACGCATCGTGACTGCCAGGGCCTGCGCGCCCGTGTTCCCCGACTGCCCCGCCACGACAGGCAGGAGCACGGCCAGCGCCGTGAACCGGGCAATCGTCCCCTCGAACATCCCGACGACCGCGGCGGCGGCGAATGCCGTGACCAGGTTGATCGACAGCCACGGCAGCCGGCGTCGCACGGCGAAGCCGAACCCCGAAAGCGCCCGCTCCTCACGACTCACGCCCACCATCGTCTGCAGGTCGGCGGTCGCGTCGGCCTGCGCGGCGCGGACCAGCGCCTGATGCCGGATCACCCCGATGACGCGTCCGTCGAAGTCGACCACCGGCAGACTCGTGACTCGACTCCGCTCCAGGGTGGCGACCACTTCTGCCTCGGGCGCGGTCGCCGGCACCGCCACGCCCGCACCGGGCACCAGATCCCGCAGTGCGGTCGCGGGCTCAGCGACGGCCAGATCCTGCAGCGACACCGCGCCGATCAGCCGACCGTCGCCGTCCACGACGAACACGTCCGAGATCCGCTGTCGCAGCGCGCGTAGCTGCTTCAGCGCATCACGCGCCGCGGTGTCCGGCCGGAATGTCGTGGCGCGGGGATCCATCAGACTGCCGGCGCTGTCCGACGGATACGTCATCAGGGCGGTCAGCTCACCGGCGGTCCGCGGATCGAGGATCCCCAGCCGCCCCGCGCGCGGCTCAGCGTCGAGGCGGGCGAGTACGGCCGCCGCGCGGGCCGGCTCAAGGAGCGGCACCAGCTGCTGGAAGTATCCGTCGCTCAGCGCGACCAGCACGTCGACCGCCGTTCCGGGACGTAACCGCTGCACGACGGGCGCGGCGTGTTCCGCCGCTTGCTCCTCGAGCAGGGCCGCGGTCTCACGCGGTGGAAGCTCGTCGAGTACGTCGGCGGCGGCGCCCGGATCGATTTCGATCAGCGCCCGGGTCATCACCCGCGCCGCCCGATCATCGTCATGGCGGATCATGAGGCACCCTCCCCCGAGGCGGCGCTGCCACTCGCCGCTGACGCCCCGACCGGGCCGACCCCTGCGGGCATCCACATCGAAAGACCGATCCAGTACAGCTCACTCAACCGGAACAGCGTGGTCGCGAGCGATCCCGCCGGGGCAGGCATGCGCGCTCGGCGGACGTGCCGGTGCTGCAGTGCCCCGAGAAACACGCCGGAGGGCTCGACCACGGGCAGGGCATCGAACTCCTGCCAGCCTGGATGGGCCGCTACGGTCGCGAGCTCGGCGGTGGCGGGCAGCGCGTTCAACTCCGTCGTCATCACTTCGGACAGCGGCGTGCCAGGCGGCGCCAGGGCCAGCTCCCGCACGTGGACCACTCCGGCGAGGCGGTGGTCGTCAGTCGTCACATAGACGTACGGATACGGCGCGCTCGCGACCCCCCGCAGCACCCGGCGGGCGTCGCCGGCCGTGAGGTGTCCGGCGAGCGCCGGTGCCGAGACATCGGCCACAGCGCCGACGGTGTGCTCCGCATAATGGAGCCCGCGCTCCAGCGTCGCCCGCGCGTCGGCGGGCAGCGCGGCGAGGATCTCGGCGCGCCGCTCCGCCGCGACGCGGCGCAGCACCATCCCCGCCGTTCCACGCGGCAGCTCGCCGACGATCGTGGCCGCCGAGGCGGCCGCTCCCGCCTCGACGGCGGCCACTGCTGCTGCCGGACTCATGACCGCCAGCAACCCGGCGGCCAGCGACGCCGGCTGGCGGACGAGAAACGCAGCCACTTCGGGCGGAGCCAACGGCTCCAGCCTGCGTGCAGCCTGCAGCGGGTGACGCTCGGCGAGGCGTCTCGCGCAGCGATCGTAGGCGCGCACGTCAGCCCTCCGCCGTGAGCAGGGTGGATACCTCGTCGGTGAACCGACGCGCAGGGATCAGCATCTGCCCGTCCGATCCCTCCAGCAGGACCGCCGTGGGTGTGGTCTGCAGGATGCGCCCCTCGAGCGTGCCGATGCGCACGCGCTGACCGGGGCGGTAGGTTTGTGCCACGTAGTACCCCGCGATGATGTTGCTCACGCTGCTCTGAGCGCCGAGTCCGAACGCGAGGCCTGCCCCGGCGAAGCTGGCGCCGGCGATCACCGCCAGCAGCACCACGAGGAGCTGTGCATCCACGCCGAGCTGGTCGAGAGCCACGACGGCCGCCACCAGCAGCACCGCCCCGCGGGCGAGGCCGCCCGCCGCCTCACCGCGCACCATTCCGGCCGAGCGGGCCGCGCCTCCGACCACCCGCTGCAGCAGGTTCCCCAGCACCAGACCGCCGATGATCACCACGGCAGCCCCCAGCACATTGGGCAGATACGACGCCAGCCGGTTGACGACGCCGGATACCAGATTGAGGCCCAACGCCTCGAGCGCAGCCGCCACGAAGAACAACAGCACCAGCCAGAACACGAACCCCGCCACGACCTCGGGGATGGTGGTCCGGGCGCCGCTATCAGCCAGCGCCGTGGCCAACCCCCGGCGGCGTTCGGCTCGGGCCAGCGCGCTCGTGACGAGTCGCCCCGTGAGCCGGCGGAGCAACCAGGCGAAGGCCCATCCCACGATGAGGAGCGCCCCCGCGCCGAGGAGAGCGGGCGCGGACTGCCGCAGCGCGAGCAGCAAATCGGACAGCCAGAGCGGAACGGACATGGCGCCTCCAGTCGTAGGGGCCGCGAGTCAGTGGGCAGGAAGGACGGCGCGAGCGGCGGTCGGCTTCTGTGCGCGACGGGCGACCACCAACGGCTTCGGGCGGCACTGGGCGGGGCGATAAGCACCCCACCCGCCGTCCCGGCCGCGCTCAAGAGAAGATGGGGCAACGGTAATCGTGGGGCTAGGACTGACGCGCGGGGAGGGCGTCGAGCTGCTCCTCGTGCTGCGGTGGTCGCGATGCGCGGACGGCGGCCGTCTGCCCGCAGGGGGACGGCCGCCGCGTTGCGCTGCCCAAGGCAAGCCATGAGATTCCCGACATGTCGCGGGTGCAGCGACTGCTCCCGGTCGTCAGTCTGGCGCTGCTCGCCGGCGCCTTCTGGGTGCTGCATCGGGAGCTCGCCGCGCACCATCCGCGCGACATCGTCCGCGCCATCACCGCCCTGCCAACCCGCACACTGCTGGAAGCGCTGGCGCTCACCGCCGTCTCGTATCTCGTGCTCGCCGGGTACGACGGGCTCGCGTTGCGCTATCTGGGCCGACCGCTCGGCGTCCGTCGCACCGTGCTGGCCGGGTCGGCGGCGTATGCGTTCAGCCAGACGCTGGGATTCCCGCTGCTGACTGGCGGCTCGGTCCGCTACCGGCTGTACGCCGGGTGGGGCCTTTCCGGTGCCGAGATCGGCCAGCTCATCGCGTTCGCGTCACTGACGCTGTGGCTCGGCGCACTGGCGGTCGGCGGCACCGCGTTGGTCGCAGCCGATCCCGCAACGCTCGCGCGGTTCCCCTTGCCGGTGCCGGTCGTGCGCCTGCTCGGCATCGTCGCCGCCGCGGTGCCGATGACCTACGTGATCGCCTGCTGGCTCCGGCGCCGGCCGATCACCCTCCGAGGCTGGGAGATCCGGGTGCCGGGTGGGCCGATCGCGGTGGCACAGGCCGCCATCGGCGCCCTCGACTGGACGCTCGCGGCCACCGTCCTGTGGGTGCTCCTGCCTGGGAACCGTCTCCCACCGCTCCCGACATTCGTGGGCGTGTTCATCGTCGCCCAGATCGCGGGAGTCGTGAGTCACGTGCCCGGGGGCCTCGGCGTATTCGAGAGCCTCGTCCTGCTCCTGCTCAAGGGCGACATCCCGACACCAGGGATTGTCGGCTCGCTGGTCGCCTACCGACTGGTCTACTATGTCGTCCCGTTCGCGGTCGCCGCGGCGAGTCTGGCCGGGTACGAGCTCCACCAGCGGCACGAGCACGTCTCCCGGGTCGCGCAGACGGCGGCCCGCTGGGTACCGCCACTCGTGCCCCGACTGCTGGCGGCGACGATCTTCGCCGGGGGTGCCATTCTGCTCTTCTCGGGCGCCCTCCCCGCGGAAGGGTCGCGACTGCGCTGGCTCGGCGAGCTCGTCCCGTTGTCGGTGATCGAGATCTCACACTTCGTTGGCAGCCTGGCCGGACTGGGACTGCTCATCCTCGCATGGGGCATCTGGAATCGCCTCGATGGCGCGTTTCACGCCACCGTGGTGCTGCTCGCCGCCGGTATCGCGGCCTCGCTGTTGAAGGGTCTCGATTACGAGGAAGCGACCATTCTGTCCGTCGTGCTGCTGGCCCTGGTCGGCAGCCGCGGCCGGTTCACACGCCGGGCGCCCCTGCTCCATGCACCGCTCGCGCCGGGATGGATCGCCGCCGTGGGCACGGTCCTCGTCACCTCCGTCTGGTTGGGCCTGTTCGCCTTTCGGCATGTGCCCTTCCGCACCGAGCTGTGGTGGCAGTTCGCACTGCACGGCGACGCGCCCCGATTCCTCCGCGCCACCGTGGGCGTAGTGGCCGGCGCTGCCGCGTTCGCACTCACCCGCCTGTTTCGGTCCGTGTCCGAGGGCACGCCCGTCAGCACAGCGGCCGATCTCGAGCGGATCGCTCCGGCCCTGGCCCTCGCCACCCGTACCTATGCCTCCCTGGTCCTGATGGGCGACAAGTCGCTGCTGGTCAGCCCTTCCGGCAGGGCCTTCGTGATGTACGGAGTCAGTGGGCGAAGCTGGATCGCGATGGGGGATCCCGTCGGGGCTGCGGACGAGTACCTCACCCTGGTGTGGCGGTTCCGCGAGTTGGTGGACCGCCACGACGGCCATACGGTGTTCTACCAGGCGGCGCCGGAGCAGCTTCCCGTGTACCTCGACCTGGGGCTGCGACCTCTCAAGATCGGCGAGGAAGCCGTGGTGCCGCTGGAGTCGTTCTCGCTGGAGGGCAGCGCGCGCCGGGGGCTGCGGCGCACCAAGCGCCAGGTCGAGGCGGCGGGAGGGGTGTTCGACATCGTTCCGCCCTCCAAGGTCCCCGACTTGCTGCCCGAGCTTCGCGCGGTGTCCGACGCGTGGCTCGCCGACCGCGCCACGCGAGAGAAAGGGTTCTCGCTGGGTCGCTTCGATCCGGCCTACGTCAGCCGGTTCGCCGTCGCCATGATCCGCACCGCCGGACGCACGGTCGCGTTCGCCACCGTGACCACCACGCCGACCAAGGCCGAGTTGTCCGTCGATCTGATGCGCCACACCGCTGATGCCCCCGAGGGCACCATGGCCTGCCTCTTCACCGAGCTGATGCTGTGGGGTCGGAGCGAGGGGTATCGGCAGTTCAGCCTCGGCATGGCACCCCTGTCAGGCATCGAGGGCCGCGCCCTGGCCCCGTTGTGGAATCGCGTCAACGCGTTGGTCTTCCGCCACGGGGAAGCCGTGTATCACTTCCAGGGTCTGCGGCAGTTCAAGGACAAGTTCGACCCGATGTGGACCCCTCGATACCTCGTTGCACCCGGCGGGCTCGCGCTGCCTCGTGTCATCACCGATCTCGTCGCCATCATCTCAGGGGGACTGAAGGGCGCCGTCGCCCGATAAACGCGCGGCTCGCGGGGGAACGTCACCTCGACCGCCACGACGTGATCGCCGCCCGCATCGTCCAGGAGTCGGCCCGGCCATGAGCGCCGCGGCCTTTCGCACGGGAATGGTTCGGTGAGTCGGTCGTCTCAGCCGCGCTCATCGGCCTGGTCATCCGGACGCGCAGACCGGCGATGCGCAGCCGGCCGGATCGACGATCTAGTCGGATTCGCAGCAGGCGGAAACCACCCGCCCCCAGGGTGCGTCGGGAACGGATGATGAGAACCCCGGGAATCGGAGGTGCGATGCGAGCCGCCGGCGCGACCACCGTCCTGCTCCTCTGTGCGGCGCTGACTCAGCGAACTGCCGCCCAGCACCACTCGCTCGACTCCCTGTTGCGGGCGCATCGTTACCCGCTCGAGGTGCAGGGTGGCACGCTGGGCGGTCGCGGCGCGGAGCTGATCCTCCACGCCGCACGGTCCGCGCAGTTCGTCGGAATCCTCGAGGAGCACAATGTCCGTGAGCTGGCCGAGTTCGCGGCAGCGCTCTTTGACACGCTGCGGCTGGCCTACGGATTCCAGTACGCGGCTCTGGAGCAGGGGCGCATCGTCACGAGCTGGTTGGCGAGCGCAGCGCGCGCGGGCGGCCAAGACTCCGTGGATGCGCTGGTGCGTCGCTGGCCCCACGCACCCACGTTCGCCACCGATGAGGAGCTGGCGCTGATCGGGCACATCGCCGCCACGTCGGCGGCGCGGTCGCAACCGGTGTGGGGGCTGGACCAGGAGCTGGGTGCGCTGCACATCCTGGAGCGCCTGGCGGCGCTGGCGCCGAGCGACGACGCCCGGCGGCACGTCGCCGCACTCGCGGCCACCGCGCGACGCTACGAGCACGACCGGCTCGGTGACACCCTGTACCTGGCCGAAATCGCGGTGCCCGAGGATTTCGCGAGCCTGCCGGGCCTGTTCCAGGCACTACCGGGATCTGAAGCGACGCAGCTCATCGCCGAGCTGCAGTACACCAGTCGCGTGTACCACAACCACACCCTGTCCCGACGCGGGCGACCGACCGGTTACGAGAACGCGCGCGAGCGCGAGCTGGGCATGAAACAGCGCTTCATGGCGGGGTACAATCGGGCACGCGCCGCGGGTGATACCCTGCCCCGCGTGCTGCTCAAGCTGGGACACTGGCACCTGCTCCGCGGCATCTATCGCGGCAACGTGCCCACGCTGGGGAACTTCGCCAGCGAACTGGCCACCTCGAACGGGTTGGAGAGCTTGCTCCTCTCCACGTATGTCGTGGACGGCCCGGAGCCGTGGCGCAACAGCGCCACGTTCGCTCCGCTGGCGCTTCCCGAAGCCCGCTTCACCGTGATTGACTTTCGCCCGTTGCGACCCTACGCGCACCAGGGTTCGATCGACAACCTGAGCGACGCGTGGAAGTCGCTGCTCTTCCAGGCGGACGCGGCGCTGATCGTCCGCGGTGGGCGCACGGGATCATATCAGGTGACGGGTGGCGGGACGCGGGCCCCGTGATGCGGCTCCCGCTCAGGGGAGGAAGCGCTCCCGCAGCGCCGGGGTCGGCAGTCGACACGTGTCGCGCTGGCCGAACCAGCGGTACCGATTGCGGGCGATGACGCCGTATGCGGCGTCCCGCAGGACGCGGGGAACGAGACGCAATGGCGCGGCGAGTTGGGCCCAACCGCCGAGCCTCGTGGCAATGCGCAGGATGGCGTCGGACCGCTCGAAGACGGCGTCGTCTTCCACCAGCACAATCGCCCAGCTTGCGGGATCCGATGCGCGCTGCGGAGAGACATACCGCGCCGCGGTCTCGCCCTGCAGCGGCGCGACCCTGAAGACGGCCGCCTGATCACGCTGCAGCAACCACGTGATGAAACCATCACACAACCCGCAGACGCCGTCAAACAGCACGATCGGGTAACGGTCAGTCACTCCCGACCTCCTCCCGCAGGCAGTTCCGGGACCGCGCCGTGCCCGAAGAACGGTAGCGCGGCAGCAATCGGGTGCAACAGCCTTATGATCTCACCGCAGCGGCTCGCGCCTCCCCCGGCATCGTGCCGAGCCGTCGATCCAGGCTGCGATACTGAATTGCCTCGCTCACGTGACGTGGCTCGATCCCGGCCGCACCGTCGAGGTCCGCGATCGTGCGCGCGATCTTGAGGATGCGATGATACGCCCGGGCTGAAAGGCCCAGGCGCGTGATGGCCGTGCGCAGCAGCGCCTCGGCGGCATCCGCGACCCGACAGTGCGCACGGATGTCGCGGGGCGCCATGTGCGCGTTGGCGAAGATCCCGCGCCGCCCGGCGAACCGCTCGCGCTGCACCGCCCGCGCACCATCGACTCGCTCGCGCATCCTGGCGCTGGGCTCCGCACGGGCATCGTCTGCGAGCTCGCGGTATTTCACCGCCGGCACCTCGAGATGAATGTCGATGCGGTCGAGCAACGGACCCGAGACACGGGATAGATAGCGCTGCACGTCGAGCGAGCTGCAGGTGCAGTGATGATGGGGATCGCCATGATAGCCGCATGGACAGGGATTCATCGCGGCCGCCAGCATGAAGCGCGCCGGGTAGGCGAGACTCATGGACGCCCGCGCGATGGTGACGACCCCGTCTTCCAGTGGCTGGCGCAACACCTCGAGCACGTTCTTGCGGAACTCGGGCAGCTCGTCCAGGAACAACACACCGCCGTGCGCCAGGCTCACCTCACCGGGACGCGGATAGGAGCCACCGCCGATCAGCCCGGCGTCGGAGATGGTGTGGTGGGGCGCGCGGAACGGCCGCCGCGCCACCAGCGACTCCCCCAGCGGGAGCACGCCGGCCACCGAGTGGATCTTGGTCGTCTCGAGCGCTTCGTCGAGGCTCAGCTGCGGGAGAATTGTCGGCAGCCGGCGCGCCAGCATCGTCTTGCCGGAGCCCGGGGGACCGACGAGCAGGATGTTGTGCCCGCCGGCGGCGGCCACCTCGAGCGCCCGCTTGGCGTGCTGCTGGCCTTTGACCTCGGCGAAGTCCACGTCGTCCGCCGCCCGGTCGGCAAACAGCCGGCTCACGTTCACATCGGCACTCGGCAGCTCGGCGCGGCCGTCCAGGAAATCCGCGATCTCGGCCAGCGATGCCGCGCCCAGCACGCGCAATCCCGTGACCACGCCCGCCTCGGCGAGGTTCTCGCGCGGCAGTACCAACGCCTCGAGATCCGCCGCGCGCGCCGCCAGTGCCACCGGGAGCGCGCCGCGCACCGGCCGGATCGCCCCCTCCAGGCCCAGCTCCCCCAGCACTCCGACGCGCGCCAGCCGATCAGCGGCGATCTGCTCGGTGGCCGCCAGCACCCCGATGGCGATCGGCAGGTCGAACGCCGAGCCGTCCTTGCGGATGTCCGCCGGGGCGAGATTCGCGGTAATGCGCTTCAGGGGAAAGGTGTACCCGGTGTTCGCGATCGCCGCATAGACCCGCTCGCGGCTCTCGCGCAGCGCCCCCTGCGGCAGACCCACCGTCGCGAAGGTGGGGAGCCCATTGGCCACATCGATCTCGACATCCACCAGGTAGGCGTCGATGCCGAGCACGGCGGCGGAGCGGACACGGGCGAGCACGCAACAGGCTAGCGCCGACGCGCTCGCCCGGAGTTACCCCGGTGGCGCGCGGGGGGTCAGAAAACCGCCGCGAGCCGATCGCCATCCGCACGACCGTGCAGCCGGCGGGGCCCGCACCGTCCGGCACCCGCGAGATGCGTCAGAAGATGACCAGATGGGCGATATCGGTGAGCGGACGGATGGTGCACTCGCCGACAATGCGCCGCAGTCGATCCTCCGAGAAATGCTCGGAGCGGAACCCCCCCACGCAGTCGAGGGACTCGGCGGTTTCCGTGACCACCGGGTGCCCCAGGCGCGGATACCACACGCGCCGAACCGGGACCGAGGCCTCCGCGTACACCGAGACGACGCGACGGTGAGGATACGGAGCCACGCGCCGCATCTCCCGCAGCACCCCCGCCTTGTCGCTCATCGTCCCCCAGGTGTTGGTGAGACAGATCGCGAAGTCGAACGGCCCCAGCAGCGGCATCGCCGTCGCATCCCCGACGATGAAGTGTGGAGGGCCACCGCCGGCGCGACGATGGGCCTCGACGATGTAGCTCGTTTCATAGTCCACGCCGACGCCGAGGGCGAGGCGATCCCCGAGACCGAGCAGGTGCCGCCCGGTGCCGCATCCCACGTCGATCACGCTCGCGCCCCGCGGGATGAGGGTATCCAGCTCGTCGAGCTCGGCCCGCAGCCAGGCGCGGATCTCCGGCGGCTGCAGCGTGGGATCGAGCGCCCGAGTCAGCAGCCCTGCGGCATAGACGTCGTCATTCGACATGCGCGACCGCCGCGTGGCCTTCACCCCGAGCTGATGGCTGGCCGGATGCTCCGGCCTCGGACCGCACCACGGCCACGAGCGTTGCCAGCACGATCGCCAGTCCCACCCACGGCGTGC
>QKHC01000052.1 GCA_003251175.1 Gemmatimonadota bacterium
CGGCGACAGCAAGGGACGCACCAGCACGGGAGCAAGAGGGACAATAATACTCAGGTATCGCCCGACACCACCGGTTGCGCCAACGTCGCCCGAGCCGTACCGTCGGAGCGCCGTACGCGTCACGCATCGGCCAGCGCACTTCTTTCCCCGGGAGACCCGCCCCATGCCGCGCGACCCTCTGCACCGCCCCACCTTCACCGCTCTGACCCGACTGACCACCGTCTGCACGGCCATCGCGCTGACGGTCAGCCTGGCACACGCCCAGCAGACCGAGACCGCGGGCGAGCGGCTGTTCATCGCCAAGGGATGCCTGGGGTGTCACGGCGCCAGCGGTCGTGGCGGCGTCGGGCCCGAGCTCGCCCAGACGGCGCTCAGCCCCGAGGCGTTCATCGGACAGCTGCGGCAACCCAGGGAACGGATGCCACAGTTTCCACCCGCGAGCGTGAGTGATGCGGAAGCGCGCGCCATTCTCGACTACTTGCGGGCCGTCCCACCCCGGGTGGCGCGGATGCGAGCCGACCTGCCGCACGGCACCCTCGACCCAGCCACCTGCGCGACGTGTCATCAGCGGCTCCATGCGACCATCGTCAACCAGTTCGCCGCCAGCGCCATGGGGCGGGCCGGCACGCAGAACGCGGCGGTCGTCTACCAGCGGGCCCAGATCGGATGTGCCGACTGCCACGGTACCGATCACGACACCATCATGGCGAGCAAGGGGCGCGTCCCCGAAACGACCTGCGCCGGATGCCACGCCGACATCTATCGCGAGCACGTGACCGACGCGGGCCACAGCTACGGTCCGGGACCGGGTGACCTGGGCACCAACTGGGAACGCAACATCTCCGTCCCCCATTACAAGCAGATGCCGCGCAAGGTCATGGAGATGGGGTGCGACCCGTGCCACGCGCAGGCCGGCGCCACCGCCGACCAGTACTGGTCGGCGGAGCAGCAGAAGTACGTCGACGGCTCGAGTCTCCCCTACCGCAACGGGTGCATCGGGTGCCACACGCGACATTCCTTCAGCTTGGTGGAGGCACGCAAACCCGAGGCGTGTTACACCTGCCACATGGGGCCGGATCACCCGAACTACGAAGCGTACATGAGCTCGAAGCACGGCGCGATCTACAGCACCCGTGGCGCAGACTGGGACTGGACGCAGCCCCTGGCCCAGGCACGCTGGGATGCGCCGACCTGCGCCTACTGCCACATGCTCTACGTCGACGAGTCGGGACGCCGCCACTCGAGCCACAACATGCGCCGCAAGATCATCTGGGGCATGGGCGTCCAGGCCGCTCTGGGAGGACTCGAGGACATCACCGTCACTGAGGAGAATCAGGCGGCGCGCCGCGAGATGACGAAGATGTGCATGTCGTGCCACTCGGAGGACAAGGCGCGGGGCTACCTCGAATCGGCGGACGCGCACAAGCTCGCCGGCGACGCGCTCGTGGTGGAAGCGCGGGACATTCTCGACAACCTCTACGATGCCGGGCTCGTCAAGCCGGGTCACGGCCAGCTGGCGGCGGGGCTGTTGCAGGGCCCGCGCTTCACGGCCACCGAGCTGCCTGGCGCCGTGGCGCAGCACTGGCCCGCGGGCCTGTACTACAACGTCACGACGGTGGAGCGCGAGTACTTCGACATGTTCTTCTTCTCGAACCTCAAGTCGTACAAGGGCGCGTTCCACATGAGCCCCGACTACGCGTGGTGGTACGGCTACGCGGATGTGCTGGGGCACCTCGCCCGGATTCGAGACGAGGCCGAGGCGTTACGCGCCGCGCGCAGCACCAGCCGGCGCACGGGGTTCATGCTGCTCACCGGTCCGTTCATGGTGCTGGCGGTCCTCGGGATCGTCTTTTACGGCTGGCGAGCACGCAGCCGGCGACGCACCTCAGGGACGTAACGCGAGCGGCTCGGGGCGGGACGCGTCGGGGTTGCGCGCGGGGCCAGGGCAGCGCAGACTGCACCCCGATGCGGACCCCCGTCCTCGCTGCGATGTTGCTGGCCTGGCTCGCGTATGGGCCGGGCGGTGTGGCGCTGCAGGCAACGGCCGCCTGTCGCCACGCCCTGCATCACCACGCGGCGGGGGGCGACCACCACGGCGCGCCAGCGTCTCGGACGTGTTTCTGCGACGCGATGACGGGGCACGGCACGCCGTCCCCGCCCTGCGCGGCGATCCCGGAGCTCACGCCGCCCGGCGTCATGCTTCCCGCCGAGCGCAGCATCGGCCTCGGCGATCCTCCAACCCTGCCTTCGCGCCCCGCGCGACCACCCGAGCCACCACCTCCGATCTCCTGACACGTCACACGTCGCGCAATGTCGCGCCGTCAGGCCACCATCGGAGGGAGGGAACGTATGCGCAGTGCGCTCGCGGGCGCCCTGCTCTGCTGGCTGTGGTCCACCGCCGCAGCCCAGGAGCAGGCTGTCACGTTCGACGACGAGCCGACCTCGGCCACGCTCACCGGCTTCGCCGTGGCCGACGGCCTCTGGGATCGGAACACCAAGGAAAGCACCATCCTGGCGGGCAAGCTCGCAGTGAGCCTGTTCCGCCCGTGGTCGGACTATCTGTACTTCTTCGGGCAGCTGACCACGCATCTGGGCATCGACGAGGTCACTGGTGAGGAGCACACCGAGATCGAGATCGACAACCTCATCGTCAGCTGGAGCCCGCCCGGCGCGACGGCGGTGAACCTGTCGGTGGGCCGCTTCGATGCGCCGATCGGCTTCGAGCGGGACGACGAGCCGCTCAATCTGCTCCCCACCCCGTCGTTCAACTTCGAGCTTGCTCGTCCGTCCAAGCTCAGCGGTGCCGTCTTCCGCTGGACCGCCGGCCCGACCCTCGGCCTCACGGCGTTTGTCGCGAACGGCTGGAATCTCCCTGTCGACAACAACACCGGAAAGACCGCGGGGCTGCGTCTCCAGTGGCTGCCGCGCGACGGCTACGCGATCGGCGTCAACACCGTATACGGCCCTGAAGAAGAAGGCACCAACGACCCGAAGCGGACCCTCTTCTCCGGCGACGCTACGCTGCAGCCCATGTCAGCAGTGATACTCGGCCTCGAGGTCAATTACGGCCGCCAGACCGAAGGTGGAGCGTCCACCACCTGGACCGGCGGAGTCGGCACTGGGTTCCTGCGCCTTGGTCGCAACCTCGGCGTCGCGGTGCGTGGTGAGGTACTCGACGATCCCGACGGGTTCACGACCGGGCAGGCGCAGACCCTGACCTCGCTGACAATCGCGCCGATGTATTTCTACCGCGAAGCGCAGGAGGGGATCTTCAGCACCATTGAGCACACGACGTTCCGCTTGCCAGCCTTCTCGCTGCGTCCGGCGATCCGTTTCGACTGGTCGAATGCGCCGTTCTTCGAGGACGCCGACGGCGCGCTGCAGCGCTCCAACGTGACCGGCATCATCGAGCTGGTGTACCTCTTCTGACACGAGGCGATTCGCATCCATGTCCTACGATCTCCGTCGCGCCGACATCCGCCTCAAGTGGCTGGTGACCTGTTTGCTGGCCACGTTCGGCATCGCCTACGCCTTCGGCGCGTGGATGGTGGCGCTGTACGCGGGCTTTCGACCCGCCACCGTGGCCGCCACCTACGGCGAAAGCGAGATGCCGATGGCCATGCCGCCCGACAGCACCATGGTGCTCGAGCACAAGATGGATCTCGCCGACTTCTCCGAAACGGCGCCGCACCGGGTGGATCGCGACCTCCTGATCCAGGACACACACGTACACGTACCGATGTACGGAGTCATCGCGGCGGCTCTCTCGTGCGTCGTCCTGGGCCTGTCCCTGCGCCGCGGAGCCGGGCTCGCGCTGATCACGCTCGTCTTTGCCGCGCCCTGGCTCGATTTCGCCGGGATGTGGCTCACCAAGCTGGTTTCACCGCGGTTCGCCCTGCTCACGGTCGCCGGCGGCTGGGCGATGGGAGCGGGCTACGCCCTCATCGCCGGCATCGCGCTGTGGCAGATGTGGGGACCGCAGAAAGGACCATCGACATGATTCTGCTGCTCAGCCTGGTCACGGCACTGCTGCACATCACGCCGACCGTGGTACTCATGAAGCGGCCGGATGCCGTCGCCGCCGTCCTGCCCGACGCCCGGACTTTCGTCGCGCGCGAGCTCCACCTCAGCGAGGCTGACGCGCGTCGCCTGCATCAGGCGGTGGATTGGAGTCCCGAGGACGGCGTCCTGACGTTCTACACCGGCCGCAACGGCGATGACGTCGCCGGCGCTCTGATGTTCGTGCGCGTCGACTCGCCGCACGGTCCGGTGGAGATTGCCGTCGGCTTCGAGCCGCGCGGCGCCATCCGCAAGGTGGTGGTGACCAAGGCCACCGTCGAAACCAAGCCCTGGGTGCTGCAAGCCGTGCGTGCGGGACTGACCGCCGCGTACGAAGGCATGCAGGCGGGGACGATGCCCGACGGCGCCGGCACGGTCCGCGCGACGGTGGGGTCGATGCCGACCTACATGGCGGAGCGCGTGGATATGGGCGTGGCCCGCGCCCTCGCCGCGTACGGGACCTTCTATCAGCCGGAGCTGATGCCCTAGCGCAGCGCGCGCTCGAGGATGTGGCGGGTGGCGGCGCCGGCGTCGAAAAAGGCCGCCGCCAGCTCGCGGGCGGCTCGGCAGTGCCGCTGGTAGTCAGCGTTCACCGTCTCGAGTGCCGCCGCCGCCTCGGGCTCGGTGGTGAAGCGGAGCAACCCCTCGCCGTTCGGGAGAAACGCGCTCGGACCCGTGTCCTGCACGACCGCGGGCTTGCCGCTCGCGAGATAGCACAGCGTCCGGTCGCTGACCCAAGCGTTCTGGAACCGCGCGCATGATGGCTTGGCGGCGCTGAACTCCCCCCGCGACTGCTGGATGTAGGTGCGGTACATCTCGGGAGTGCGCGCCACGTCGCGCGAATGCCGGATCCGCCAGCCGCGCTGCTCCATCGCCTCGCGGTCCGCTGCGTCGCCCTCGCCGAGGTGCAGAGCGAGCTCGAGCGGCTGAGGGGTACGGCGCGGCAGATCGGCGATGCCGAAGAACGCCATGCGTTTGGTGTTCTCGTAGAATACCTCGGTGCCGTCTTCGCGCACCCGGACGTATTCGCCCGACCACCACCCCGCCACCGTCGTGAACGCCGGGTTGGGCGCCGTCGGCACCTCCGGCCACTGCTCGAGCGCGACGGGCGAGCGGATCGCGATCCACTCGAGCCCGCAGTCGGGAATCCGACTGCCGGGCCGCCCCACGGTCTCCCCGATGGTGAGATATCGATCGTGGGGCGGGACCCGGAGCTGGCCGGTCGAGATCCAGAACTGGAGCAGTCCCGGATCGATGTCCACGAGCGCAGTGCGCCGCGGCAGCGCCAGCAGGCCCGGCGCAATGGCGTAGTGGAAGTTCAGCAGCAGGTCCGCGCCAGCCAGCACCGCATTGGCCTCGCCGGGCGCATCGCCGACCCAGTCCCACTCGCCGGTGCCGTCCACGGTATACAGCAGCACGCGTCCGCCAAGGCCGAACGCCTCGAGCCGCGCGAGGTGATCGGCCCGCCGGCCCGCGTCCGCTCCCGCATCGGATCCCGGTTGGAACCGCTCCAGCCACCACACCTCGCATCCGTTGCGCTGCAGACCCGCGATGTACTGCAGGAACACCCAGCAATGGCCGCCGCCCTCCGGGTAGTTCACCACGTTGTGCGGGGATACCACGACCCGCGTCACGAGGCGTCTCGCGCGATCGAGCCGCGTTCGAGCAGGCCCGGCAGGTGGCGGAACCCCACCAGCCGGATGCCCGCAGTCCACAGCGCTTCGCGCACCCGTCCGTCACACAGCGTCGAGAGCTCGGCCTCCCGCTCCACGGCGTATCCCGATTGCAGCGACGCGTCGACATACCCGGGATGACAGATCAGCTCGGTGACGCCCGTGCCGATGGAGCGGACGATCGCGACGAGGCTCTGCACGCTGACCTGCTCCAGGTGCGTCCGTCCGCCCCACTGCCCGTAGAAGCGACCCTGCCGCGCGACGGGCGACCGCCCCCGCACGGGAACACCGCACCGGGCGGCGAACTTGAGGACGTGCGGCTCCCAGCGGGGCTGCAAGTGGGCGTCACGGTGGCCGTCGACGTGGGTCGGCGGGCGGTCCAGCAAACGCTCGAAGCGCACGAACTGGTCGCGCACCAGCGTCTCCGGATCGCCGGCCACGTCCTCGAAGTCGACGTGCAATCCCACGTCCAGCTCCGGACGCTCACGCGCCAGGGCTGCGGCGTCGTCGCACGCGGGCCGGTTCACCATCAGGCTGGCGCTCGTGACCACACCGCGACGGTGCGCCTCGAAGATGCCGCGATTCACTCCCGTACTGATGCCGAAGTCGTCGGCGTTGATGATCAGGTACCGCATCGCTCACGCCTCCGGCACGACCGGCCGCAGCGCCTCGAACCAGCGCAGCACCTCGGCCAGCATTTCGTTGGCCCACTCCGCCCGGTCGTGCAGCAGGGCGATGGCGCACTCAACGATCCGGTTCGCGTAGCGCGCGCACTCGGCGGTGTCGAACAGCACGTTCAGCTCCGCGTCGGGCGGCAGGCGCCACCCTCCGCGCGCCAGGGCGTCACGGTAGACTGACAACACCCACGGCCGCTGAGCGCTCGGAAACCGCAGCAGCAGGGTGGAGAGATCGTAGGCCACAGGTCCCGCGCCGGCACGGTCCCAGTCGATCAACCGGATGGTCGGCTCCGCACGACGATCGGCAACCACGATGTTGGTGGTCCACAGGTCGCCGTGCAGCATCGTGTCGGGACCGCTGCCTTCGACGAAGGTGCGCGCCCGGTGCGGTGCGTCGCTCAGCAACGCGTCCACATGCACGCGCAGCCGGTCACGCACGGTGCTGCGCGCCACAGAGCCTGTGCGGTCCTCCCGGGCCAGCTCCTCCAGCAACCGGCGTGCGTCGCCCAGCCCGGTGAGGAAATAGTGCATGCCGAAATCGTGCGCCTCGTACCGCACCTCGGGCACCACCGGGTGCCCACTGGCCCGCGTGTGCAGCTCGGCGGCGCAGCGAGTCGCCGCACCAACACGATCCTGGTCCGCGAGACAGTCGTGCAGCGTGACCTCGCCGACGTCTTCGTAGATCTGCCACATCCATGACGCTTCCGCCGGCGCGACCGTGGCGAGAAGC
Organism: Gemmatimonadota bacterium; assembly: GCA_003251175.1. Taxonomy (GTDB): domain Bacteria; phylum Gemmatimonadota; class Gemmatimonadetes; order Gemmatimonadales; family GWC2-71-9; genus SZUA-544. The sequence continues at coordinate 7,140 of QKHC01000052.1, forward strand.
GCCGGTGAGATATCGGTCAATCCCAGTGTCGGCAGCCACCGCTGGGTCACGAGGCGCACGCGCTGGGCCCGGGCGAGGGTCAGTCGCTTGACAATGAACGCGGGAGCGGCGGCGGTCGACCGCAGCCGCACCCGACACACGCGCGCACCCCGCCGCAGTTCCTGCACCGTGATGTCCGACTGCTTCAGCGTGCGTCCATATTGGCCCGACAACGCCAGCAGCACCGCATCGTCCACGGCCGGCCTGGGCCTCGCTGCCCCGCTCGCCGTCGACTCGGCGATGGGCACGACCCTCACTCCAACACGTGTGCCGCTCGGGCGGCCATCCGCAGCCGTTCCAAGAGCACCGCGACCGTAGCTACCGCCTCACTGCGATACTCCGCGCCCTCGAGGCGCAACGACTCGCACTCCCAATCCACGGCGGCGACTGCTTCGAGCACGCGCCCCAGGGTCGCCAACCGGACGACCGTGGCGGAGTCGATCCGGGGCCACGCCGCACCGATCACCGCCTGGTAGGCGTCCAGATCGATCCGCGTGAGGTCCACCGTAGGAGGGCCCCACCCCGCCATCTCCCAGTCGATCGGGAAGAGTTGCAGACCCTCGCCATTGCTCCGCACCATGGCGTTCTTGGGACGGAAATCGCCGTGCAACACCGTGGACGGCACACCAGCACACGCCGCTTCCACGTGCGACCATCCTGACTCGAGCGCATCGCACAACGCGACGGCCGCAACCAGGACTTCCACTTCCGCCGGCGCGAAGTGCCATCGTCCGAGACACGCGTGAATTTTGCCGCGTGCGGCCCGCAGTTGCTGCAGGTACCGCAGCGGCCCGCCATCGGGCAGACCCTGCGGGCTTCCGCTGACCGCAGCCCCTGCATGCAGCGTTGCCACCCACCGCGCTGCCAGCCGCAGGTGCTCGGGGTCCGCTCGCGAGTACCGCTGGTCACCCACGTCTTCCAGGAAGACCCAGCCATCGGACCCGTCGAGGCAGCTGCCGTAGCAACGCGGCGCCGACAGCGGAAGCGCCGGCAGAATTTCCTCGTAGATACGTCGCTCGGTGAGGATCACGGTCGCACTCGCGCGTTTCGCGAACACCCCCGACTCGCCCTCCCCGACTCGCGGCAGCAGATAAATCGCCTTGTGCGGCGCACGGCGCTCCCGCAGGACGGTCACCGACTCCGGCACATCACGGCGACCGGTCACTGCGACCCAGGCCATCACCGCCGGGTGCGTGTGCACGTCGGTGCGAACAACGGCCCGCGGTCGGGCGCGCGTCCTCATGGCACGCTCTCCACCAGTGGGGCGCGCTCGACCAGCCGGCCGTGCTGCATGTGCACCCGCAGGTCCCATCCGACGAGCAGGCTGGGGCGGTGCGTGATCAGGAACACCGTGCGACCCTTCATGACCCGCTCCAGCGCATCGAGGATGACCGCCTCGGTGGCCACGTCCACCGAGCTGGTCGGCTCGTCGAGGATGAGAATCGGCGCGTCCTTGAGAAACGCGCGGGCGAGCGCGACCCGCTGCCGCTCGCCTCCCGACAAACGCATGCCGCGCTCCCCCACCGGCGTCTCGTAGCCCTGGGGCAACGCCATGATGAACTCGTGCGCATTCGCTGCTTCCGCGGCCGCGACGATCTCGGGCCGCGTCGCCGTCGGCCGTCCGTATGCGATGTTCTCCGCGATGCTGGTCGCAAACAGCACGGGCTGCTGCAGCACGATGGCGAACTGCGCGCGCAGATCCGCGAGCCGGTACGCGCGCAGATCGACCCCGTCCAGCAGAATCTCTCCCCCCGACGGATCGTAGAACCGCGTCAGCAGGCTCACCAGCGTGGTCTTCCCGGCGCCGGTCGTCCCGGTGATCGCCACGCGGGTGCCCTGCGGCACCTCGAGAGAGAGATCGCTCAACACTGCCTGGCCGGAGGGGTACCCGAACGACACGTGGCGGAAGGTGACCGCGCCCCGCGCCCGCGCGAGCGACCGCGCATCGGGCCGGTCGCTGACGTCGCCCGGCTGATCCAGCAGGTCGAAGGCTCGCTCGGCGCCTGCCAGGTGAGTCTGCATGCTGCTCACGCGACGGCTCATCGTGCGCAGCGGCGAGTAGAGCTGACCGACGTAGCCGACGATCAGCAGCAGCTGGCCGAGCGTCAGTACCCCATTCTGCACGTGACGCACGCCGACGTAGAGGACGAGCGCCATGCCCAGCGCCGTGGTGAGGCCCACGACCAGGCCCGCCGCTCCCTCGACCAGCGCGAGCCGCAGCCGCGCCCGCACCCCGTCGCCCGCGTGCCGCGCAAACCGCTGCGTTTCGCGCTCTTCCTGCCCGAACGCCTTGACCACCCGCAGGGTGCCCAGCGTCTCCTGAATCACCGCCAGCGCCCCGGCGTCGAGCCGTTTCACCTGACGGGCGCGCCGCCGGATGCGGCGCCGCGTCACCCCGGACAACACGAACAGCACAGGCGCGATCGACAGGGCCACCAGTGCCAGGGCGAGGTCGATGCGGAGCGCCACATATAGCATCCCACCCACCGTGGCGGCCGCGGCGACGAACGGAATGACACCCTCCACCGTGAGGTAGTTCACAGCCTCGGCGTCGTAGCGGATCCGGTAGATGGCGTCCGCCGTGCCGGTCGCGTCGTGATACGCGAGCGACAGGCGCTGTGCGCGGTCGAACAGCCGTGCCCGAAAGCCGAGCACCAGCCGCTCTCCGATGTAGGTCTTCACGAACCCGTAGGCGAGCTCGCGTAGCTGCCCGAGCATGGTGACTACCACCACGAGCATCGCGACGAACACCAGCAAGCTGCCCGTCGAATCGGCGAGCGCTCGCGGTAGGGCGGCGGCCAGCGGGGGCGGCAGCGGCTGCCCGCCGAGCACGTTGTCCACCGCCAGCTTCAACGGCAGTGGGGTGAGCAGCGCGATCGGGCTGGCGAGGAGTCCGAGCAGCGACAGGCCGGCGAGATGGAGCCAGTAGGGACGGGCGTGCCGTAGCAGCCGCCGGAACAGCGCGAGGTCGAGCATCGCGCCGCCCCGGCTCACGATGCCGTGAACCCCAGGCGGGCCAGGGCGCGGCGCGCGCCGCTCGCCGCCGCCGTCAGCGCCGCCAGCGTGCGGACCGCGAAGAACGCCCCGAGCCCCAGCAGGGTCACACCGGCGACCCACGCCTCGTCGCCCAGTGCACCAGCCGCCAGCGCGGCGAACAGCAGCACCAGCAGGGGCCCTCGCGCGCGGCAGGAGGGCCATGACCGCGCGCGCACGAGCTGGCGCCCGCCACCGTACGCCTCGATGGCGAGGAGCACACGCGCGCTCCCGAACCCGCTCCAGCGAATCTCGAGATCCCAGCGATCGAAGTCGCCGCCGCGGCGCACCACCCCACCCCGCGCGCGCAGCGCGGACTCCACGTCGCGCAGCCGCTCCTCGGGCTCGCGCCACGTCTCACTCCACAGCGTGCCAGCGAAGGGACGCAGATCGCGGAGCGATGACGCACCCCATGGATGGGGATGGCTGAACGCGTACCCGAGCCGGCTCAGCAGTCTGCCAACGGGCTGCGCGACGAACAACGCTCCGGTCACCACGCGCCGGCGCACGCCGTGCCACCAGCTGTCCGCCGGTGTGGCAAAGGTCGCCCGCTGCGCGCCCTGTACCGCATGGGCCATCACCAGCACCAGGGCCAGCCCCAGGGGAAACGACGCCGCCTGCAGCGGCTCCCAATCGAGCCCCAAGACCGACAGCAGGCCAAGCACGGCGATCATCAGATACAGCACCGGGGTCTGCGCCATCGCCGCCCACATCCCGCTGGCTGGCTCGTACAGGGACTGGAAGGGTGCCGTGCCCCACACGCCGTGGTAGACGCGGCCGCGTCCCCAGGTGAGCGCACGCATGATACCGCGCCCGTAGATGCGACCCGACCAGAACACGTGGCCGTCGTGATCGTGGCGCTCCGGCCAACGCCGTTGCAGCATCCCCTCGGCGCGACCGTATCCCCGCTGCTGGCGCCAGTACGCGCGCAGCGAATTGCGCCGGTGGTGCCACACGACCGCGGCGGGGTTGAACCCCAGCCGGAATCCGGCGTCGGCCAGACGCCAGCACAGGTCGACGTCGTCACCGGCGACGCGGAACTGGACGTCGAAGCCGCGCACCGCCTCGAGCGCGTCCTTGCGGAACGCCATGTTACAGCCCGGGATGTGCTCGGCGTCGCGGTCGGTCACCAGAACGTGGACCGGGTTCCCGGGCGCGTTGGCGACGCACTCCGCGATCCACCCGTCCCCCGGCGGCGCCAGGTTGGGACCACCGACGGCCGCGTAGTCGTGCCGCATGAAGGTGGTCGCCAGGTGGCGCAGCCAGTGCGGATCCGGATACGCGTCGTCATCGATGTAGGCCACGATGCTGCCGGTCGCGAGCTCGAGTCCCGTGTTCCGGGCGCGCGACAGCCCCCGGTTCTCGGTGCTCAGCAGCCGCACGGGATAGCGGCGCGCGATCTCCGCTGAGGTGTCGGTAGAGCCGTCGTCGATCACGATGACTTCGTAATCCGGATAGTCGAGCGCGCTGAGACCCGCCAGACACTCGTCGAGAGTCCGCGATCCGTTGTAGGTGCACACGACCACCGAGATGCGCGGCCACGGGGCATCGGATGGGAACGGTGTCGCCGCATACGCGGCCGCCACCGCCGCGAGGGCCGGCTTGGCCTGCCGGTCGCGCGTGGTCAGGCCGAATCCCCAGTCGTGGACCTCTTCCCCGCCGCGATGCCACTCATCGGTCCACGCATACACGAACGTCCCGGCACAGCCGCCCGCGGCGGCGGTGGCGATCTGCCACCCCAGCACCTCTGCCTGCCGGGCCGCACCGTTGCGCATGCTGTCGAGGCCCATCTCTCCCATCACCAGCGGGCGATCGCCGGCGAGCGTGTGCAGGCGCGCGAGATAGGCATCGAGACGATCGGGGGACTCGAGAAACACGTTGAAGCACACGAAGTCGAGGAACGGCAGGTCGAGGTATTCGGTGGAGGGATAGTTCGCGTACGTCACCAGACCGTCGGGATCGACCTCCTTCGCCGCCTCGTACAGCCGCTCGAGGTATCGTTCCACCCGCCGCGCCCCGTGCCACCGCGCGACCGCTGCCGGCACCTCGTTGCCGATGACATAGCCCAGCACCGCCGGGTGCCCGGCGCACGCACCGACTCCCGATCGCACCAGCTCCATCACGTCCGGACCACGCCGCGACGAGTCAACCAGATAGCCGATGTGCCGCTCCATGGGCAGGCCGACCAGGACTCGCACTCCATGCCGCTGCGCGGCGTCAAGCACCCACCGCGGCGGTACCGTGTACGTCCGCACGGCGTTGATGGCGTGGGCCGCCATGAGGGAGAAATCGTGCTGCACCACGGCGGCAGGGGGGAACTCGTGACCGTCGGCGTCGGGACGGAAGGTTCCGTAGGTCACCCCGCGCAGGATGAGCTTCGTGTCGCCGGTGAAGAAGAACTTGCCGCGCACCACCGCACGCAGATCCGCCTGCGAGGCGGGGGAGATGAGCTGCAACGGGGGACGCCGCTCACCGGGTGCGGTGATCGGTCGCGGGGCGGCGCTGAAGTGGCGTCGGGGCACGCGCGAGACAGACGACGGGTGTCGATCCATGACCTCGAGGGACCGGTATCGAGTCCCCGCTGACGGTGAAGGCGCCCCGCGCGCTACGTCGCGCGGTGAGCGCAGTGGGTCACCTCGTCGAATGACGGCGGACCGTCAGTCGCAAGTGCAAGCGATATGCCACGTTGGTGCGGCGCGGAGGTGCTGCCCGACCGGCCGGCGGGGAGCCGCGGGCGCGAAACCGTGGGGTCGCTGCGACAGGCGTGCTGGACCCGCGCGACGCTGCGGTGCGGGCGCTACAGTCCCAGCCAGTAGGTGGCCTTGAGCACCAGCACGTTCGTGGCGCCCGCGTCGAACAGCGCACCGAGGTCGCGGCCGGGGCGGAAATCACCGACCTGGGCGGAGTCGGACCGGCGATGTTGCCAGGCGAGGAAGATCGTCGAGCCGGGGCGATACTCCCATCGCAGTACCGTCGTCGCGCGAAGTGAGCGGTCGTTGAAGTTCGGATCGTAGATGGAGAACGACTCGGCGGGCCCATCGCCATCGGGATCGACGGTGTACACACCGCTCGAGTCCCGCACGATGACACCACGGTCGATGCCGTACCGGCTGAAATCGAAAGTCCGCGGCGCGTCGAATTCCTTGTAGGTGTGGTACTCGCCCGATCCGACGAACAGCTGGCCGTAGAACTGCAGTGACAGCTGGGGCGAGAACGTCCAGTCGAGGCGCGTGCTGAGGGCCGTGCTCACCTGTTTCAGTGTGGCGAACACATAGCGCCGCCCGTAGGTGGCCGTCGCGAGCGTGTCGGCCACGCGGGTCACCGCCTGGGCCGCCGACTGGTCGATCTCGAACCAGGGACCGATCTTCAGCTTGACGCCGCGTGCGGGCTTGAGGCTGAGCGACGCGGTGCCGGAGGTCGTCCAGCTTCCGCCGCCCTGGCGCCGCAGGAACAGATTGCTCCACAGGTACACCGGCTTGCGATCGTCCGTCGTGACGTTGGCATCGACGTACCAGCTGCCCGGATCGAGCGCGAGCGGCCCGCTGCGGGTGAGCCGGTCGTCGAGGCTCGCGAAGCCGTGACCGACGCCCCCGTACACGGTCCAGTAGCTGTGCAGCTGCGTGTAGACGAACGCGCTCAGCCCCCGTGCCAGTCGATCGCCGCCGAAATTCCACTCCTGGTCGACCGATGCCGACAGCTGCCACGTGCGCAGCAGGCGCGTGGGCTGCTGCTGCCGATACTCGAGCTGCGCTCCCAGCACGCGCCGGTCGGCGTCGCGCTGGAATCCCAGATCGTTCACCTCGAGCCCTGGACTGACCTCCTGGTAGGCGGCGCTCCACCGCCAGTGGAGGCCGGCGAGCTTGGACAGCGCCAGCTGCGCCGCGTGGCCGGAGAGTGAGGTGCGCGTCGGGTCGTAGTCGAGGTGGGTGGCATCGGGCCGCTGATAATAGCGCGCGCTCGAGCGCTGGGCGTCATTGATGACGTCCGCGCTACCGCGGATGGTGGACCCCGTCAGTGACGCATCCACCGCCCACGTGCGGTTGCCCCACGCATGATTGAGATCCATGCCGAACGCGACGGCACTCGACCGCAGCTCGGCCTCGAGATCCGGCGTGGGAAGATCGCGACGCACCGATGTCGCGAACCCGCCGACGGTGGTATTTCCACCACGCAGCTCGCGCACCGCACGCCCGACGAAGTAGTTGGTGAGCGGCTCGATCGGCATGGTGCGCACGATGCCATCATCGTCCAGATAGCGACCGTGTTCTTCGGCCGTGACGGCATCCAGAAGGCCCATCGACCATCCCGCGGTCTTGCCCGTCACCTTGCCGGCACCGATGATCGTGGTGACGTCCGGAATGTCGATGAAATCGTAGTCGGGCTCGAGGGTCGGCTCGCGTCCGATCCGTCGCGAGAAGAAGTACTCAGGGGCATCCGCCGTATGACCCGCTCGCAGCCGCCCGAACCGAAAGAAGTCCGCCCCCTCGATGAAGAACGGGCGCTTCTCCTCATACCGCGTCTCGTAGGCGGTGAGGTTGACGACCGCCGGGTCCGCCTCGACCTGCCCGAAATCGGGGTTGATCGTCGCGTTCAGCGCCACGCCGCCGCTCACCCGGTACTTGCCTTCGAGCCCCGCGCCGAGCGACCCACGGCTGCCGTTCCAGAAGGGATCTCCGGGCTCCGCTGGCGAACGCTCGCCCCGCACCACCGTGTGCGGCAGCAGCTCGAGGCGCTCCTGCACGGCGAGCTCGCCGAGACCGGTGAGGTGGCCGTACCGGCTCACCCCCGCCTCCTCGGCCTTGGGGGTGAACGCGAAGTAGCTCGACTCCTGCTTGCGGAAGATGCGCCGCACGAGCTGGATGCCCCACACCGCGTCGGACTGCCGGCGGTAGCGCAGCTGCGACAGCGGAATGCGCATCTCGGCGACCCAGCCCAGGGAGTCGATCGTGGCTGCCGCCTCCCACACGCCGTCCCACGACTCGTCCTCCTCACCGTCGGCGCCGACCACCACGTCACGCACTGCGCCCGCGGGCGTGACCGCAAACCCGAAGGCCGTCAGATGGTCGTGATAGCTGTCCAGAAACACCAGAAAGGCGTCGGTTTCGTCGAGTGGCGCGTCGCGTCGCGTCAGGCGGCCAACGATGCGCCCCGGGTCCCGATCGAACAGGCGGGCGCCGATGTAGAGGGCGTCGTCCCCGATCAGCACGCGCACTTCGGTGCGCTCTGAGGCGAGGGCCCCCTCGTCCGGATCCCGCTGCGTGAACACCACGGCCGGCGTCGCGCGGGACCAGCTGGACTCGTCCAGCACCCCGTCCACCCGCACCGAGCGCCGCAACGGCGCGGCCCGGATCTCGGGCGCGTCGGCGTGACGATACACCGCAGGCGTCTGCGGCACGCCCGCGATGAGCATCAGCCAGCTCGCGATCACGGAGCGAGCCCCTCCCGGGATGAGCGCGGGTGGATCACTCGATCTCGTATGGCAAGGATCGTGCTGGCGACGGGCGGGCGCTCCGGCGTCGCCCGGGCGTCGGGCGCCCACGCACTGTGGCTCGCCCGCAGCAGGCCGGGCCGCATGCCTTGACGGGCTCAACGCCTGCGGGCAACCTACGCGCCTATGGTAATCACGGCGCTGGGGATGCTGCTGTTCCTCCAGGGGTCTGCCAGCGACCGTCCGTCCGCCTCCCCACTCCCCCCATTTGCCCGCGCCAAGGCCGAGGCCCTGTTGCGCGACCAGCTGCCGTGCCTCGGCTGCCATGAGCTCGGCGGCGAGGGCGGCCGCGTCGGCCCGAGCCTCTCGCGCCTCAGCGGCGTGCGCACCCGGGAGGCGGTTCTCGCCATGCTGCGCGCCCCCGAGCGCCAGGTCGGCGGCACCATCATGCCTCGGGCGCTGGTGGACACCGCCACCGCGGAGCTGATCGCGCGCTATCTGGTGGAGCGGTCGCCCACCCGTCCCGCCGGTCCCGTGGTCGCCCGACCCCCGGCCCCCACCGGGGACACGACGGCGGCCGCCCTCTACGCCCGCACCTGCGCGGTCTGTCATGGCGCGCGCGGTGGCGGCGACGGTCCCAACGCGCCGTTTCTGCCGGTCCGTCCCACGGCGCACGCCGACGCCGGCTACATGGCGCAGCGCGCCGATGACGCCCTGTACGACGCCATTGCGGCCGGCGGGCCAGTCATGGGACGGAGCGCTCGCATGCCGGCGTTCGGTGGGTCGCTGTCCCCCTCCCAGATCCGCGGCCTGGTCGCATACCTGCGGGTGCTCTGTGGCTGCCAGGGTCCGTCGTGGTCACGGCCGCCCGCCCCGCCACCCCCCTCACCGTGAGCCGCCGCCGTCGTCGTCACGCCGCCTCGGGCGGACCGGGTGCTCGGGTCGCGCGCCCACCCACGGGTTCGGTGCCGCCGCGGCGGCATCGGTGGCAGTGGCGCAGTGTGGTCGCGGTCGCGGCCGTCCTTGCGGTCGGCACGTGGGCGCGGTGGATCGTGACCCGGCACCAGGGGCACGCCGGCCTGCGGCCGCTGGTCACCGAACGCGCCACGCCGCTGATCGGGGCACCGCCGCCCCGCTTCGGGGACTTCGCCGGCGACTCGACTTGCGCCGACTGTCACCGGGACCAGTTCAACGCCTGGCAGGGCTCCACGCACGGCCGTGCCGGCGCGTCGCCCCCGGGCAACGCCGTGATCGCCCCGTTCGACGGCCGGCCACTGCGGTTCCGTGACGCGCTCGTCGAACCGATTCGCGGACCGGAGGGCGACTACCGCTTCGTCGTACACGAGCGCGGACGTCCGCCGACGACGCTGGTGGTCGCGGCGGTCGTGGGCGGCGGCCACATGGTGGGCGGGGGAACGCAGAGCTTCTGGACGCGGGCGGCGGACGGGACGCTGCGATTCCTGCCATTCGACTGGTCGCGCACGGGCGCCACCTGGTTCTGCAATACCAACGGTCGTCTCGACGCCGGCTGGGTACCCATCACCCCGGAGCTCGGCATCGCGGCCTGCGGCGACTGGCCGCCGCGCCGGGTGCTCGGCAACCATGCGCGGCTGGAGAACTGCCAGCAGTGCCACGGCAGTCAGATTCAGCTCTCGTTCGCGGCGGACCAGCAGCGCTACGTGACGCGATTCACGACGCTCGCCGTCAACTGCGAGTCGTGCCACGGGCCGGCGCGCCGGCACGTTGATCGGGCCCGCGCCGACAGCACCGCGGCGGATCTGGCGATCGAATCGCTCTCGCTGCTGAACAAGGACGCCTCGCTCGAGGTGTGCTTTCGCTGTCACGCGCTGAAGGAGCAGATCGCACCCGGATACCTGCCCGGGGCGCGGCTCGCGCGGCACTACAGCTACGCGCTCCCCATCCTCGCGACGCGGCCCCATTTCCCCGACGGACGCATCCGGTTGTTTGCCTACCAGGAGCAGCATCGCTGGAGTGACTGCTATCTCAACGGCGGCATGACCTGCGTGTCATGTCACGAGCCGCACGGGCAGGGATACTGGGACGTCAATCGCGTGCGGCTCGCCGACCGCTTCGACGACCGCCAGTGCACCGGGTGCCATCCGAGCAAGGCGGAGCGGCCCACGGCGCATACCTTC
>QKHC01000012.1 GCA_003251175.1 Gemmatimonadota bacterium
CGCCCGCTGCGACCTGCTGAGCGACGATGCGACGGCGAACCTGCTCGACTCGATCCCCGGTGTCGTCTACACTCTGGGTGACAACGCCTACCCCGACGGGACCACGGCCGACTTCAATAACTGCTACGACACGACCTGGGGACGCCACAAGGCACGCACCCGTCCCACCTCGGGGAACCGTGACTACAATACGGCGAGCGCCGCCCCCTACTACGCGTATTTCGGCGCCGTGGCCAATCCGTCAGGGGGCACCGGCAACGAAGCCGGCTACTACAGCTTCGATCTGGGTGGATGGCACATCCTGTCGCTCAACACGGAAACAAATACCAGCACCACCTCGCCACAGGGCACCTGGCTGCGCCAAGAGCTCAGCGGCCGTCGCAACCAGTGCGTGCTCGCCATGTGGCACAAGCCGCTCTTCGGCTCGACGGGTGCGCCCTCGGGCGCCTCCGAGCCGCTGTGGCAGATGGTGGCCGATTCCGGCGCCGAGGTCGTCCTCAACGGTCACGGGCACATCTACGAACGGTTCGCGCCGATGAATGCGAGCGGCAACGCGAGCCCGACTGGCGTGCGGGAGTTCATTGTTGGCACCGGGGGGACCGGCCTGGGCGGGTTCGGCACCGATCCGCCGAATTCCGAGGTGCGCGACAAGACGACGCATGGCGTGCTGCGGATCGTGCTGTACCCGAACCGCTACCGGTGGCAGTTCATCCCCGCACCGGGCTTCGGGTCGTTCACCGACACCGGCACCGCGAGCTGCAACTGACGATGGGCGGACGATCAGCGGCGGCTCACCGACCAGGCGAGCCGCCGCTTCCGTCTTCCCTGGGAGCGATTCGGTAGCGGGAATCAGCCGCGCGCGAGCAGCGCGCTCACGAGCTCCAGCGTCCGCCGCGACTGGGTTGGGCCGAGGTAGTGCGCTGCCGCGCGGCGCTGGGCATTGCGGCCCAGGCGCCGGGCCGTCCCGCGATCGCTGAGCAATCGAGAGGCCGCCGCACCGAAGCCCGCGACGTCACCCGGCGTACCGAGCAGCACGCCGTGCACACCGTCGGCGATCTGGTCCTGGATGCCACCCACGGCGCTCGCGATCACGGGCCGGCGCTTCCACATCGCCTCCGTCACCGTGAGCCCGAATCCCTCCTGCAGGCTCTTCTGAACCACGACGGCGGCGTGCCGCTGCAGCGCATTGACCATCACGGCATTCTCTTCCAGATCCGCCATCGGCAGCGACACGAGGTGAATCCGGGCACGCAGCGCGCGCGGCAACGCGCTCCACCGCGCGATGCAGTCGCGCAGGATCCCTGCCCCCTCGGGATCGTCGGTCACGCCGCTCACGTCGGGTCCGGCGAGCACCAGATGGGCATCACCCAGGGATCGGGACTGGGCGGCGAACGCCCGCATCAGACCGGCCATGTCCTTGAGGGGATCCCATCGCGACACCTGCAGCACGACGGGCGTCCGCACATCCGGCACCGGCTCCATCTGGACGACGTCGGCGCGCCGCATCACCCGGGCCCACGACCCGTCGGCCCGGCGGAACCGCAGATCCCCCGTCCACGGACGGGGCGCCAGCAGGCCGATGTGACGCAGCACGGCTCGGGCGCGTCGCCGGCTGAGGGGCGCGTTCTTGAGCGAGAAGGCGTCGATGGCGGGCGGGATGATCGCCACCCGGGCCGCTGCGAGCGCGTCGGGGACGTAGCAGCCGCGCGAGAAGATGTGCGCGTGCGCGGCGTCCAGGTATGGCGCGAGGAAGCCCCACGCGGCTGCGACGGCCTCGTTGGGTCGGTCGCTTCCCACGTGGCAGCGCCAGATGACCGTCGCGCCGGCGCGGCGCAGCGGCGCCGCGAGACCGGCGGTCTGCGGGTCGTGCAGGATGACGACGTCGCCCGCGCGCACGGTGCCTCGGAGGTTGTCGAGGTTGCGCCGCATCACCCGCGCATAGGTTCGGTGATTCGACGCGGTGAAGCCCTGTCCGTCGCCATTGCGCCCGTGGAGATGATTGTGGATGCGCTTGGTCAACGCGAAGAACGGGGCGTCACCGTCGATCACCAGCCAGCCGACGGCGATCCCGGCGCCGCGCTCGTAGCCGAGCAGGGTGTTGAGCATCTCGGCGACGCCGCCACCCAGTCGGGTCGAGTTGACGTGCCAGATGCGCCGCCCGTCGAGCGCCGCCCGGGCCACGCGAAGCGCGTCGTCGACGCGCGAGGACTCGCGCGGGCCGATCAGCCGGCGAAAGCGCGACAGGGTCTGTGTGCGGAGAGGGACGCGTTCCATGACCACTCACGGGGCAACATCCGTGCCCCGGACCGGGCCGGGGGGCAGTCCTTACCGAATCACTGTGAGCCACGTCACGAGCACGGGCACAGCAGTGTGCTCGAGCGACGCACGCGCGAGCCGTCGGGATCGCGGTACGGGGTCGGCTCACCCGCTCGCCGCGCCGATCGTGAGCCCGCGTTGACAGGCGCGGCAGGTGACGGCACGCGGCACCTGCCAGCGACCCTTCACATCGAGCGCCTGCTCCTGACCGCAGTCGGGACAGGTGCCCCGACCGTCGATGGCAACGTCCTGGGCCCCCAGGCGGGCGCGGAACGCCACCAGGCCCGCGACCAGGAATCCCGGGACCAGCACGAAATGCGCGAGGGGAATGAAGACGCTCACCAACGCGGCCGCCCAGGCGACGGCGAGCGCGGCGGCGGCGCGGCGGATCCGCGCCGGCCGCTGGTACGTGACGACGCGCACGACCGCCGTGGTGCGGGTCGCCCCGTACCCGCTGAGGACGTAGCGCCGCTCCTCGACCGATGGTGGCGTCACGCGGCACGGGCGCGCGCCGGACGGCGGCGCCGCACCGCGAGAATCAACGCCGTCAGCCCGTGCACCAGCAGCATGAACGGCCCCCTTCGGTTGGCGTACCGACCCAGCACGTACGCCCATCCGATGGGATAGCCGCGCCGCGCCGTTCGCGCCCGGCGGCCCAGCCGCTCGAAGCCTGAATGCACCAGCTCGACGTGGGTGGCGGCGCCGGCCGCCGTGAAGCGAACCTCCACGTCCTGCGCGGTCGCCGGCTCACGGCCGGGGTGCCACGTGAACGCTATCCGATGGGGCGGGTCCCACGCCGTCACCGTGCCCCAGATCGCTTCCCGCCCGCCGCGGATCCGCTCGACGATGCGGCCGCCCACCCGCTCTTCCATCGTCACGGCTTCGGCCTGCGCCTGACCGACCGAATGCGAGCGCAGCGGCCACCACGTGCCGAGCTCGGTCGTGAAGCGGCGGAAGGCGCGCTCAGGGTCTGACGCCACGGTGAGGCGTTTGCGGATCGGCGTGATGGCGGGGGGGGTCCGGGCTCGGTCCATGGGTCACTCCGTGGGTCGCTGCGTGAACGAAGCCGCGTACGCGTCCAGGACGTCGCTCCACATCCGATCCACGTATGCGCGCAGCGCGGCGATGCCGGCGGGATCGGGCCGGTACAGGCGGCGCCGGCCGACCGGCACGCTGGTGACGAGACGGGCGCGACGCAGCACGGCGAGGTGCTGGGATACGGCCGGCTGGCTGACGCCGAGGTGGCGGGCCAGCTCCCCGACCGCGTGCGGGCGGCGGCGCAGGCGCTCGAACAGGCGGCGCCGGGTGGGGTCGGCCAGCGCGGCGAAGGACGCTTGATAAGTCATTACTAATATAAGTAATTGCTAATGATTGGCCCGTCAAGCACGCCCGGCGGCGTGCGTCGGGTCGATTCAGGCAGCGGCGGGAACGGCCGGGACGTCGATCGTGGACACGTCGAGGGGGATCCCCTTGCGGGCATCCCGCACCAGGCGAATCGCGCCGGTGACGCACTGCCCCTCGCACACGCCACACCCCATGCACGCCGCCCACTCCACCTGCGCCCGCAGCGGCACGGTCACCGCCTGAAACGGACATGCGGTGGCACAGTCACCGCAACCGATGCAGTAGAGCTCGTCCACCGTCGCGACGAACCCCGACGACGCCACCATCGGGACACCCCGCCGCATCGCCTCGAGACCGCCGCAGCAGCAGCGGCAGCAGTTGCAGATCGCGTAGAAACGATCACCACAGGCGTCCTTGAAGTAGGCCGTATGCACATGCCCGCGCTGGTGCTCGGCGTCCAGCAGATCCAGCGCTTCCTGCTGACTCACCCGCCGCGCGCGGGTCGGATGGTGCTCCAGCGTGAACTCCCCCCCGCCCACGATCATGCACACCTGCGTGGGGGTGCACGGGTCGGGCCGCCCGAGGCGGCAGGGACACTCGAGCAGCGTGATGGCCGGCGCCGCCGACAGCACGATGTCGCGCGCCACCGGATAGGGGATCACGTGCTCCAGGTCGGTGCGGCGGATGTCGTGGTCCAGACGCACCACGCGGCGCGCCAGCTCGGTGGGCAGCACCTTGCCGTGGTAG
Organism: Gemmatimonadota bacterium; assembly: GCA_003251175.1. Classification (GTDB taxonomy): domain Bacteria; phylum Gemmatimonadota; class Gemmatimonadetes; order Gemmatimonadales; family GWC2-71-9; genus SZUA-544. Next base: position 4,408 of record QKHC01000012.1, read on the forward strand.
TGGTCCGCCCACCAGCGCTTGCCGTTCTGCGACATACGGGGCAGCAGCTGATGGATCGCGAACGCGATGTATGCGTAAGGCCAGCGGCCGTACACGTAGCCATGCAGCGCGGCGAGCCGCCGCCGGGCTCGCGAGCCGCCCTCCCCTCCCCCGGTGCGCTCCCGCAGGGCGGCCCGTGTCGACGGGAGGATCAGATGTCCGCGCTCGCCCACCAGCCACAGCGCCATGATGGACACAGCTGGCACGGCGATCAGCAACAGGAACCAGCCCACCCAGCCTCCCCGCGCAGGGCTGTCTGTACCACTAGCCCCAGGCGCCTGAAGCCACATTGAAACGGGGGTGAGGGCCGCATGCGCCGCCGAGGCTCACGCTCGAGGCTGCGATCCCGGCGCGGGACGCGTGCCGGGCTTCCCCTCCATGGCGTTGTCGTAGAGCCGGGTGGTCGGGTAGGCAAAGTCG
>QKHC01000141.1 GCA_003251175.1 Gemmatimonadota bacterium
GTTGCGAGGAGTTGAACTGCACCACGATGTCGTCGCGGCGCAGGGTCCCGTACCCAGCCGGCACATCGATGGTGTCCTGGTCGATCGCGGTGTTCGGGCGGGCCGCCGCAGGCTCGTCGGCGGGGCGTGCGCCGCCGCAGGCGGTCGTGGCCATGAGCAGGGCGACTATCTCACGCAGTAGCAGCATCGTCATTCTCCCGCAGCCCGTTGCGCGCACGGGCCGTGATCGCCGCCCGCAGGTCCGCGACGCCGTCGCGCCGCCGCGTGCTCGTCACCAGCACCTGCTCCGCCGACAGCGCCAGGGCTGCCTCAATGGCGGCTCGTCGTCGGGCGGCCTGTCCCCGGGGAACCTTGTCCGCCTTGGTCAGGGCCGCAAGGACCGGGACGCCGGCGTCATCGAGTGCCGCGTGCATCGCGAGATCGTCGCGCGACGGCTGGTGTCGGATGTCGAGAAGCCACACCACGCCGGCCAGTCGGGGGCGACGCAGCACACCTCGCAGCAGCCGGCGGTGTCCCGCCCGATCGGCCTGCGATGCTCGAGCGTAGCCGTAACCCGGTAGATCGAGGAGGTACAGGGAGCGGGGGGAGGTGGGAGGAGCGGTACCGGACGTTCCCGCTTCCTGCTCCCTGCTCCCCGGTCGCAACTCGTACACGTTCATGAGTTGCGTCTTGCCCGGCGTGCCTGAGACCCGCGCGATGCGGCTGCCCACCAGGGCATTGAGCAGACTCGACTTCCCGACGTTGGATCGGCCGAGAAACGCGACTTCGGGGAGCGGCGGGTCGAGCGGGACGTCGGCGCGGGGAAAGGATCCGACGAACCGGGCCTGTACCGTCAGGCTTCCTTCTTCTGGCGCGGGCGCTCGGTCACGATCAGCGGCGCGCGGCCCACCGTCACGCATTCGGCGGTGATCGCCACCTCCCGCACGTCGTCGCGACTGGGCAGGTCGAACATGATGTCCGTCATCATCTCTTCGATGATGGCACGCAGTCCGCGCGCTCCGGTCCCGCGCTTCAGGGCCTTCTGGGCGATGGCCCGCAGGGCGTCCTTTTCGATCGTGAGTCGCACCGACTCCAGCTCGAACAGCCGCTGGAACTGCTTGGTGAGCGCGTTCTTCGGCTCGACCAGAATCCGGACGAGCGCGGTTTCGTCCAGGGCGTCGAGAGGCACCATCACCGGCAGGCGGCCCACCAACTCCGGAATCAGGCCGAAGCGCAGCAGGTCGTCGGGCTCGACATCGTTGAAAGGATTCTGCTTCAGACGGTCCGCGACTCCCTGCTCGACTTCTTCCTTAGTGAAGCCGATGCGGCGGCGACCCGTTCGGGCCTCGATGATCTTCTCCAGGCCGTCGAACGCGCCACCGCAGATGAAGAGCACGTCCCGCGTGTTGATCTGGATGTACTCCTGCTGCGGATGCTTGCGCCCGCCCTGCGGCGGTACGCTCGCCACCGTCCCTTCGAGGATCTTCAGCAACGCCTGCTGCACGCCTTCCCCGGACACGTCGCGCGTGATGCTCGGGTTCTCCGATTTGCGTGCGATCTTGTCGATCTCGTCGATGTACACGATGCCGCGCTCGGCGTCGGCGACGTTGAAATCCGCCGCCTGCAACAGGCGCACCAGGATGTTCTCCACGTCCTCGCCCACATACCCCGCCTCCGTCAAGGTCGTGGCGTCGGCGATCGTGAAGGGCACGTCCAGGATCCGGGCGAGCGTCTGGGCCAACAGGGTCTTGCCGACCCCCGTCGGGCCGATCAACAGAATGTTGCTCTTGTCGAGCTCGACGTCCCGGTCCTTGGATGCCTGCGAGTTGATCCGCTTGTAGTGATTGTAGACGGCCACCGCGAGAGTCTTCTTGGCCTTCTCCTGGCCGATCACGTACTGGTCCAACACGTCCTTGATCTCGGCCGGGGTGGGAACCTGAGTGACGGTATCGGCGACTTCGCGCTCTTCGTCCTCGGCCAGAATCTCGTTGCAGAGGGCGATGCACTCGTTACAGATGTACACGGACGGGCCCGAAATGAACTTCCGGACCGAGTCCTTGGACTTTCCGCAGAACGAGCAGCGGAGGTGCTTGTCGTGCGACATCGTACCCCTCACATGGGGACCCCTACTATGGGAATCGGGGGCCCCCGGCGCAAGCCCTCAGGAGGGCTTTTTGGCCCCATCAATGTCCTTCAGGTTGCTGATCACGTGGTCGATAATGCCGTAATCCCTGGCCTCCTCCGCCGACATGAACCGGTCGCGGTCCATGTCCTTCTCGATCTGCTCCACGGGCTTGCCGGTGTGCCTGGCGTACAACTCGTTCAGCTTGCTGCGCAGGTAGAGGATCTCCCGGGCCTGAATCTCGATGTCGGCCGCCGTGCCCTGGGTCCCTCCGGAGGGCTGGTGCATCATGATGCGCGCATGGGGCAGGGCGGAGCGCTTCCCCGGAGTGCCGGCCGTGAGGAGGAACGACCCCATCGAGGCGGCCATGCCCATGCAGATCGTGTTCACCGGCGCGCGCAGGAACTGCATCGTGTCGTAAATGGCCATCCCGCTCGACACCAGGCCGCCCGGCGAGTTGATGTAGAGGTAGATGTCCCTCTCGGGGTTGTCGGCGTCGAGGAACAGGAGCTGAGCGATGATGATGTTGGAGACATCGTCATTGATCGGCGTCCCGAGGAAGACGATCCGGTCCATCAGGAGCCGGCTGAAGATGTCGTAGGTGCGCTCGCCCCGGCTGGAGCGCTCGATGATGTACGGAGGATAGATGGTCGCCACGATCAGCCCTCTTCGACGGTGGACTGCGACAGGAGAAACTGGAACACTTTCTCCTCGGTGAGGCCCCGCTCGAGGTCGCGGAGCCGCTTCGACTTTTCGAGCTGCGCGTAGAGCTCGCCGGCGGGCACGCTGCGCTTCGCCGCGAGCTCCTGGATGCGGGCGTCGATATCCGTTTCGCTCGCCTTGAGGCCGTGCTGCTCAACCAGCGCATCGAGAATGAGGTCACGGCGGACCTGAGCCTCCGCCACGGGCCGCAGCTCGGCAGCGAACTCGCCGAAACGCTCTTCGGGAATCCCGTACGCCTGGGCGTACACGGTCAGCGCCCGCTCCACCAGTGGACGTGGTGCCACCACCTGGTTCGCCGCCGTGAGCTGCTCGAGCAGATCGGTACGGACGCGGGCGTCGGCGTCGCGGCCGGCTTCCTGCTCGAGGTCGGCTCGAATGGCGCCGCGCAGGGCGTCGAGCGACTCGAAGTCCCCGACCTCGCGCGCGAACGCCTCGTCGAGCGCCGGCAGCTCCTGTCGCTTCACCTCGTGCAGGGTCATGTGGATGGAGCGCGTCTGCCCACGCTTGGCCTCCTCCGGGAAATCGTCCGGGAAGCGCACCGTGGCATCGACGGTCTCTCCGGGGGTGAGGGTCATCACCCGCTCTTCGACGTCGGGGATGGCTCGCCCCTCCCCCAGCACGAACTCGTGGCGCTGGGGCTCGCCCGGGTTGCCCTCGACGATCGTCGCGAGCGTGACACTGACCAGATCCTTCAGCCGGGGTTTTTCCCCCGTCACGGGCACCCAGGGTGCCTTCTGCTCCCGCAAGGCGTGGAGCTGGGCATCGACTTGGTCGGTGGTGATCCGGGGGACGGTCCGTTTGAGCTTGAAGCCGCTGATCCGCCCGAGCTTGAGTTCGGGCCGCAACTCGACGTGGAACTCGAAGGTGACTGGCGCGCCCGCTTCCCATTTGAGGTTGTGGACGTGCGGCTCGGCGATGGGCTTCAGCGCCTCCTGTTCCACCGCCTTCTTCCAGCTCGCCCGCACCACATCCTCCAGGGCCGCCTGGCGGATGCCGTCCGCGAAGTGCTTGCGGATCACGGCGGGGGGGACCTTGCCCTTGCGGAAGCCGGGTAGCCGGGCACGGGACTGATAGGTCCGCGTGGCACGCTCCTCAGCGGCGCGCACGTCGTCCGCCGGCACCGTCACGGTCAGCGAGGCGGCCCCGGGCTCCTCGGCGGTCTTTCGGATCTCGATCTCTGGCATCGTGCAGGAATCTAACCGTCCCAGGAAGGGCGCACCGCCGCTCGCCGGTGCCCGGAGTGGCGCAGCACGTCGGCAAAGCACCGCTCGACGCGGCGCGCGTGCTCGCGGATGTCGAACGTCGCGCGGACATGCCGTAGGCCGTGCTCGCGCAGCGCCGCGCGCCGCATCGGGTCGGTCGCGAGGTCGTGGAGCGCCGCAGCGATCCGCTCGGGCGATTTCTCGGGCACCAGGATCCCGGTCTCGGGGGTGAGGGCATCGCGGTTGCCGGCGATGTCCGTGGCGATCACCGCCGCCCCGCACGCCATCGCCTCGTAGAGCACGCGCGACATCCCCTCGGTGTGCTGGTGCGAGCCCGAGACGAAGAGGTCCGCCGCCTGCATCCACTCGTGGATGTTGGGCTGGTGAGGCACGACGCGCACGTGGTCCCGCAGCCGTGCCTGTGCGACGCGCGCGGCGATCCGATCCAGGATGTCGGTGCCCACCGGCGTCCCGGCGACGACCAGGAAGGGAAGCGGCGCCGCCGGCGACTCGCGGGCGAGCCGGGCCACGGCGTCGACGACGTCGAGCACGCCCTTCTGCTCGCGCACCTGGCCGGCGTAGAGCACGACGATCCGGTCGGCCGGAAGGCCGAGGCGGGCGCGGAGCGCCGCCCGGTCCGCGGCGGGCCGGAACAGCCGGAGATCCACGCCGCCCACGATCGTCCGGTGCCGGGCCTGGATGCTGGGGAGATTCCAGAACCGCCGCTTGGTGGCATCCGAGTCGCCGATCATCCCGTGGGCGAGGAACTGGTTGATCGCATCGAGCGGGTCGCGCGCCGTGAGCCGGACGAACCAGACCATCCGGCTCGGCGTGCCAAGGCGGGCCAGGCCGCACGTGAGCGCGTCGCGCGCCGCGTCGGGTGCTACGATGTCGACCTGCTCGCGCGCCAGCAGCGCGCGCACGATCCGGATCGAGCGCCACACCGCCGCCGTGGTGCGGAGCTTGATCTTCTGCAACGGCACGTGCGTGACGGGGCAATCGAGAGCGCGCAGCCGGTCGGCCAGCTCGCCCGGCTCGGGCACGATGGCGAGCGGGCGTACGACCGTGCGGTCGAGATGCTCGATCAGCGCCACCATGCTGCGCTGCCCGCCCATGATCATGTGGCTGTTGTGGCTCACGAAGGCCACGCGGATCGGCGGGAGCGTCACGGGATCGAGCAGCGGGCGGGCGCCGGGGGCCGGCGCCCTCACGGCGCGCCCGCGGGGAACAGCACCGTGAACCGCGGGTGCTCCCGGAGTCCGTCGAGGTCGGAGTCGGTGCGCAGCCAATCCCAGTGCCCGAAACCGCTGGCCACGGCCTGTTCGAGGCAGTCGAGGGCGGAATCATGCAGTCCGAGGAGGGCGTACACGCAGGCCACGTTGTACAGCACCGCCGAGTCGTCGGGCTCCATCGCGACCGCGCGCTTGGCCCACTGCCGGGCGCGGCTCCCATCGCCGAGGCTCGACAGCGCGACGGCGCCCAGGTACAGCGCACGGGTATCGTCAGGATGGCGCTCGAGGTGCTCGGTGGCGAGGACCTGCGCCTGCTGTTGCATGGTGCGGGCATCGTCGGCGCGGCCGAGGCTGATGTAGACGGACGCCAGCAGCGTGCGGACTGCAAAATCCTCGGGGCGGAGCGAGCAGGCCCGCTCGAACGCCACGGCCGCCTCGGCCATCTGCCCGCGTGCCCGATACGTACGGGCGAGGTGGTAGTGGGCGTCGAACGATCGCGGTCGCAGGACGAGCGCGCGCTCCAGCGCGGTGATCGCCGCGTCGTACTCCTGCGCGTGGGAGAGCGCCAACCCGCGCGCGACGTGGGCCGTGGCCAGATCCGGCGCCAGCTCCACGGCCGTCCGGCTCTCGGCATCCGCGGCGGCCACGTTGGCGTGACTCGAGTCCCAGTACTGGAACAGCAGGCCGTACGTGACAGCCAGGGCGGCGTGCGCCTCGGCTAGTCCCGGGTCCGCGGCGATGGCCTGCTCGAATAGCGCGCGCGCCGAGTCCTGCTGCCGGCGCAGTAGCTCGCGTGCCGGCTGCCGGCCCTGCAGGTAGAGGTCGTAAGCCTCCATCACCGCCGTCGGCCGGCGCTCGATCACGGCGGCCGCCGCTTCCGAGATCGCGACGTCGCACGCTGCGGCCGCAGCGCGCGCGATCTCAGTCTGCATCGCGAAGAGGTCGGCGAACGGACGGTCGAACTGCCCGGACCACACCGATGCGCCACCGGCATCGAGCAGCGCAGCCGTCACCCGCATCGTGGTCCCGAACCTGCCAGCCGTCCCGGTGAGCACGACCGTTGCCTCGAGCCGCTCGGCGGTCTCAACCGGAGTCAGCGTGCCGCCACTCAGTGCCAGCGACGAGCCGAACGGCACGACGTGTACTGCCGGCACGCCCGCCAGGCGGTCGGCGACGTCTTCGGCCATCCCCTCGGCGAAGTACTCGTCAGCCGCGTCGGCGGTCGGGGTGGCAAACGGCAGGACCGCGATGGTCGGGACGCGGGGTAGTGCGGCGTCACCCATCAGGGGGAACGATACGGGAAGGCGGGGCCCCCCCTGCGGCGCCGAGCGGTCACGAGCCGATCGCGACCGCCAGGCGGGTGAGAAGAAACCGCGTCTGGGTCGGCGTGGGATACAGGTACACGCCGGAAATCTGCCCCACCAGAAGGTGATCTTCCCGCACGATGCCCGTCCGCCCCATCTCCAGCCAGCGGGTGGACAGCTCCAGCCACAGCGGCGCGTGTCCCCGGCCGATGCGCACGCCCAGCCCGCCACCGACTGCGGCCACCCAGGTGAGGTCCGTGTGCGTGGTGGCGCGCGCGAACGGATCGAGATCGTAGAGGTCGCTGACCGCCGACGAGTTCGTGACGTGCGCCACGCCGGCCCCGACATGCAGCGTCGCGCGCACCGGGCCGCGACTGAGAGACGCCGCCGGTCCGGCGCCGACGGCGAAGGCCCGGGTTCCGGTGGTGATGGTCACGGTGTAGGGTGACTGGGGTCCACCCCAGCGACGCTGCTCGGTGGTGGGTCCCGCGGCGAAGTAGTCCGCCGTGACGTCGAGCGCGACGCCGCGTCCCAGCGGCACCTGCACGCTGCCACCAGCTCCGCCTCCGCCGCCGACGTAGGTGCCCAGTTGACCGAGCGGGGTCACGTACGAGGGTCCCAAGCTGAAACGCAGCGGGTTCTGGGCTGTCACGCCACGGGGCGCGATGATGAGCGCCCCGCCCCACGTGACGGCCAGGACGAGGTCCCAGGGCAGGTGCCTGTGAGGGGTCGTGGCATCGCGGCGCCGCCGCCGGGGCGGCCGCGAGCCGGGATGCGACCGGAGGGACTCGAACCCCCACGGGTTGCCCCACCAGCTCCTAAGGCTGGCGCGTCTGCCAGTTCCGCCACGGTCGCGCACCCTCGGAATGTACAGGCGGGCAGGGCATCCGGGAGCCGTCTCGGGTCCTCGGGTGGGGAGCCCGGGCGCTGCGGGCAGCGCCGCAGGGCGGCTCCCCTTGCGCGGGATCGCGCTCCGCACCACATCTTTCGATACCCCAATTGCCCGGAGATACCATGCGCACCCCGTTGATACTCGCCGCCGCACTCTGGCTCGCACCGGCTGTCGCGGCGGCTCAGGACGCCGCGACGCTGTGCCAGGATCTTCAGCAGCGCACGCCCCAGGTTGGGGCGTGGGCGAGCTACTCCCTGACCGGCGGCAAGTCCAACGGCTCGAAGATGCGCATGGCGATCGTGGGGTCCGAGTCCAAGGGGGACTCGACCTTCTACTGGTACGAGATGTCGGTTGAGAACGCGAAGTCAGAAGGAATGGTGATGCAGATGCTGGTGTCGGGCCTTGGCTACAGCATGGGGTCCATTCATGACATGGTCATGAAAGCTGGAGACCAGCCCGCCATGCGCATGCCCCAGCAGATGGTGAGCATGATGGCGTCGCGCATGATGTCCAATCTCGCCGCCGAGATGACCCGCAACTGTCTCGACACCGAGGTGCTGGGCTGGGAGACCGTGTCGGTTCCGGCGGGCTCGTTCAACTCGCTGCACCTCCGCCAGAAAGACGGCAGCGAAGGGTGGGTGACGCTCGATCATCAGTTCGGGCTGGTGAAGGGGGTGACGAAGGACGCGGTGATGGAGCTGACGGGCCGGGGAGCCGATGCCAAGTCGTCGATCACGGAGACGCCGCGCAACATGATGGGTCCCTGATCGGCGCGGGCTCAGAACGCGAATCCGACGTCGAAGTCGAAGCGGTAGGGACCGTCGAGGGCGGTCGTGCTGAGGTGTGTGGCGACGGTACCGAGCGCGGTTCGCATGGCCAGCGTGGCGCCGACGCCGTGGAGCCACGCCTCAGGCTGGAAGGCACCGTTCTCGTTCACCGCGCCGGCGTTCCACTGCACGAGGCCGAGGATGTGCGCGGGGAGCGACACCTGCGCACCCGCGCCCACCACCTGGTAGTAGCGACCCGAGCGTTCCTGCACGCGCAGACCGAGGAAGGGGCGGTGGCGGTCGGGCAGGACATAGTAGGGAACGGCGCCACCGAGGTAGAACAGGTAGTGCAGCGGCAGGTCGGGGCCGGACGACATGCCGGCCTCCGCCCGCAGCAGCAGTGACACCGGCTGCAGTACGGGCAGCGCGGCCTCCATCCGCACCACCTGCTGCGAGAACGCGCTCTCGCTTCCCAGCGCGCGGTCGGTCCAGTCGGCACGTGCTTCCACCAGCAGGCCGGTGCGGGGGAACCGCGGCGCGTCGCGGGTGTCCACCCGCAGCGCGGCCCCGACGGTCGCCAGCCAGCGGTCCTCGGTCGGCGTGGTATTCGGCTCGGCGCCGGTGGTGAGGGCGCTGCGCGCATGCTCGCCCCGGATCACCAGCCCGCCGATGGTCGACGTGCCCGACGCGGCGCCGAGCAGGACGGACGCCCCGAAGAGGTAGAAACGGCCCTGCGCCGTACGGTAGCCGCCCTCATAGCGGTCCACCGGGACGCGGTTGTAGCCGGCACGCAGCGCCAGCACCCACGGCCGGAGCGGGCCAATACGACGCTGGTAGGCACCGACGAAGCTCGCCTGCTCCCCGAGCCGCAGGTCGATCGTGGTGAAGGAGCCCAGGCCGAGCCGGTCGAGGAGGCTGGCGCTGAAGAGCAGCGATGCCTTGTACGCCCCTTCATACCGCAGGCCGAATCCGATCGTTGACGGGCCGTGTCCCTCGGCGCGCACCACCAGTCGGGTGCCCGAGTCCGCGCCACCCTCCAGGATGTAGCCGACCCGCTCGAACTCGCGCGTGGCATACAGGCGGTCCAGTGCCTCCGACACCGCGCGAGCATCGTAGCGCCCCGGGACGGGGAGACCGAGGCGTCGCCGGACCAGACGGCTATGCGCGGAGTCGGTGCCGACGGTTTCCAGCGCCGTGATCCGCCGGGATCCCGCGGGCATGGCGACGTGCCGGGGACCGTCGCGCGCGACTCCGCGGCCCAGGGAATCGAGGCGCGCCCGCACCGCCGCGGCTGCCGCCCGGCCGCGGGCGATCCAGTCCGTCACGGAGCCAAAGTCGAAGGCGCTGATTCCCTCGATGTCGGGTTCGATGAGCACGTCGCACCGCGCGCGCTCCGCTTCGTGAGCGGCGGCGGAGCTGACGAATAGCGCCTGCGTGACCACGTCGAGCACGCTGGTGATGTCCTCGGCGGGCTTGAGCGGCTGGGTCACGTCGGAGCAGATCAGCAGGCTCGCGCCGAGCGCGACGGCGTCCTGCGCGGGCAGGTTGCGCGCCATGCCGCCATCCCACAGCGTGCGCTCGCCGATGTGCACCGGCGCAAACACGCCGGGGATCGCCATCGAGGCCGTGAGCGCGTCCACCAGCGGACCGGAGGTGAAGACGATCGCTGTCCCGGTCTCGAGGTCCGCAGCGACGGCGGCGAACGGAATCGGGAGCTCGCGGAAATCGCGGACCAGAGCGGCGGACCACGTGAGGCGCGCCAGCATCTGCCGCACGTTGTGCCCGGGCACGAGCTGCGCCGGGAGCTGGGGCGCGTACCCGCGCAGCGGCAGGCTGAGGAGGTGGCGGCCATCCTGGAGCTTCTGCTCGGGCAACCGGTGGCGGCGGGCGATCCGATCGCTGAGGACGAGACCCCAGTCGATCGCGCGCGCGACGGCCGCCAGGGAGTCGGCGCCGTATCCCACGGCGTACAGACCCCCGACGAGCGCGCCCATGCTGGTGCCGGTGATGACCGCGGGTCGGATACCCGCTTCCTCCAGGACCTGCAGCACGCCGATGTGCGCCAGGCCCTTGGCCGCTCCACCGCTCAGGACGATGCCGATGCGAGGCTGCTGCGCGTGCACTGCGCCGCCGCACAGCAGCGCGACGCCCACCCCGACCCACCCGGCCACCCGGTTCGCGTGATTTTGCACCGGTGTGAAAGATGCGCGAGGCGGCGTCCCGACGGCAGGGTGACGGACGGCGCCGGGGCCGGTGGCGGGCGATATCTTGCAGCATGACGCTGCACGCGGACGCCGCCTACGTGACCGACGCGATCAGCCGACTCGTGCGGACGAATTCCATCAACCCCGCGTTCTCCGGGGGAGCCACGAACGAGGCGGCCGTTGCGGACGTTGTGACCGGGTTGCTCGGCAACCTCGGCATGCACGTCGAGCGCTACGAGCCGTTGCCGGGTCGGGCGAGCGTCGTCGGGCGACTGCCGGGCAGGGGAAGCGGCCCGTCGCTGATGCTCTACGCCCACCACGACACCGTCGGGGTCGAGGGAATGGCCGACCCGTTCGAACCCGTGGTGCGAGAGGGTCGCCTGTACGGCCGCGGTGCCTACGACATGAAGGGCGCGCTCGCCGGGTGCCTGGCCGCCGTCCGGGCGCTGCGCACCGCCGGCATCAGTCTGGCCGGCGACCTGCTGGTGGCGGCCGTCGCCGACGAGGAATTCGCGAGCCTCGGAATCGAAGAGGTGCTGCGTCACGTCCGCCCGGAGGCCGCGATTGTGACGGAGCCCACGGAGCTCGCGCTGTGCCTCGCGCACAAGGGCTTCGCGTGGATCGAGATCGAGGTCGAAGGCCGCGCAGCGCACGGGTCCCGGTTCGACCTCGGAGACGATGCCAACCTGCGCATGGGACGGGTCTTGACGGCGCTCGCGGAGCTGGAGCGCGACGTGCGAGCGCGTCCGGCCCACCCTCTGGTGGGTCCCCCCTCGCTGCATGTCGGGTTGCTGCGCGGCGGCACCGGGGAGAGCACGTACGCCGACCGCGCGGTGGCGACGGTGGAGTGGCGCACGCTGCCGGCGGTCGGCGCGGCGGAGGTGGTGGCGGAGGTGCAGGGCCTGGTGGATCGTCTGGCTGCCGCGGACGAGTCATTCCGCGCCACGGTGCGGCCGAAGCTGGCACGGCCCGGATTCGAGCTTCCAGGTGACGCGCCGGTGGCGCGGGCGCTGCGGCGCGCCGTGGCGGTGGTGCTGGGGACGCCGCCCGCGGAGATCGGTGTGGCCTACTGGATGGATGCGGCGCTGCTGGCCGCCGCGGGTGTACCGACGGCGGTGATCGGGCCGACGGGCGCCGGCGCGCACGCGAGCGTCGAGTGGGTCGATCTGGCCTCCGTGGGGCAACTGGCCGCTGTGCTCGCGGAGGCGGCGGTGACTATCTGCGGCCGCGCGGGGTGATCGTCGCTACCGCCGGTCTCGGCCGCGGCGTTTGCCTTTCTTCTTGTTGTGCTTCTTCTTTCCCGCCTTCGTGCGGACGCTCCCATCGCCGCTTCGTTCGGCGAGCGCCTGCTCCATCCGCTCGCACAGCACCCGCAGCGTGCGCAGCCGCGCCCAGCGCTTGTCCTCCGCTTCCACGATCGTCCAGGGGGCTTCGCGCGTGCTCGTTTCTCGCAGCATGTCGACCACGGCGGGTCTGTAGACTTCCATCTTCTCGCGATTGCGCCAGTCCTCGTCGGTGATCTTGTAGCGCTTGTATGGGGTCTCCTGGCGCTCCTCGAAGCGGCGCAGCTGCTCGTCCGGTGAAATGTGCAGCCAGAACTTCACCACCACGGTCCCGAAGCGCGTGAGCGAGCGCTCGAATTCGCGGATCTCCTGGTAGGCGCGCCGCCATTCGTCGTCCGTCGCGAACCCTTCGACGCGCTCCACCAGCACGCGGCCGTACCAGCTGCGATCGAAGATCGTGAGGAACCCGGCGCGCGGCATGTGCCGCCAGAACCGCCACAGGTAGTGATGGACGGCCTCGTCGCCCTCCGGCTTGGCGACGGGCACCACGGTGAAGCCGCGGGGGTCGAGCAGCTCGGTCACGCGACGGATGTTACCGCCCTTGCCGGCGGCGTCCCACCCTTCGTACACCACGACCGTGGGGATGCCCGCGGCGTGGGTCAGAAACTGGAGCTCGCGCAGGCGAATCTGGAGCGCGGGCAAGTCGCGCGCGTATTTCCGTTCGTCGGCGCGTCGCCGCAGGTCCACGCGGTCGAGTAGGGTCGGTTGGGCCTTGAGCGCCGCGACCGCGATGCTGGCGCGGGGTGCGCGAGCCGGTGCGGCCGGCGCTCCCGTGTCCACCGCGCGTTGCATGGCGTCCACCACGGTCTTGAACGTCTTGAGCAGTCGAAACTGACGATCCGTGGCCTCGACGATCGTCCATGGGACTTCGGTGGTATCGGTTTCGGCGAGCATCGCTTCGGCAGCCGCCAGGTACCGCTCGTGCCGCTTGCGCTGCGACTTCGCTTCCGATCCCACCCGCCACCGCTCAAACGGGTCGGCGCGCATCTTCTTCAACCGACGGCGCTGTTCCTTGGCGCTGAGATGGTACCACAGCTTGACCAGCACCAGTCCGTCGCGGACCAGCATCCGCTCGAATTCCACGATCTCGCGGGTGGCGGCCGCCACGGCGTCGCTCGAGACGGCCTTTTCTGCCGGCGCGTCGAGGATGTGCCAGTACCACGAGCGGTGGAAGAATGCCAGGCGCCCGCGCTCGGGGAGCCGCATCCAGTACCGCCACAGGAAGGGACGCGCCTGGTCGTCGGGGGTTGGTGGGAACAGCGCGTGGACCTTGAATCCGCGCGGGTCCAGCCGCTCGGCCAGTGTGGCGACGGCCTCGCCCTTGCCCGCGCCCGCCCAGCCTTCGAGCAGCACCAGGAGCGGGATTCGCGCATCCCGCAGCTCTCGTTGCAGCTCGAACACGCGCTGCTGCAACGGGGGGAATTCCGACTGGAATGCGGCTTTTGAGACGTCCTTGTCGAGGTCAATCGTCTCGAGCACCTGTCCTCCTGGCACACGCGCCGCGGCTGGGCAGGACGGTGTCGCCGCCCCGCGGGAATCTACGGTCGCCGCCGGCCGCAGTCGCGGCGTCGGACGCCCCGGGTTTCTTGACGGCGCCCCGCGGCGGTGCTACTGTGCGCGATTCCGCGACCGTCATTTTCGAGGCTCCTGACGCCGTGTCAAGACTCCGATACTGGCTACCCGTCCTCGTGCTCGGTATCCTGGCCTGCGCCGGTGACTACCAGCAGAGCACACTCCATCCCGCGTCCGATTTCGCCGGGCGGCTGGACCACCTCTTCCGTGGCATCTTCTGGTGGGCGCTGGGTGTGTTTGTGCTCGTCGAGGGCGCGTTGCTCGTGGCGATCATCCGCTTTCGCCGCCGCCCCGGCGGCGACCAGCCCCGGCAGGTCCACGGTCACACCGCGCTCGAGATCGGCTGGACGATCGCGCCCGCGCTGATTCTGGTGTTCATCGCGGTGCCGACCATTCGCGCCATCTTCGCCTCCACCGGCGCAGCGACGCCGGGGGCGCTGCGCGTCGAGGTGGTGGGGCACCAGTGGTGGTGGGAATTCCGCTATCCGGAGCTGGGCATCACGACAGCCAACGAGCTGCACGTGCCGGTGAGCCGGCCGGTCGCGCTCGAGATGCAGACCGCGGACGTGATCCACAGCTTCTGGGTGCCGCGGCTCGCCGGGAAGCGGGACGTCATCGCCGGGCGCGTCAACCGGCTCGCGTTCACCGCCGATTCGGTTGGCACCTTCCTCGGGCAGTGCGCCGAGTACTGTGGCGAGTCGCACGCAAACATGCGGATGCGCGTCATGGTGGATACCGATTCGGGGTTCGCGGCGTGGGTGGACCGTCAGACGGCGGAGCCCCCCTCGCCTGACTCCGGGTCCCTCGCGTTTCAAGGTCGGGACGTCTTCGGCCGCAGCGCGTGCATCGGCTGCCACATGCTGGACGGCGTGCCGGTCGCGCGCGCCCAGGTTGGCCCCAACCTCTCGCGAGTCGGCGGCCGCGCGACCATCGCCGGCGGCCTTTTCCCCAATGACACCGAGCACCTGCGACGCTGGATCGCCAACGCGCCGGCCATGAAGCCGGGCGCGCTGATGCCCCAGATGGATCTCGCCGCCGAGGATCTCGACGCCATCGTGGCCTACCTCCAGAGCATGAAATGAGCAATCCACCGAGCACCGGCCTCCGGAGCTGGCTGACCACGACCGACCACAAGCGGATCGGAACGCTGTATTTCTGGACCGCGTTCGCGTTCTTCCTGATCGGCGGGCTCGAAGCGCTGATCATCCGCGCGCAGCTGGCACAGCCTGACGGCAGCCTGGTGAGCGCCGACACCTACAATCAGCTGTTCACGATGCACGGGACCACGATGGTGTTCCTGGCGCTGATGCCGATGACGGCGGCGTTCTTCAACTGGATCGTTCCGCTGCAGATCGGTGCCCGCGACGTGGTGTTCCCGCGCCTCAACGCGTTCAGCTACTGGGTGTTCCTGCTTGGCGGGCTGTTCATGAACGCCAGCTTCCTCATCGGGGCGGCGCCCGACGGCGGCTGGTTCGGTTACGTGAACCTCACCGGTCCGCAGTACTCGCCCGGCCTCAACATCGACTTCTGGGTCCTGGGGCTGCAGATCCTGGGCGTGGCCTCGCTGGCGGCGGGGTTCAACTTCATTGTGACGATCCTCAACCTGCGCGCACCGGGGCTGACGATGATGCGGCTGCCGGTGTTCAGCTGGATGACGCTCGTCACGCAGTTTCTGGTCATCACCGCCTTTCCGGTGATCACCGTCGCGCTGGTGTTCCTGCTGTTCGATCGGACCTTCGGGACCAACTTCTATGTCCCGGCAGCCGGCGGTGACCCGGTCCTGTGGCAGCACCTGTTCTGGATCTTCGGCCACCCCGAGGTCTACATCCTCATCCTGCCCGCGATGGGTATCGTCTCGGAAGTGCTGCCGACGTTCTCCCGCAAGCCGCTGTTCGGCTACACGGTCGTGGTGTACTCCGGGGTGCTGATCGGATTCATGGGATGGGGCGTGTGGAGCCATCACATGTTCTCGGTGGGTCTCGGCCCGATTGCCGACTCGTTCTTTGCGGCTGCGACCATGCTGATCGCCATCCCCACCGGCGTGAAGATCTTCAACTGGATTGCCACGCTGTGGGGCGGGCAGATCCGGTTTACCACCGCCATGAAGTTCGCCGTGGGGTTCATCGCGATGTTCATCATCGGGGGCCTGTCCGGGGTGAGCCACGCGTCTCCGCCGAGCGACCTGCAGCAGACGGACACTTACTACGTCGTCGCGCACTTCCACTACGTGCTGTTCGGGGGGACGGTCTTGGGGCTGTTCGCCGGCATGTACTACTGGATCCCCAAGATGACCGGCCGGCTGCTCTCCGAGCGGCTGGGGAGCTGGCATTTCTGGCTCACGTTCATCGGGATGAACCTGACTTTCTTCCCCATGCACTTCATCGGCCTGCTCGGGATGCCGCGGCGCATCTACACGTACGCGCCGGAGCTCGGCCTCGGGACGATGAACCTGGTCTCGACGATCGGTGCGTTCGTGATCGGCCTCGGCACCCTGGCGCTGGTGATCAACGTCCTGTGGTCGCGCCGGCACGGCGAGCCCGCCGGTCCCGATCCCTGGGGCGGGGCGACGCTCGAGTGGAGTATCCCGTCGCCGCCGCCGCCGCACAACTTCGACGTGATTCCCACGGTCACGAGCCGCCTGCCGCGGTGGACCACGGAGCACCCGGCGGCCCCGAGCGCCCCGGGGTCCGCGGTGCACGTCCCGCCCGGCTCATGGTGGCCGCTCGTCGCCGCCGCCGGTCTGCCGATCATGGCCTCGGCTGTCGTCACGAAGCTGCTCGCGCTGGTGTTCCTCGGCGCCGCGGTGCTGGTGTTCGGCATCTACCGCTGGGCCTACGAGCCCTTCGAGGTCTGACATGACCCACGCGACCAGCATGGGGCTCGACAGCCGCAAGTTGGCGTTCTGGACCTTCATCGGCTCGGAATGTCTGCTCTTCGGGTCTCTCATCTCCACGTATCTGGTGTACAAGGGCCAGAGCGTCGTCGGCCCGTATCCCCACGAGATTCTCAATATCCCGGTCACGTCGCTCAGCACCTTCGACCTGCTGGCGTCGTCACTGTGGATGGTGCTCGCGCTCGCGGCGGTACAGCGCGGCGACATGAAGTGGGCCAAGATCTGGCTGCTCGGGGTTGCGATCGGCGGCCTCATCTTCCTCGGGTTCCAGGTCTACGAGTTCACCAGCTTCGTGCACGAGGGACTGACGCTACAGCGCAATCTCTTCGGCGCGAGCTTCTTCCTGCTCACCGGCACTCACGGCGCGCACGTGGCCGTAGGGGTGATCTGGATGCTCACGCTGTGGGTGCAGGCGCTGCGCGGCCGGCTGGGTCCGCAGAATGCGATCACCGTCGAGATCGCGGGGCTCTACTGGCACTTCGTGGACGTCGTCTGGATCATCATCTTCACGCTCGTCTATCTTCTCCAGTGAGAGGGCGCTGACCGATGGAGTCTGCCACGCATACCGAGGGAAGCGGGCATCCGACGGCGGGGACCTACCTGCGCGTCTTCGCCGTGCTGTTTGTTATCACCGTGGTCGAGGTCGGGGTGTTCTACGTGCCGGCGTTCAAGCCCTTGCTGGCTCCCGTCCTCCTGACGCTTTCGGCGGCCAAGTTCGCCCTCGTGGTGATGTTCTACATGCACCTCAAGCAGGACAGCAAGTTCTTCACATTCGTGTTCGGCGGGCCACTGCTGCTGGCCTCGGCGGTCATGATCGGGCTGTTGTTCCTGTTCGGGGTGTTCGTCCTGGGCGGATGACGCTCGACGGCGCCGGCGCGCCCTGGGACCACTGGGATGTGCATCCCAGTGTCGCCGTCGGTCTCGCCGCGCTCGCCGGGTTGTACCTGCTGCTCGGGGGCCGACGTGCCGCCGGGCGCAAGCAGTGGGCGTTCGCAGCCAGTCTCGGCGTCCTGTTCGCGACGCTGAATGGCCCGCTGCACAACCTCTCCGACCAGTACCTGTTCAGCGCGCACATGGTGCAGCACCTGGCGCTGACGCTGGTGTTCCCCCCGCTGCTGCTCTACGGACTCACAGCGTCGATGGTGGAGGTCGTGCTGCGGCCGGCCTGGCTGCGCCGCACTGCGGAGTGGATCACCCGGCCGATCCCCGCCGCGCTGGTGTTTCTCGTGCCCATCACCGCGTGGCACGTACCGCGCTTCTATGAAGCGGCGATGCGCAATCACGATCTCCACATCGCGCAGCACCTCACCTTCCTCGTCACGTCCGTCGTGATGTGGTGGCC
>QKHC01000089.1 GCA_003251175.1 Gemmatimonadota bacterium
ACTGCACCGACTGTCCGCTGACCGACGCTGCGAGCCCCAGTGCCGTCGCGGTGAGCGCCGTCGCCACCATCGCCTGACGTCGTTGCATTGTCGCTGGCACTATGCGCCTCCCTCTGTGCGAGCCGCCCGGTCGGCTGGCAGCGCGATCTGCCGTCTCCGGTGGTCCCCTTCAGGCCGCTAGCCTACGGTCGACTCCCGCTGCTCTGCCGGATCTCCCACAGGACGTTCACGATGACCCACCGGCCCTGCCACTTGACGAGGTGGAGGTAGTCGATCCATCCCCCGGCATCGATCCGAGCGCTGGCGGCGTTCTGGAAGATGTCGAAGATGCGCACGTCGGTACGTCGCGCATCGGGGGGTGTTCGAGTGCCACCGCCAGCGCGGGTGCTGCGTATCAGCTCCGTCGCTCCCATGTCCCGGATCCAGGCGTTGCCGAGCGTATCGCTGAGCATGACCCGCTTCGCCAGCTCGGGGTGCAGCGCGCTCGCCATCCGGTCGCCGTCCCCGGCGTACCATCCCTCGATGTAGCTCAGCGCGGCCTGCCGTATGGCGAGCGAATCGTCAGGAGTCTGGCTCCGGGCGGTCGGGACGAAAGCAAGGAGCAGAAAGAGGAGACCGGTGGTCGTCCGCATGTGTGCGCTCCCGTTGCTGGAGAATGATGGCCGGCAGCTCAGGTTACTGGTCGTCAGATACTACACCGGGCAAGGCTGGGGCCGCCCGCGGCTCTGCCGCCGCCCAGTCTTCGCCGAGCAACGCCGCGACGGTCGCGGCGATCTGGCCCTGGGTCGCGTTCCTCACGTCGTCGCGCAGGCCGCGGGACGGCGTGTCAGGACCGAGGACCGCGGCCCAGATCCACTCGGCGCCGGCGACGTTCTGACCGTGCCGCGACCACCCGCGGCGACCGGTGCCGCGTCCGTGATCGGTCGTGACCACCATGGCCGTGCGCCCGCGGTAACGCGGGTGGTGCTGGAGCGTCTCCCACAGGTCTCGCAGAAACGCATCCGCGTTGTGGGCTGCCTCGAGGTAGCGATCGTAGCGGCCCCCGTGCGCCCAGGCGTCGGGCTCCCCGAGCGCGATGTAGAGGATGCCGGGGCGCTCCGCGAGCAGGTACTCCCTCGCAGCCAAATAGGTGAGCGCGTCGTAGCGCTCGCGGTCCCATTCGCGCGGCAGCGTCGTCATGAGCACGTTGAGCAGTGCCTGCCCCGGTGTGGGTCGCGGCAGCTCGAGCGTGTCCCAGCCCGCGTTCACCGGGATGTGGCTGCGTGGCTCGTCGAGGATGTAGGGGAAGACGTCCCAGGTGCCGAACGCGGCCACGCGACCCGCGAGACCGGGGCGGGTCTGCAGCCATTCCAGTACGGTGACGTTGAGATTGGCACGTTTGTCGTTGCTGGTGATGGTGCGGTCGGGGTAGCCGGCCAACAGCTCCTGGTATCCGGGGTAGGAGAACTTGAGGCCGTTGCTGACCCGGATGCCGCCACCTCCCAATCTGTTACCGAAGACCTGACCCTCGCGTGCCACCACCTGCCAGAAGAATGGCATCAGCAGCTCGCGCCGCTCCTCGGGCGTGGCGTCCCAGTAGCGCGCCCGCGCGTCCGCCGATGGCGTCGTCGCGGTGTCGAACAGCAGCAGTGCCTCGGCGCCACCGAACATCTCCTGCCAGCGGAGTCCGTCGAGCGTCACCAGCACCACGCTGGTTGCCCGCACCGTGGTCGCCTGCGCGACCAGTCCCCCCCCCAGGAGCGGTGGCAGCAGTGCGAGGACCGCCCGCAGCCGGCGGCTCACGCGCCGGGCTCGCCGGTCCAGACGTAGTTGGGTCGCTGGTAGGCGACTTCGAAACCCAGCCGGCGCAGACTTCGGGCTGGGGGGGTACGGTAGTCGGGCTCGTCTTCCGCGCTCTCGATGACGAGCCAACGGCAGCCGGCCGAGGCCGCGTCTGCCATGCGACGCAGGATGAGGTCGGTCTGGGCGCCGCGACCATTCGCTCCGTCGCGGGACGCTGTCCATCCCAGCCAGGCGAGCTCCCCTGTCACGAACAAGGCGGCGGTACCGATCGGCTGGTCATGCCGGTACGCGAGGTAGTGGATCCAGTCCGGGCGGCCGACGGCCGCGCTCCACCAGGCGCGCATCTCGTCGGGAAATCCGAAGGCGTCGCCGATGATCGTGGCGGCGACGCTCGCCAGGGCGGAATCGATCTGCTCCACGCGGAGGCCGGGCACGGGGGTGAAACGCAGCGGCTCGCGCGCTCCCCGGAAGAGCTTGGTCCAGGTGTTGTGGTGCTGCATCCCGCGCGCCACGAGCCATTCGCCGATCTGGGCGGGTCGGGCGGCCGGACTCAGCGGGATCGAGAACCGCGGCACGTCGCGGTAGAAGTCGAAGATGCCATCCAGGACAGCGGGCGTTGCTTCCTGGTCCATCCCCAGGCCCACGGCCCGGTTGACGGCGAGCAGGTCCACCCGGCTGGCGCGGCCCAAGGTGGTGCCCGCCATTTCGGCGAGTCCCACGCCACACGCCGTTGCGACCGCCCCGGTGGCGGCCCGGCAAAAATCGGCCCACGCCAGGCGCTCGGCACGCTCGCACACCGCCGCCATGGTCAGATCGTTCGCGGTCATCGCGCAGCCCAAAGCTGCCCCCCGCGCGGCGTCAGCGCCAGTACCGATGGTGGCGCTCGCGGTCGCGTCTGGCGGCGGTAGATTCCGTCGCAACTCGTTCGCGGGCAGTCGCTCCATGCCGGACATCGGCTGGTTTCATCCACAGATCGTGCACTTCGTTGTGGCACTGCTGGGCGCCGGTGTCGTGGGCCGCTGGCTATGGCTCACCGGCCGCGTGGCGTGGGCCGGGCCGGCGGCGGCGACGCTGATCTTCGCCGGCACGCTGGCCACGGTCGCGGCGGTCACGTCGGGGGAGGCCGCGCACGGGCCGGCGGAGCGGGTGCCCGGCGCTCGCGCCGCTGTCGTGAGTCATGAAGCGTGGGGCAAGCGGACCCGCAACGTCTTCCTCATCGTCGCGGCGCTCGAGGTCGCGGGTCTCGCGCTCACCGGGCGCGAGCGGGCACGCAAGGCGGTGCTGTTGGCGTCGGCGCTCGTCGGGACCGCGGGTCTGTGGGTGATGTACGAGACCGCCGAGCACGGTGGCGAGGTGGTGTACGGCTACGCCGGCGGTGTGGGGACGCGGTCGGGTGAGCCGGAAGACGTTGACCATCTGCTCACGGCGGGGCTCTACCATCAGGCGATGGCCGACCGCGCGGCCGGGCGTCACGAGGATGCGGCGCGGCTGATCGAGGAGCTCGCCCGGCGCCATCCCACGGACACGGCGGTGCAGCTGCTGGCGGTGGAATCCCTGATCGAGGACCGCGGAGACGGCCGCGGCGCGCTGGCCGCGCTGACCACCGTTCCGGTAGCCCCTGACGACGCACGTCTCGCGGTGCGCAGGGGTGTGCTCACGGCCCGGGCGTACGCGGCACTCGGTCTGCCGGATTCCGCGCGCCTCGTGGCAGAGGCGCTGGCGGACCGCTTTCCCGAAAACCGGTCCGTCCGGTCGCTGCTGGAACAGCTGCGGTAGGGCCCTAGTCGATCCGGAATCCGGGGTTCTCGATCACGCCCAGCAGGTTGCCGAACGGGTCGTGAACCGTGCCAACCTTGATCCCGTCGCCCACATCCTGGACCGGCTCGTACGCCGTGGCACCGAGTTCCAGCAGGCGGGCGTACGCAGCGGTGGCATCGGTCACCCCCCAGTAGGCGACACCCGCTTCGGCTCGCTGGGGAGCGGCCGCGCTGTCGGGGGTGATTCCCAGCTCGAAGCCCCCGACGTTGAATCCCACGTAGAACGGCTGGTCGAAGTACGGCGCGATCCCCAAGACCTGGGCGTACCACGCCTTGGCGGCCGCCAGGTCCGGTGCGGTGTACTTCGCGGTCCGCAGGCCGAGGAAATGGGCGGTGCTCCGCGGCTGGCTCATGGATTCCTCCTTGGGAGCGGGCGCGCACGCAGTGAGCAGCAGCAGTCCCCACGCGACGCCTCGGCTGCCGTGCGGGGATGTCATCGGAATACTTCCAGCGCGACCTCGACCTTGCCGAACGGCGCACTCACCTGCACACCCTGCACGTCGCGTTTCACCAGATCGAACATGTCGCGTGCGATGGCCACGCCTTCGGCGAGACCGGCTTCCTTGCCCCGCTCCTGGGCCCGGCGCATCCGCTCGAGGATCTCGGGGGGCACATTGACGCCCGGGACTTCGTTGGCGAGGAACTCCGCATTGCGCAGCGAGACCAGCGGCCAGATTCCCGCCACGATCGGGATGCGGTATTGCTGCACCCGTTTCAGAAACCGCTCGAGCTGCCGCGGGTCGAAGATCGGCTGGGTGACGGCGAACTCGGCGCCGGCATCGGCCTTCCAGGCGAAGCGCGACAACTCGCGCTCGAGATCCACGGCCCCCGGATTGACACCGACGCCGATCACCCACGAGGTCGGCGTGCCGAGGGGGTTGTGACCGGGATCGAGCCCGTGATTGAGTCCGTAGACGAGGTTCGTCAATCCGATGGAGTCGATGTCGAAGACCGCGGTGGAATCGGGGTAGGGCCCCATCTTCGGCGGATCACCGGTAATGATGAGGATGTTGCGCAGCCCCGCCGCGTGGGCGCCGAGCAGGTCCGACAGCATGCCCAGGAGATTGCGGTCGCGGCAGCAGTAGTGCAGCACGGTCTCGATACCGACTTCGCGCTCGATGAGCAGCGCCGACGGCAGGGCGCCCATGCGGCTCTGCGCCCGGGGGCCGTCCGGAAGGTTGACCGCGTCGACCCCGGCGATCTTGAGGGCGCGGCACTGCGCGAGCATCGGTGCCGGGTCGACGCCGCGCGGTGGCACGATTTCGACGCTGGTGACGAGCTCCCCGCGGGCCAGCCGGGCACCCCAGCGTGAGCGCTGGGCGAGCGGCACCGGCTCGACGCCGGCTGCCCGCGCGGCGTCGGTCGTGAGGACGACCTGGGGGGGCTGGCGTGGCGTCACGCTGGCGACGTAATCGCGGATCTTCTTGATGTGTTCCGGCGTGGTGCCGCAGCAGCCACCCACAAAGCGCGCGCCCGCCGCGATCATGCGCCGCGCGTAGTTCGCCATGTAGTCCGGACTGGCGAGGTAGATCTTCCGGTCGCCGACGGCCCGCGGCAGCCCCGCGTTGGGGAGGGCCGAGATGGGCCGGTCCGTAGCGCGGGCGATCCGCTCCACGGCCTCGAGCACCCCCACGGGCCCCACGGAGCAGTTGACCCCGACGACATCCGCGCCCCACTCGGTGAGCAGCCGGGCGAACACCTCCGGGCTCGTGCCATAGGCGGTATTGCCGTCGTCGCTGATCGTCATCTGGGCGATCACCGGGAGGTCCGCCACCTCGCGCGCCGCGAGCAGCGCCTCGTGAATCTCATCGGTGTCGGCGAAGGTCTCGAGGATCAAGCCGTCGACACCGCCGGCGACCAGTCCCTCGACCTGGCGCCGAAAGGCGGCGCGGGCCTCCTCCCGGGACGTGGACCCGAACGGCTCGATGCGCACACCGAGGGGCCCGACCGCTCCCAGCACGGCAGCGCGCTCGCCGGCGGCGCGGCGCGCGATCTCGGCCGCCGCGCGGTTGATCGCCTCGGTCTGATCGGCGAGCCCGTATGCCGCCAGCTTGAGCGGGTTGGCCCCGAAGGTGTTGGTCTCGATCGCCTCGGCTCCGGCCCGCACGTACGCCTCGTGTACCTGCGAGATCAGATTCGGCTGCTTCAGCGACAGCTCGTCGTAGCACACGTTCAGAAAGACGCCCCGCTCGTAGAGCATGGTCCCCATGGCGCCGTCGAGCACGTGGACGCGGGTATCGGCGAGCAGGTCGCGGAGCGTAGGCATCGGGGCGCAAAAGCTAGCGACGTCGATTTGACATCGAAAGGCGTCGAGAATGCCGTTATGTTCTCGCGATGCTTCCTGACCTGCTCGCCGCCCGGGCGCAGATGGGCATGTCGCTCGCGTTCCACATCGTGTTCGCGGTGGTGGGAATCGCGATGCCCGTGCTCATGGTCGTCGCCGAGTGGCGGTGGCTCCGGGGCGGCGACGCCGTCTATCTCGAGCTGGCGCGGCGCTGGGCAAAAGGAACGGCCGTGCTGTTCGCCGTCGGCGCGGTGTCGGGCACCGTGCTGTCGTTCGAGCTGGGGCTGCTGTGGCCGGGCTTCATGGAGGTGGCGGGGCCGATCATCGGGATGCCGTTTTCGCTCGAGGGGTTCGCGTTCTTCACCGAAGCGATCTTTCTCGGGATCTACCTGTATGGCTGGAACCGGATCTCGCCGCGCGCACACCTCGTGGCGGGGATCTTCGTCGCCGTGAGCGGGGCGCTCTCCGGTGTGTTCGTGGTGATTGCCAATGCCTGGATGAACGCGCCCACGGGATTCGTCCTCCTCGGCGGGCGGGTCACCGATGTGGATCCGCTGGGCGCCATGGCGAATGGCGCCGCGCTGAGCCAGACCCTGCACATGACCCTGGCGGCGTACGCTGCAACCGGTCTGACGGTGGCGGGGATACATGCGCGACACCTGCTGCGCGATCCCGCCAACGCGTTTCACCTCAAGGCCCTCAAGGTGGCGCTCGTGGTGGGGGCGCCGGCCGCGCTGCTGCAGCCGTTATCCGGCGACGTCGCCGCCCGTGCCGTCGCCCGGCTGCAGCCGGCGAAGTTCGCAGCCATGGAGGCGGTGTTCGAGACGACCCGCGCGGCACCCCTGACCATCGGCGGGTGGCCGGATCCCGAGGCCGGTCGGACGTACTTCGCCGTCGAGATCCCGGGGGCGCTGTCGCTGCTGACCTTCCACGACTTTGATGCCGAGATCGCCGGGCTCGACCAGGTGCCCCGCGACGACTGGCCCAACGTGACGGCGGTGCACGTCAGTTTTCAGCTGATGGTCGCCCTGGGTCTTTATCTGGCGGCGGTGGGGGCCTGGGGGCTCGCGGTGCTCGTCAGGGGCAGGGACTTCGCGGGCCGCCGCGGCCTCCTGGTCGCTCTGGTGCTCGGCACCCCGATGGGGTTTGTGGCCACGGAGGCGGGGTGGATGGTGACCGAGCTGGGTCGCCAGCCATGGGTCATTCAGGGTGTGATGCGCACCGCCGATGCGGTCACGCCGATGCCGGGTCTGGTCGTGCCGTTTCTCGGATTCACCGTTCTGTACCTCGTCCTCGCGGGTGTGGTCCTGACCGTCATGCGACGGGTCATTGCCCACAGCCCGATGGCGCTGGACGTGGACGGGGGCTGACGCATGGCGGACGCGGTCGCAGCGATGCTCGCGCTGGCCCTGAACGCCTACGTGTTACTCGGGGGGGCGGACTTCGGCGGCGGAGTGTGGGATCTGGTCGCCCGCGGTCCCCGGGCGGATCGCCAGCGGGACCTGATCGCCAGGGCGATCGGGCCGGTGTGGGAGGCGAACCACGTATGGCTGATCATCGCGGTCGTGCTCCTGTTCTCGTGTTTCCCCGCGGCCTTCGCTCGGCTGTCGATCGCGCTGCATGTACCCTTGGCGCTGATGCTGGTCGGCATCGTGCTGCGGGGCTCGGCGTTCACGTTCCGCAGCTACGGGCATGGGAGCGCGGCGTTCGAGCGGCGCTGGGGTCGTGCCTTTGCCTCAGCATCCCTGATCACCCCGCTGCTCCTGGGGGTGACGCTGGGGGCGGTCGCCGCCGGACGGGTCGCGGCCCCAGGAGCGGAGACGCGCTCGTTCGCGGCGGTCTACCTGTGGCCGTGGATGACGCAGTTCGGCGCGGTGATCGGGCTGCTCGTCCTGATCTGCTGCACCTACCTGGCGGCCGTGTATCTCGTCCTCGAATCCGAGGCCGTCGACCTGCGTGAGGACTTCCGCCGCCGAGCCATCGTCGCATGGGCGGCGGTGCTGACGGTGGCGCTGGTCGCCCTCGCGGTGGCGCGTGACGGTGCCCCGCAGCTCGCGCGCGGGCTGGTGCAGTCGCCCTGGGCCGTGCCGCTGCACGTGGCCGTCGCCGCCAGTGCGACAGCCGCACTGTACGGGCTGTGGCGCCGTCGCTATCTGCTGGCGAGGGGCGCGGCCGCCGCCGAGGTGTCGTTGCTGTTCTGGGGCTGGGTGCTGGCGCAGCGTCCCTATGTCGTTCCACCCGACCTCACCATCGCTGCCGCGGCGGCACCCCCGGCGACGCTCCGGCTGGTCCTGGTCGTGCTAGGCGGGGGCTCCGTGGTGCTGGTGCCGTCGCTGTACTACCTGTTTCGGGTTTTCAAGGGTGGACCGACGGCAGCGTGACGCAGGGCAGTCGTCAGCGCTGATCCAGCAGCGCCCGGCTCACCTCGTCGGCGCGCATGCCGGCCACCCGAATGACTTTCCGCCGCGCCGCCGCACCCCGCACGATCGTGACGTCCCGCTCGGGCACGCGCAGACACTCCGCCACGAACCGCACCAGCTCGGCGTTCGCCGCGCCGTCAACCGGCGGTGCCGCGAGCCGGATCTTGACGGCATCCGCGTGCCTGCCGACCACGGCGGAACGGGAGGCACGCGGTTGCACGTGGACAACTACGCCGACTGACATCAGTGCGACGGGAAGCGATCGAGCGTGCGGGCGGCCTGCACGTCCCGGTTACAGCAGGATCACCAGCATGAACTGCCGCAGCAACCACAGCAGCAGCCAGGCCACCAGGGGCGTGATGTCGAATGGACCGAACGGTGGGACGACGCGCCGCAGCGGCTCCACCACCCAGTCGGTGAGCCAGTAGGCGGGCCGCATCCAGGGCGTGTATCGCCCTACTCCGAACCACTGTCCCACCACCCGCACGATCAGGGCGACGATCAGGATGCTGTAGGTGAGTCGCACCGAGAATGCCAGGACACCACGAATCCCGCCCGCGAACGCCACCTGCATGCCGACGGTCAGTCGCGCCAGCCAGTCCAGTAACGAGATCAGCAGGATGCCCCCGACCGCGGCGACCATGATGAGCCAGAAGCTTGCCTGGCCGGGATGGCCGCCCATCCTGACGAGACGCGTTTCGACGGGGCGCATGATCGGATCGCTCGCACCCCGCAGGAATCGCCCCAGCGGACCGAACGGGGACACGCGGCGCGTGCGCACCAGCCAGGACGCGCCGCCGGCGAACAGCGCCCCCAGGAACACGGCGAGGACGACGAACCGGGCCACACTGACGACCGTGAACATGCTGTAACTTACTCGTGTGGCCCGCTGGCTTCACGTCCTCCGCCGCCTGGCAGCTCCGTCGGGGCTGAGCGTCATTTTCGACGAGCGCTACGGTCGAGCGGTGCCGGGCGTGCCGCTGGATCCCGCACGCGGTGCCCAGGTGCTGGCCTTCCTGCTGGACCGCGGACTGGTGCGGCGCCGCGATGTGCATCATTCCGTCGCCACGTCGTTGCACAATCTGCGACGCGTCCACACCGCGGAGTATCTCGAGTCGCTGCAGGACCCGGCGGCCCTCGCCGCCATCTTCGGCCAACCAGTCGCCGACTCGCAGGTGTCGGAGATTCTCGACATCCAGCGCCTCATCGCCGGCGGAACGATCCATGCGACGCGGTTGGCGTTGGCGCGTCGCTGCACAGCCGCGCATCTCGGCGGGGGTCTGCATCACGCCGGCCCGGCTGCCGGCGGTGGGTTCTGCGTCTTCAATGATGTGGCTATCGCCGTCCGACGGCTCCAAGCCAAGGGATTCCGCGAGCGGGTGCTGGTGGTCGACCTGGATCTGCACGACGGGAATGGGACGCGGGCTGCGTTCGCCGACGACCCGCAGGTCCATACGTTCTCGATTCACAACAGTTCCTGGGACGACCGCCCCGCGATCGCGTCCACCGCGATCACTCTCGGGTCGGACGTCACCGATGACCGGCTGTTGGCGGCGTTGCGGGACTCGCTTCCGCCGGTGATGGCCGGGCACCGGCCCGCCCTCGTCGTGTACGTGGCGGGCACGGACGCCGCGGCGGACGACGCCATCGGTGACTGGCGGATCACCGCGGCGGGGATGCTGGCGCGGGATCAGTTTGTCACGGAGCAGGTGCGTGCGCTCCCCGGGTCGATTCCGTTCGTGATCGTGCTCGGGGGCGGATACGGGTTTGCTTCATGGCGCTACACCGCACGATTCCTGGGGTGGTTCGTGTCGGGGCGGGTGCCGCGACTGCCCGATGACATGGACATCGTGCTGCGCCGCTTCCGTCCCATCGCGCGGCAGCTTTCCGAGCAGGCGCTGCGCGGCAAAGGCCGACCGGCCAGCGAGACCTCGGAATGGTCGCTCAGCGAGGAAGACCTCGTTGGAGGACTGCCCGGACTGCAGTCGGAGCCACGCGTGCTGGGGCACTACTCCAGACTCGGTCTCGAGCTGCTGTTCGATCGCCTCGGGATCTTCGAGCGGCTCCGGGCACTGGGATACCCGTCACCGCTGCTCGAGCTGGCCTACGACGCCGACACGATGCGGCACACCGTCCGGGTGTCCGGATCGCCGCAGCGGCGGCATCTGCTGATCGAACTGCAACTCGGACGCAGCCGGTCAGCCGTTGCGGGATGCGATGTGGCGTTCGTGGAGTGGTTGCTGCTCCAGAATCCCCGCGCGCGGTTCCGGCCCGACCGTCCACCGCTTCCCGGGCAACGTCACCCGGGCCTCGGAATGCTCGGTCTCGTGTCCGGAATGCTGGTGCTCGCGTGCGAGCAGGCGGGTCTCGACGGCGTGGCACACGTGCTCTCCAACTACCATCTCGCGGTAGTCGGTCGGTGGCACCTGCGGTTCGTGGACCCGGTGGTGCAGGGCCGGTTCGACGCACTCCGCGCCGTGCTCGGCGGCGTGACGCTGGCCGATGCCGAACGAGCCCTGTCGACCAATCAGATCGTCGACGACGCGGGGGGGAGGCCCGTGCGCTGGGAGCCTGCGCTCGCGGTCATGCCGGTGAGCGAGCGGTTGAGAGCCAGAGTGAGTGGCGCGCGATACGATGCCGCGGTGCGCGAGGCGCGAGCCAGCCTGCGATACCGGCGGCTCGGGGCTCCGGCGGTTGCGCCGGGGTGAGGGCGGTCGGCTCAACTCGGGAGGCGGGATGCGTCACGTGTTCGGGATTATTCCGGCCGGCAACGGGCCGCTGGTGCTGTTCGGCGCGCTGTCGGCGCTCATGCTGGTGCTGGTAGCGGTATTCATGTGGCTCGCGTTTTCCTCACAGTACGCCCGCTTCGAGGTGTCGCCTGAGGGGTTGCGGCTGGTGGGCGACTTCTGGGGGCGGCGCATTCCGGCTCGGACTCTGGTCGTCGCGGACGCGCGTGTGGTGAACCTCGTGCACGAGCACGAGCTGCAGCCGCGCCGCCGCACGATGGGGACGGGATCGCCGGGGTACCTCGCGGGCTGGTTCCGCCTGCGGAACGGCAGCAAGGCCCTGCTGTACGTCACCGACCGAACGCGGGTGGCTTACGTCCCCACCACCGAGGGCTACGTCGTGCTGCTCAGCGTGGAGGAGCCCGAGCGGTTCCTGAAGGCGCTGCGCGAAACCACGCGGGGCTGACCCGTCGGGACTACCGCGGCGCGCGGCCGAACATGCCTGTCAGGGTCGTCCGCGCCAGCACGTGCCCTTCCATCGCGCGAGCCACGTCGGCCTGGGTCGGTCCGCCCTTGAGGCCGAGTGTCGCGTCGAGCGCGTACAGCGTGAAGACGTACCGGTGCGGCGCGCCGGGAGGGGGACAAGGGCTGCCCCAGCCGATGCGGCCGTAGTCATTCTGCCCCTGCCGGGCGCCACCGAGCTCGCGCAACACCTCGAATGTGGGCACCGCCTCCGGCAGTTGCTTCACGTCGGTGGCGAGGTCGTAGAGCACCCAGTGGACGAACGGGCCGCGCGGCGCATCCGGGTCGTCGCAGATCAAGGCGAGCGATGTGGCGGTCCGGGGTACGTCGAGAAAGGCGAGGGGTGGGGACACGCCCGCGCCATCGCACGTGTGCTTCGCGGGGATGGTCGAGCGGTCGTTGAACGCCGGACTGGTGAGGGTGAGCGGCATGATCGGTCTCCCTAGGCGAATGCCTCCGTCACGATGCGTTGCTGCTCGGCCTGGTGCGCTGCCGGATACCCCTCCGCGGGGCTTGAGTGCTCGGGGCGGGAGGTGTCCCGGATCGTGATCCCCGTTGCGAGCAGCTCGGCGATCTGGGGGACGATGAACTTGCGCGCCCCCATGTTCCACGGCTCTTCCTGCACCCACACCACCTCACGCAGCGCCGGGTAGCGGGAGAGCACGGCGTCCAGAGCCACTGCGGGGAAGGGGTAGAGCAGCTCGATCCGGCCCACGGCCACGTGCGACGCGTCGGCCCGCGCGGCCGCGCCCGCCAGGTCGTAGTACACCTTGCCGGTGCACAACAGCAGGCGGGTCACCCGGTCCCGGTCGCCGTCGCGCTGCGCATCGTCGAGCACCGGCTCGAACCGACCCGACGTGAGATCGCTCAGCGGCGACGTGGCCGCCGGGAGCCGCAGCAGGCTCTTCGGCGTCATGATGATCAGCGGGCGCAGCTCCGAATGTCGGGCCTGGCGGCGCAACAAGTGGAAGTACTGCGCGGGCGTGGTGCAGTTAGCCACCCGGATGTTGCCCTCGGCGCCGAGTGCCAGGTAGCGCTCCACCCGTGCGCTCGAATGCTCGGGCCCCTGGCCCTCGTACCCGTGGGGCAGGAGCAGGGTGAGGCGGGAGCTCTGGCCCCATTTGGCCAGTCCCGCGATGATAAACTGGTCGATGATCACTTCGGCGCCGTTGGCGAAGTCGCCGAACTGGGCCTCCCACAGTACCAGTGCCTCGGGCGCCTGCAGTGCGTAGCCATACTCGAATCCGAGGCATGCGTTCTCCGACAGCGGACTGTTATGCAGCTCGAACGGCGCGTTGGCGTCCGACAGATGCTGGATCGGGGCGTAGCGCACGCCGGTCTGCACATCGTGCAGCACGAGGTGCCGCTGACTGAACGTGCCGCGCTCGACGTCCTGCCCGGTCAGTCGGACGGGGATTCCCTCGGTGACCAGCGACGCCAGTGCGAGCGCCTCGGCGTGCGCCCACTCGATCCCCTCGCCCACTGCGACGGTCTCGCGTCGTCGCTCGAGCTGCTTGCGCAGCTTGGGGTTCACGGTGAAGTCGGCGGGAACGGCCACCAGATCATCGTTGAGCTCCGCCAGTGTCTCGGCGACGACCGCCGTCTCGGGTTCCGCGACCGCGATGCGCGACACCCGTTGTGGCTCCTCGCCGCGAACGCCCTTGGCGAGGCTCGCCTTCAACGCCTGCTGCCGCTCGGCCAGCCGCTGATAGGCGGCGTCCGCCATCGCGTCGGCCTCCCCTGGCTGCAGCACGCCGGCCGCCTCGAGTTCGCCGGCGTAGCGCCGGAACACCGGCGCCGTCTCGCGGATGCGCTCGTACACCGTCGGCTGCGTATACGACGGCTCGTCCCCTTCGTTGTGCCCCCAGCGTCGGTAGCCCACGACGTCGATCACGACGTCGCCGCGAAACTCCGACAGGTACCGCATGGCCAGCCGCATGGCCGCCAGGCAGGCCTCGGGGTCATCCGCGTTCACGTGGACGATCGGGACGTCGAACCCCTTGGCGAGATCGCTCGAATAGTCCGTCGACCGCCCTTCGCGCGGATCGGTGGTGAAGCCGATCTGGTTGTTGGCGATGAGATGGAGCGTGCCACCGGTGGAGTAGCCCGCGAGGCGCTCGAGATTGAACGTCTCGGCCACGACCCCCTGGGCCGCGAACGCCGCGTCGCCGTGGATCAGCACCGGGAGCGCCACGGTGCTGTCGTGTGCGGTCTCGCGCCCATGGCGGTTGGTCTGGATGGCGCGAGTGCGGCCCTCGATGACCGGGTTGACCGCCTCGAGGTGGCTGGGGTTGGGTGACAGCACCACGGTGACGGGCCGGCCCGCGCTCGTCTGGTAGACGCCCGTCGCTCCGTGGTGGTACTTCACATCGCCCGTACCGCCCACCGGGGCGAGCGTTTCCTCCACGCGCCGGCCGCCCTCGAACTCGGCGAAGATCGTTTCGTAGGACAGACCGACGATGTGCGCCAGCACATTGAGCCGGCCGCGGTGGGCCATGCCGAGGACCACATCGCGGGCGCCCTGCGCGCCGGCCAGCTCGATGGCCATGTCGAGCATCGGCACCAACACGTCGAGGCCCTCGATCGAGAACCGCTTCTGACCCAGGTACGCCTTGTGGAGGAAGCGCTCCAGGGCGTCGACATCGGCGAGCCGGGCGGCGAGGCGACGCCGCTGCTCGACGGTCAACGGCTGGCGGTGTTCGCCTGATTCGACGACGCGCCGCAGCCACACGCGCTCCTCGTGACTGGCAATGTGCTCCATCTCGTACGCCATCGTGCCGCAGTAGGTGCGCAGCAGCTCCGGATATGCGTCGGCGAGCGTTTCGCCGCCGACGTAGACGCGCAGCAATTGGGCAGGGATGCGCGCCATGACTTCAGGCATCAAGCCCAGCGCTTCGGGATCGAGCGACGGGTCACCGCGCGGCGGCCGGCCGAGGGGGTCGAGCGTGGCTGCGAGGTGACCGAAGTGCCGGATCGCGCGCACGAGGCCCATGGCGGGGACGATGAGGGCGGGGTCGACGGCGGGGAGCGGGGAGAGGGGAGAGGGACGCCCCCCTGAAGCGGGGGCGATCGCGGCGGCGGCACGTACCTCTCCCGTCTCCCCGCTCCCCAGCGCGACTCCCAGGCTTCCCGCCACCGTCTCAAAGAACCCTTGCTCTCCCTGCAGCAACGCGTCGAGCCGGCGCAGGAACATGCCAGATTCGGCGCCCTGGATGATGCGGTGGTCGTAGGTGGACGTGATCGTCATCACGCGACCCGCCGACGGACCGAGGTCACGGATCGCGCCTGTCGCGATGATCGATCCCTGGCCCGCCATGAGGCGTGGGACCGAGGCGACGGTGCCGATGGTGCCGGGGTTGGTGAGCGTGATGGTGCCGCCGCTGAAGTCGTCGGGGAGCAGCCGATTGCCGCGCGCCTTCTCGACCAGTGTCTCGTAGGCGGCGTGGAACGCGGCGAAGTCCAACGCGTCGGCGCCCTTGATCACCGGGACCACGAGCGCGCGTGACCCGTCTTTCTTCTCGACATCCACCGCGAGGCCGAGGTGCACGCCCCGGGGATCATAGCGATGCGGCTTGCCGTCGATGTTCTGGAAAGCGTGGGTCATGACCGGCAGCTCGCGCGCCGCCTGCACGATCGCGAAGCCGATGAGATGCGTATACGAAACCTTGCGGCCGCTCGCCGCGAGCGCGGCATTGAGCGCCCGGCGACGCGTGTCCAGAACCGCCACGGCGACGTCGCGGAAGGACGTGGCCGTCGGCACGGCGAGTGACGCTTCCATGTTCTGGACGAGGCGCGCCGCGGGGCCGGTGATCGGGCTGGCGCCCTCAGGGAGAAGGGAGCCGGGAGCGGGCCGCTCCGTCGCCACGGCGCTCACCGGCGCGTCGGCGCGAACCGCTCCCTTCTCCCCGCGTCCCAGTACCTCCTCACGACTCACCGGCAGCACCGGTAGCTCCGCCAGCCCACCATCCCCGAACAGCGTGCGCCATTCCTCCGGCACCGATTGCGGGTCCCGGACGAACTGCTCGTACATCAGCTGCACGAAGGCGGCGTTGTGGGTGCCGAACACGAATGAACTCACAGGGGTGGAATCTAACGACTGGTGCGAGCCCACTGCGCCTGCGGACCGCTATGCACCGCTGCGGATGGCCGCCCGGATGATCGCCCGCGCCATGCCCCCGAAAATCACCGCGTGCGCGGGGTAGAGCCCGTACCAGTACAGCCAGCCGCCGAGGCCGCTCGGCCGGAAGCGAGCGCGCTGCACCAGGACGGCACCGTGAGCGGTCGGCGCGATGACGAATTCGAGCCGGGCCTCCCCGGGCAGGCGCATCTCCGCGCGCAGCCGGAGCAGCTCGCCGGGGACGACGTCCTCCACGCGCCAGAAGTCGATCGGGTCGCCGACGGCGACGGCCGTGGGGTGGGGACGGCCCCGCCGCATGCCGACGCCTCCAAGCAACCGGTCGATGCCTCCCCGCAGTCGCCACAAGCGATCGGCGAAGTACCAGCCCGTGGCGCCCCCGATGCGGGCCACGGCGGCGAACAGGTGCTCGGCCGGGACCGGGGCGGGGACCACGCGCTCGTAGGCGAGCTCGGTAGCGCCCAGGCGGGCGGGGACGCCGGCCGGCGCAGTCACGGCCCTGGTCCAGCGGGAGGCGAGCGGTCCGGCCTGCTCTTCGGCCAGTGCGTGCCGTACCATGTCCCGATAGCTCATCCGTTCCACCGGAATGAGCGAGCGAATCCGCTGGTCCTGCGTCACGACGTCGTTGCGTAGACCTTCCACTAGGGGACGCGCCAGCGACATCGGGACGGCGGTGACGAGGTTGAGCCAGTAGGCCGAAAGCCGTGGCGTGAGGACGGGCACCGTGACCAGCCAGATGCGGCGACCCATCTCCGTGCCGCATTGCCGCATCATTTCCTCGTACGTCACGACCTCCCCACCACCGATCTCGAACACGTCCCCCACGGTGCGCGGCTCCTCGAGCACGCCCACCAGGTAGTCGAGGACCTGCGTGATCCCGATGGGCTCGCACCGTGAGCGCACCCAGCGCGGGCACACCATCACCGGCAGCTTGGCCGCGAGATCGCGAATGATCTCGAAGGACGCGCTCCCGGCGCCGACGATAATCGCCGCGCGCAGTTCGGTGACGGGCACCGGGCCGCTGCGCAGCGCGGCGCCGGTCTCCTGCCGGCTGGCGAGATGCTCGGAGAGGCCCGCGTCGGGGTCGCCCAGGCCACCCAGGTAGATGATCCGGCCCACCCCGGCCCGGGCGCAGGCCGCGGCGAAGTTTCGCGCTGCGTCGCGGTCGCGTGACGCAAAATCGTCGCCGGCACTCGTCGTCATGGAGTGGACGAGGTAATAGGCCACCTGGACACCAGCGAGTGCGGGTCCCAGGGTCTCGGGTCGCAGCACGTCGCCGGCGACGAGCTCCACCCGCGCGCCCTCCGGGCCGCGCAGCGAACGCAGCGCCGGCGGCACGCGGCGCGGGTCGCGCGCCAGCGCGCGGACCGAGTGCCCCGCCGCTATGAGACGCGGGATCAGCCGACCACCGATGTAGCCGGTCGCGCCGGAGACGAGGATCATGGGACCGGGGGGCGACCCCCGCCGCGCGCGCCGCCGGCGTCGTAGATTTCCCGAGCAGTCGTGCGTCGTGGCTGACCCGCACGGCAGCAGGCGCCACCGGCACGGCGACCTGGGGAGACCAGAGGATCTCGCTCGGTAGCGCTGGCACGCATGCCGGATCGCAGTGTGAACATAAGTTTCATATTATGACTAATATTTGTATATGCGCACAAGGGGCCGGCATGAATCCGTATCGTATTGTCAAACAATGCCTTGTGGTGTTCCTGCTCGCATTGGTGCCGGCGTGTCCCCGCCCGAGAGCCGGGTCCAACCCCGGTACGCTTGATCGCATCGCCGCGCGGATCAACGCCAGCGGCGCCGCGGTGGGGTTGTACTACCGCGATCTGTC
>QKHC01000006.1 GCA_003251175.1 Gemmatimonadota bacterium
CGCCTGCTGGTGCACTTCAGCGACCCGGATCGTCAGTCGAGCCGCAGGGACTTCGCGACCGACGGCCGCCGGTTCTACTTCGCGATCGAGGACCGGCAGAGCGACGTGTTCGTCGCGGAGATCATCGCACGGTGAATGCCGGAGTGGTCGGGCTCGCCGGCTCGGGCCAGGCAGCCGTGTTCGATACGATGGCCGGTCTCGGGAAGGGCCTGCCGGAGCACCGGCCGCGATGACGGCCACGCTGGCCGAGCTCGCCACCGCCCTCGCCGGCCGCTACACGATCGAGCGCGAGCTCGGCCGGGGCGGGATGGCCACGGTCTATCTCGCCGAGGACGTCAAGCACCGGCGGCGGGTCGCCATCAAGGTGCTCCATCCCGAGCTCGCCGCGGCCCTGGGGCCCGAGCGGTTCCTGCGCGAGATCGAGACCACGGCGGCGTTGCGGCATCCCCACATCCTGCCGCTATACGACAGCGGCCGGACGACCGCCGTCTCACCGCCCGCCGACTTTCTTTTCTACGTCATGCCCTACGTCGAGGGCGAATCACTGCGGGACCGGCTCAGGCGCGAGAAGCAGCTGCCGCTGGAGGACGCGCTGCAGATCGCGCGCGAGGTGGCGGACGCGCTGAGCTACGCGCACAGCCGGGGCGTGATCCACCGTGACATCAAGCCGGAGAACATCCTGCTCGAGTCGGGGCACGCGGTGGTGGCCGATTTCGGCATCGCCAAGGCCGTGAGCGTGGCCGGCGGCGAGCAGCTGACGGCCACGGGCGTGACCGTGGGCACACCGGCCTACATGAGTCCCGAGCAGGCGGCGGGGGAGCAGGACCTCGACGGGCGCAGCGATCTCTACGCGCTGGGCTGTGTGCTGTTCGAGATGCTGGCGGGGCAGCCGCCGTTCGTGGGCGCGACGGTCGAGAGCGTGGTGCACCAGCACCTCACCGCGGCGCCGCCTCCGGTGACCCAGTTCCGTCCCGCCGTACCGGCGGATGTGGTGGCCGCGCTCGGCCGGGCGCTTGCCAAGGCGCGGGCCGACCGATTCAACCCGGTGGCGCAGTTCGGCGAAGCGATCCGGAGCCCCGCGGGGACGACCGCCGGATTGCCGGCGCGGGACGCGGCGACGCGGCGGAGATGGACGCGCGGCACCCTGGTGGCGGCGGTCCTGGTCGTGGTGGCTGGCATCGTGGCGGTGGGCGTGCGGCAGCGGCGCGTCGCCGGTCCGGGCAGCGGTGCCGCCTCCGTCGCCGTCCTGCCGTTTGCGGATCTGAGCCCCGATCACGCCAACGCGTATCTGGGCGACGGGATCGCCGAGACGTTGATCAATGCCCTCGCCAATGTGCCAGGACTGCAGGTCGCCGCGCGCACGTCCGCGTTCTCGTTCCGTGGCGGCGCCGCCGACGTGCGGGACATCGGCCGCCAGCTCGGCGTCGCCGCCGTGCTCGAGGGGAGCGTGCAACGCGCCGGGGATCGTCTGCGCGTCACCGCCCAGCTGGTCACGACCGCCGATGGACTGAACGCGTGGTCGCAGAGCTTCGATCGAGACGCCACCGACATCTTCGCGGTACAGGACGAGGTTGCGGCCGCGGTCGTCACCGCGTTACGCGGTGAGCTGCTGGGCGCCGGCGTGCGTGGGCGGGCCGGCACGAACGATCCGGCGGCGTACGACGCGTACCTGCAGGGGCGGTTCTTCTGGAACAAGCGGGCCGTGGCGGACCTCGAGCAGGCCCGCGCCCTGTTCGAGCTCGCCATTGGCCGCGACTCGACGTACGCGGAGGCATGGGCGGGGCTCGCCGACGTTCATGTCGCGGTGCCGTTCTACAGTCCGGTCCCGGCGGGCGAGCACATGCCCACGGTGCGCGCCCTGGCCGAGCGCGCCCTGGCGCTCAACCCCGATCTGGCCGAGGCGCACACGACGCTGGCCTATGCGTTGGCGCTGTACTACTGGGACTGGGAGGGCGCCGAGCGCGAGTTCCGGCGGGCGATCGAGATCGATCCGGGGTACGCGACCGCGCACAAGTGGTATCGTGACCTGCTCACGACGCTGGGCCGCAACGGGGAAGCGTTGGCCGAGGCGGAGCGTGCCGCCGAGCTCGACCCCCGCTCCCCCAACGTCCTGGCCATCCTCGGCGTTTCCCAATGGGTTGCCGGTCGGGATGCCGAGGCACGGGCGACGCTCGAGCGGGCACTGGAGCTCGATCCCACGTTCCCGCTGACCCTCATGCACGCGTCCTGGTTCTACTGGATGCACGGCGATACGGCCCGGTTCTTTGCCGCGCGCCAGCGGCTCGATGCCGTGAGCGAGCGGGGAGAAGTGCCGGTCGCCCTGCTGCGGCAGGCCTACGCCGCCGGCGGACCCGATGCGGTGCTGCGCGTGCAGGCACGCTCACCCGGCGCGCAGCGCAACCCAGTGGACCGGGCGATGTGGCATGCGCTGCTGGGTGATCTGGACGCCGCGTTCGCCGATCTCGATCAGGCCCTGCAGCAGCGGAACGTCTGGCTGGGTCTGGCCACCGCGTATCCGCTCATGGCGCCGCTCCGGGCCGACCCGCGCTACGCGGCGCTGCGGGCGCGCATGGGGTTGCCGTAGTCACCGGACCGCTGCTTCACCGACCGCTGTTTCATCGTCCGCCGTCCCACCGTCCGCCGCTTCATCGTCCGCCGCCTCACCGCCCGCCGCGCATCGCCGCCTCGATCTCGCTGATCTCGCGCGGCGCACGAGACAGCCATTCGACCCCGTCCGCCGTCACGAGATAGTCGTCTTCGATTCGGATCCCCGTGTGATTGAAACGCTCGACCGCCGGCCGCACCGCGGCGATGAAAGCGCGGTTCTTCGGGGTGTCGGCCAGCATGTCGAGCAGCGTCGTGCTGATGTAGATCCCCGGCTCGATCGTGAAGACTTCGCCCTCCTGGAACCGGCCGGTGGGTGAGTAGGAGTAGCCGCCGGCGTCGTGCACCTCGAGCCCGATGCCGTGACCGGGTCCGTGCGCCATGTAGAGGTAGGTCTGCCGGCAGACCAGCGGGACCCGCTCGCACCGTGCGGCGTCGGCCCAGGGCGGATCGAAGGTCGCGTCGGCGGATTCGATGAGCCCGAGGCGTGCGAGTCCGGCGGCCTCGACGGCGCGGATCGCCGAATCGCCGGCGCTCACCGCGGCGCCGGGGCGCGCGGCCCGCTCGGCCGCTGCCTGCGCGTCACGCACGATCTGATAGATCGCGGCCTGGTCGGGTGAGAAACGGCCGCTCACCGGCACGGTGCGGGTCACGTCCGCCGCGTAGCCCTCGACCAGCGCGCCGATGTCCATCACCACCACTTCGCCCGCCCGCATCTCGCGGTCATTCGCGCGGTAGTGATAGCTGGTGGAGTTGGGTCCGGACCCGATGATCCCGCGGAATGCGGGACCTGCCGCCCCCCCGACTCGGAACGTGTAGTCCACCACGGCCTGGATCTCACCCTCGTTCACGCCGGGCTTCACGCGGCGCATCGCGGCACGCGCGGCGTCCCCGGTGATGGTGATCGCGCGTCGCAGCAGCGCGATCTCGGCCGCGCTCTTGGGCACCCGCAGAGAGTCGAGCAGGGGATCGGCGCTGCGCACCGCGACCCGGGGATGGCTGGCCCAGAAATCCTGCACGAAGCGGCGGCCCCGGGTGAGGGAATCACGCGCGAGGTAGTCACGGGAGTCGACATCGCTCACCACCCACAGCGTGCCACGCCCGGCCACGCGGTCGAGCACCGGCCGCAGCTCGGCCAGCGAGCGCAGCCCCAGCCCCGTGCGGCGAGCGAGATCGGCCGAATCGGGTGGGAAGCCGTTGTAGAGAGCGAGCCGCGGATCGGTGGGTGGTTCGAACAGCATCTGGTAGCTGGGGCGGCCGTCGCGCACCACCATCACGAACGCCGCATCGGGTCGCAGGTACCCGGTCAGGTAGGTGAACGACGGAAGCTGGCGGTACTCGGCGGCATCGGTCGGCGTCTCGCGGGCGCCGAAGGCGAGCAGCACCCCGTCGCCGACGTGTGCCGCGACGGTATCGCGGCGGGCGGCGTATTCGGCGGCAGGGATCTGTGCGGCCAGGGGGCCGGCACTGAGCAGGGCGGCGACGGCGGGGAGCATTCGCGGCATCGGGTCCACCGGTTCGAAGTGGCGCTGGCAATCTAGCCCAGGCGGCTTCGTCCGGGGATCGGCCCCTTGCAGAAATATGATAATAGCTATTATAATATGTCTCATGCGTGCCCCTGCAACTCGACTGGTTCGCGGTGTCGATCCCTCGGCTCTGCGCCGCGCGGCCGACACGATTCGCGTGCTGGGTCACCCCGACCGCCTCAAGATCGTCGAGGTGCTCGAGCGTGCCCCCCATACCGTGACGGACATCCAGGACGTCCTCGGTCTCGAGCAGGCGATCGTGTCCCAGCATCTCGCGCGGTTGCGTGGCCACGGCATCGTCGCGGCCGAGCGGGCGGGGGTGCACGTCCACTACCGGGTGATCGAGCCCAAAGTGCGGCTGATCCTCGAATGCATCCGCAAGTGCGACCTGTGATTCACCGAGTCCCGTTCCGAGTCCCCGACGCATGACTGCTCCATTGCTCCTCGCCCTGGCTCTGCTGGGGCCCGCGCCCGGCGACACCGTGGCGCTGTCGCTCGTTGACGCCATGGCGCGTGCCCGGCGCGCCAATCCCGCACTGATGGCCGTGCGGGCGGAGGCGGACGCGGCAGCCCAGGTCGCCCTTTCGGCCACGCAGGGCTTTCTCCCCACGGTCGAGCTGGGCCTCGGCGGCGTGCGCACCACCGATCCGGTTGGTGTCTTCGGGCTGAAGCTGCGCCAAGCGGCGTTCACCGCCGGCGATCTCTCGCTCGACGCCCTCAACGCACCCCAACCGTACGACGGGTACACCACGGCGGCGACGGTCAAGCTCCCGCTCCTGGTGCCGGAGGGGCTGTTCGGACACTCCGGAGCCCGGCGTGCGGCGGCTGCCAGCGCCGCGATGGCCGACCGCGTGACCGGGGCGACGACCTTCCAGGTGATCGACCAGTACTGGTCGACGCACCTGGCGACGCAGCGGGTGGCAACGCTCGCCGCGGCGCTCGCGGCCGCGCGCGCGCGCGTCACGCGCGCCGAGGCGCTGCACGCGCAGGGCTTGGTGACGGGACTGGACGCCCGCCTGGCGCGAGTGCGAGCGGCCGAGATCGAAACCCAGCATCTCGCGGCGACCGCCGAGGCGGCGAACGCGGTGGCCGTGCTGGCGGCGGCGATCGGCCTTCCCGTCGATACGCCGCTGCGGCTCACCGACTCGTTGTCGATGGATCTCACTGCCGTATGTGCGGCGGCCGACGCTTCCTGCCAGATGGACGGGCGGGGTGATCTGGCCGCCGCGGCACACGTCGAAGCCGCTGCGGCGGCGGGTGTGCGGCGGGCGTGGAGCCAGAACCTGCCGTCGGTGGCGGTGTTCGGCTCGGTCGCCTACCACGCGCGCACCGGTCCCTGGACCAACGGCAGCGACGATTGGACGATCGGATTCCAGGCCAGCTGGAGCATCCTGCGTGGCCTCGCGGGCGTCGGGTCGGTGCGCGAGGCGCGGGCGCGCAGCGCGGCGGCGACCGCGCGGGCCCTGGCCGCGCGCGATCAGGCTGAGCTCGAGGTGAGCGCCGCGCGCCGCACGCTGGCCGCGGCGCAGGCGCGGGTCCGGGTCGCCGCCGCGGCGGCCGAAGAAGCACGCCAGGCCCTGGCGCAGGCCGAGCTGCGCTACGAGCAGGGCACTTCGCCCATCGCGGAGCTGCTCGATGTGCAGGCGGCAGCCACCGCGGCCGCCCTCAACGCGCTCGCATCCCGCCGCGACCTGTTCGTGGCGCAAGCCGCCCTCGACTTCGCATACGGAGTGTTCGACCGATGACAGGCAAGATCCTCACGACCATGGGCCTGGTGGCCGCCCTCGGATGCGGCGGCGCCGCGCCCGACGCGACACCGGCCGGCATTACCGAGATCCCCTCCTACACCGTGCGGGCGGAGTCCCTGCCGGCGATGCTGCCCGTGGACGGGACGGTGCAGGGGGCGCAGCGAGCCGTGCTGTCGACGCGGCTGATGGCGCGGGTCGTATCGCTCGACGTGGACGCCGGGGCGCGGGTGCAGCGCGGTCAGACGCTGCTGCGCCTCGGGGTGGACGACGTGGCCGCGCATCGCGCGCGGGCGCTCGCCGGGGTCGCGGCGGCCGAAGCCGCACACGCGGAAGCCGCGCGGCAGGCCGCGCGCATGGATACCCTGCTCGCGCAGGACGCGGTGGCCCGGGTGCAGCGCGACCAGGCCCACCTGCAGCGCGACCAGGCCGCGGCGCAACTCGCGGCGGCGCGGGCAGGACTGGCCGAAGTCGACGCCGCCAGCGCCTACGCCACCATCCGGGCCCCGTTCGCCGGGGCCGTTGCCCAGCGGTTCGTCAATGTCGGCGACCTCGCGGCGCCGGGCATGCCGCTCATCGTGGTCGAGGGCGGCGGGCCCCGCGAGGCGTTGCTCGCCGTCCCCGTGGACGTGGCGCGGCAGCTCGTCACCGGCATGACCATCCGCGTGGTCGGCCCCGCCGGCTGGAGCGGCGACGCCACCCTGCGGGCGGTGGGGGCCGGGGCAGACCCGCGCACCCGCACGGTGGACGTGCGCGCCACGCTTCCGGCAGACTGGCCCACCGGCATCGCCGTCACGGCCCTGATTCCCGCCGGGGTGCGCCAGACGATCGCCATCCCCGAGGCGACCGTCGTGCGGCGCGGCCAGCTCACCGGGGTGCGCGTGGTGACACCGCAGGGCCCGGTGCTGCGCTGGGTACGGCTGGGGCGTTCCCTCGCGCCGTCGGTCGACGAAACGGCAGATCGTGTCGAGGTGCTGTCGGGCCTTCAGGTCGGCGAGCGGATCGCGCTGTGAAGACCGGTCTGTCGGGCGCCATCGCCCAGCGTGCGCTGCACTCGAAGCTCACGCCGCTGCTCGTCGGAGCCTCCCTCGCGGTCGGCGTGGGCGGCCTGCTCACGACACCACGCGAGGAAGAGCCGCAGATTCGCGTCCCGATGATCGACATCGCGGTCGGGTTTCCCGGCGCGGCCCCGCGCGAAGTGGAGCGTCGCGTAGTCGAGCCCCTCGAGCGCGCGATCTGGGAGGTCCCCGGTGTGGAGTATGTCTACAGCGCCGCCCAGACCGACGGGGCCCTGATCACCGCCCGCTTCGAGGTCGGTACCGATCCCGAAGCCGCGCTCACCCGCCTGTGGGGCAAGCTGCTGGCCAACGCCGACCGGGCGCCCCCGGGTGCCACGCCGCCGCTCGTGACCCTGCACGGGATCAACGAGGTCCCCATCCTCACGCTGACCTTGTCGGGCGGGGCTGACGCAGGCGATGGATATCTGCTGCGCCAGCAGGCCGCGGAGCTGGCCAACGAGCTGAAGCGCATTCCGGACGTGGCGGAAACCTGGATCGTGGGAGGGGCGCCGCGCGAGGTAGCGGTGACGCTCGATCCCGCCGCGCTGGCGGCGCGGGGGCTGTCGGCAGCCGTGGTGTACCACGCGCTCGGCGTGGCGAACGCCGAAGTCCCGGGCGGTACCCTCCTCGCGGACGGGCGAGCGGTCCCGGTGCGCGTCGGCCACGTCCTCGACCGGGTCGAGGAGGTCGCCACCGTGGTGGTGGGTGTGGCGGACGGTCGCCCGATCCTGCTGCGTGACGTCGCCCAGGTGGCGGACGGACCGGCGGAGCCAAGCAGCTACGTGGGGTTCCTGTCGGGTGGAGGCGGCGCCGAGTTCGAGCCGGCCGTCACCATCGCCGTGGCCAAACGCGAGGGCAAGAACGCGGCGACGATCGCGCATCGCGTCATGGAGCGGGTGGAGCAGCTCCGCGGCCGGTTGATCGCGGAGGACGTGCGCCTCACGGTGACGCGCGACTACGGCGAGACCGCGACGGAAAAGTCCCGCGAGCTGCTGCTGCACATCCTGATCGCCACGCTCGGCGTGGTGGTACTGGTGTGGTGGACGCTGGGGTGGCGTGAAGCGGTGGTGGTGCTGGTGGCGGTGCCGGTCACGCTGGCGCTCACGCTGTTCGTGTACCGTCTCTACGGCTACACCCTCAATCGCATCACGCTGTTCGCGCTCGTCTTCGCGATCGGCATTCTGGTGGATGACGCCATCGTGGTCGTGGAGAACATCGCGCGACACCTGGGCCTGGGGCGCCGTGCCCCGGCGGAGGCGGCGGTCGTCGCGGTCGACGAGGTCGGCAACCCCACGATACTCGCCACCTTCACCGTCATCGCCGCCATTCTCCCCATGGCGTTCGTCTCGGGGCTGATGGGGCCCTACATGCGGCCCATCCCGGTGGGCGCCTCGGTGGCGATGCTGTTCTCGCTCGCCGTGGCTTTCAT
This sequence comes from Gemmatimonadota bacterium, assembly GCA_003251175.1. Lineage (GTDB taxonomy): Bacteria > Gemmatimonadota > Gemmatimonadetes > Gemmatimonadales > GWC2-71-9 > SZUA-544. The sequence continues at coordinate 8,363 of QKHC01000006.1, forward strand.
CGTGACGCCGTATCTCGCGATCCGATTGATCAGACCCCACGCCGCGGCGGCCGCACCGGGCGACCCCGACGATCACGTGGACGAGCCGCTGCCGTCCGGCCGGATCGCGGGGTGGTACCGCCGCCGCCTCGAGTGGCTGCTGGCCGCACGGCGGCGGCGACTGTGGGCATACGGGGCCATGGTGGCGTCCCTGGCGCTGGCGGTGGCGCTGGTGCCAACGCGCCTGGTGACGGTCAAGATGCTGCCGTTCGACAACAAGAGCGAGTTTCAGCTGATCGTCGACATGCCCGAAGGGACGACGCTGGAGCGCACGGCGGCGGTGGCCCAAGCGCTGGCGCTTGCGGTGGCCCGCGATGCGGCGGTTCGGGATGTGCAGACGTACGCGGGAATCGCGGCGCCGTTCAACTTCAACGGCCTGGTGCGGCACTACTTCCTGCGCCGCGGTCCCACAGTGGCCGACGTGCAGGTCAACCTGGTGCCCAAGGGCGAGCGCAGTCTGCAAAGTCACGGCATCGCGCTGCGCGTCCGACCGGTGGTGGATTCCATCGCACGGGCCCATGGCGCGGCGGTGAAGGTCGCCGAGATCCCGCCTGGTCCGCCGGTGCTGTCCACGCTGGTGGCGGAGGTGTACGGGCGGGATGCCGGCGCGCAGGTGGCCGCAGCCCAGCGGGTCAAGGACGTGTTCGTCGCGACGCCCGGCGTGGTGGATGTGGACTGGTCGGTGGCCGCGGCGCACACGGAGCTGCGGGCGGACCTCGCGCCGCACGAAGCGGCGCGCACGGCCAGCACCCCGCGTGACGTGGCGCAGACGATCGCCGCTACGATGGGCGCGCCCGTCGCCGGCCTGCTGCACGACCCCGACGCGGCGGAGGCGGTGCCCATCCGGCTGCGGGTGCCCGACTCGCTGACCGGCTCGCCCGCCGAGTTGGCCGCGCTGCCGGTGGCGACCGAGCGCGGCGTGCGGCGTCTGGGCACGCTCGCCCGGTTCGACAGCCAGCCGGCGCCGTCGCCGATCTTCCACAAGAACCTGATGCCCGTGATCTACGTGACGGGGGACGTCGCGGGTCGCCTCGAGAGCCCGGTGTACGCGATGCTCGAGATGGGGGGCCCGCTGGCCGCCACGGCGCCGGACGTCCCGGTGCACTGGGGGAAGGGGCCGACGCTCACGGAGTCGCCGTTCGTGGTGTGGGACGGAGAATGGGACGTGACGCGTGACGTGTTCCGCGACCTCGGCATCGCGTTTGCCGCGGTGCTGGTGCTGATCTACGTGCTGGTCGTGGCCTGGTTCCAGTCGTTTACGGTCCCGCTCGTGATCATGGCGCCCATCCCGCTCACCCTCGTCGGCATCCTGCCGGCGCACGCCGTCACCGGCGCGTTCTTCACCGCGACCTCGATGATCGGAATGATCGCCCTCGCCGGGATCATCGTTCGCAACTCGATCCTGCTGGTGGACTTCGTGCAGCTGGGTCGCGAGCGGGGTCGCTCGCTGCGGGACGCGGTGGTGGCGTCGGGGCTGATTCGGGCGCGCCCCATCATTCTCACGGCGCTGGCCGTGGTGATCGGCGGAGTGGTCATGGTGAGCGATCCGATTTTCCAGGGGCTCGGGATGGCGCTGATCAGCGGCGCGATCGTGGCCACCGCGCTCACGCTCGTCGCCATCCCGCTTCTTTACTACGAGATGCACCAATGAACCGCACGCTGATGATCATCTTCGTCGACGCGCAGCACGCAGCCGACATCGAGCACCTGCTCGAGGACTGTGAGGTTCCGGGCTACAGCGAGATCCCCACGGTGCTCGGCAAAGGGGCGACGGGACGGAAGCTCGGGACGCGGGCGTTCCCCGGCTCGAGCACCGTGTATCTGGTCGCGGTCGACGACACGTGCCGCGAGCCGCTCGCCGAGCGGCTGCGGGCGCTGCGCGACGAGCGAGGGCCGTCGGAAGGACTCAAAGTGTTTGCACTCGATACGGAGGAAGTGTTGTGATGATGCACTATCTCATCCGGCGGATCGCCGGAGTGTTCATTCTGGTGTCGCTCGCGCTGGGGTACTGGGTCCATCCGGCGTGGTTCTTGTTCACCGCGTTCGTGGGTCTCAACCTGCTGCAGTCGAGCTTCACCCGCTGGTGCCAGATGGAGCGGATCCTCGGTCGCTTCGGCCTGGGGTGCGACCGCTAGGCGTCGCCTAGTCGACCTGGAGGACCGCCAGGAACGCCTCCTGCGGTATCTCCACCGTGCCCACCTGTTTCATGCGTTTCTTGCCGGCCTTCTGCTTTTCCAGCAGCTTGCGCTTGCGTGTGACGTCACCGCCGTAGCATTTGGCGGTGACGTTCTTGCGCAGCGGGCGGATCGACTCCCGGGCGATGACCTTGGTGCCGATCGCCGCCTGAATGACGACTTCGAACAGCTGACGGGGGATCAGCTCCTTCAGCTTCTCGGCCACTTTGCGGCCCCACTCGTAGGCTTTGTCCTTGTGGATGATGACGCTGAAGGCGTCTACCGGGTCCCCGTTGAGCAGCAGGTCGAGCTTCACCAGCTCCGACGGCCGGTACTCGAGGAACTCGTAGTCGAGCGAGGCGTAGCCGCGCGATACGGTCTTGAGCTTGTCGTAGAAATCGAGCACGATCTCCGCCAGCGGGAATTCGAAGCTGAACTCGACGCGCGTCGGATCCAGGTAGTGCATGCCGCGATACACGCCGCGCCGCTCCTGGCCGAGGCGCATGATCACCCCGATGTAGTCGGCGGGCGCCAGGACGCGGGCCTTCACGTAGGGCTCCTCGATGCGGTCGACCGTCGAGCCGTGGGGCAGGAGACTGGGATTCTCGACTACCTCCATCGTCCCATCGGTGCGATAGGCATGGTACTCGACGTTCGGCACCGTGGAGATGAGGTCGAGGCCCGACTCCCGCTCCAGGCGCTCGCGCACGATGTCCATGTGCAGCAGGCCGAGGAAGCCGCAGCGGAACCCGAAGCCGAGAGCGACGGATGTCTCGGGCTCGTAGTGCAGCGACGCGTCGTTCAGCTGCAGCTTCGCCAGCGCGTCGCGCAGCTCTTCGTACTGCTCCGCGTTGGTGGGGTAGAGGCCGGCGAAGACCATCGATTGGATGTCCCGGTATCCGGGAAGCAGTCCGACGCCGCGGTGCGCCGCGTCGAGCACGGTGTCGCCGGGACGCGTCTCGCGCACGCCGCGGAGATTGGCCACGAAGTAGCCCACCTCCCCCTCTTCCAGCCGGTCCGCGGGCTTGTGCCCCAGCTGCAGATAGCCGACTTCATCCACCTCGTAGACGTCGTCGGGGTGCGACCCGAACGCGATGCGCATGCCCTGGGTCAGCGCCCCATCCACCACGCGGACGCTCGGAATGGCCCCCCGGTAGCGGTCGTAGTACGAATCGAAGATCAGCGCCCGCAGCGGCGCGTCGGCGTCACCGCGCGGCGGCGGCACACGCTGCACCACGGCCTCGAGCACGGCGGCGACGCCGGTACCCTCCTTCGCGGAGATGCGCAGGATCTCCTCGGACCGGCTGCCGATGAGGTCGTGGATCTCCTGGGCCCGGCGGTCGGGCTCGGCACCCGGAAGATCGATCTTGTTGAGGACCGGGATGATCTCGAGGCCCGCATCGAGGGCGAGAAACAGATTGGACAGGGTCTGGGCCTGGATCCCCTGCGAGGCGTCGATCACCAGCACCGCGCCCTCGCAGGCGGCGAGCGAGCGGGACACCTCGTAGGTGAAGTCCACGTGCCCCGGCGTGTCGATCAGGTTGAGCTCGTACTCCTCACCGGTGGGGGCGGTGTAGCGCATGCGCACGGCATTGAGCTTGATAGTGATGCCCCGCTCTCGCTCGAGCTCCATCGTATCGAGCACCTGCTCGCGCATCTGGCGCTTCTGCAGGGTGCCCGTCAGCTCGATCAACCGGTCGGCCAGCGTGGACTTGCCGTGGTCGATATGGGCGACGATGCAGAAATTGCGGATGTGCGACTGGCGCATGCTGGGGCTAATATAGTTGGCAGGGGACGGCGGGCAGATAGCAGACGAACTGCCAGAGGCCGACCCCGCAGCGGTTCCCGGTCGGCGAGTGGCCAGGCACATCGGGCTGCGCTGACGGGCGGTGACCGCTTCCTCACTCGATGTCTGGCAACTTCACCCAACACCGGCTACTCTAGGACTCCCAACTGAATGGCTCCCATCACCGGCTGGTTCGATCCCACGCCCAAGGGCGGCGCCCTGCGGCTCGCTGCGAACGGGTACCTTCCCGCGCGCAACGACCAGCCGGTGCGGCTGCGCGGTCTGCGTCGGGGCGATCTGATCACCCTCGAGAACGGCCGCGTGACAGCGGTGAACGGGCTGCCGCCGGAGCGGGTCGGCGAGCGCCGCGAGTTCAACAAGCTCGGCGCGGTCCACCCCTCCCGCCTGCTCCGACTGGAGACCGTCCAGCCGTCGAGCGCGCGCACCGCCGAAATCCAGCGCGTCATCGACCTCGTGTGCCCGCTCGGATTCGGCCAGCGGGCGCTCATCGTCTCGCCTCCCAAGGCGGGCAAGACGATTGTCCTGCAGGCGGTGGCGGAGAGCGTCGCGCTCAACCATCCGGACGCCGTGCTGCTGATCCTCCTGGTGGACGAGCGTCCCGAAGAAGTGAGCGAGATGGTGGACTGGGGACGGGGTGAGGTGGTGGCGTCGAGCTTCGACCTGCCCCACGAGCGTCACGTGGCGGTGGCCGAGATGGTCTTCGAGCATGCCCGGCGGCAGGTCGAGCTCGGCCGCGACGTCGTGATCGTGCTGGACTCGCTCACCCGCCTGGCGCGGTCGCACAACACGGCGGGGCTGAGCAGCCGGCGCACACTGACGGGCGGGCTCGACGCCACCGCGATGGCGCAACCCAAGGCCGCGTTCGGCTCGGCACGAGCGGTGCCGCCGGCGGAGGGCGGTGGGTCGCTCACCGTGATCGCTACCGCGCTGATCGAGACCGAGAGCCGGATGGACGACGTGATCTTCGAGGAGTTCAAGGGTACCGGCAACGCGGAGCTGCGGCTGCGGCGGGATTTGGCCGACCGGCGGGTGTTCCCGGCCGTGGACATCGCCGCCAGCGGGACGCGCCGCGAGGAGCTGCTGGGATCGCCCGCCGAGGTGGCGGGCCGCGCCGAGCTGCGGCGGCGGCTCGCCGGGCTGCCGCCGGCGCAGGCGATCGAAGCGCTGCTCGCGCAGATCAGACGCTCCAAGACCAACGCGGAGATGCTGACGGAGCGCCGATAGAGACGGTAGGGAGATGGCAGATGGCAGATGGCAGACGGCAGATCTGCCCTCTGCCCTCTGCCATCTGCTTCTCCTATCGCGACTGCACGACCTTCCGATAGCTCTCCGGATTCCACTGCGGCCGTTCCGCCGCGTTGGCGATCTCGGTTCCCACGAAGTAGAGGAACCGCGCGAAGCGGGCGAGCTTGTCGTAATCGATCTGATCCGGTGAGTCGCCCGCACCGTGGTAGTCCGGATGCAGCCCCGTAGTGAAGAACAGCGCGGGAATTCCCCGCGTGGCGAACGAGTAATGGTCCGACCGGGAGAACAGCCCCTCCTGGGGCCAGAGGTCTCCGACCGGGGCGAGGTGGAGCTCCGGGTGGGCCGCCGCGACGCGGATCACCACGTCGTCGAGATTGGAGTGCTCTCGCCCGATCACCGATACTGAATCGCGCAGGGAATCGGATCGACCCACCATGTCGCTGTTGAGATTCGCGACCACCTGGGCCAGGGGGACGGTGGGGTGGGCGGCCCAGTAGCTGCTGCCCCACAGCCCCCGCTCCTCGCCGCTCACCAGGGCCAGCACCATCGAGCGCCGCGGTCGCGGGGTGGCGGTCGCGAACGCCTGTGCCAGCTCGAGTACCGCCACCGTGCCGGACCCGTCGTCGTCGGCACCGTTGCAGATCGTGTCGGCACCCACTGCGCTGCAGCCCTGAGCGCTCGACGCCGTGCCAATGTGATCCATGTGCGCGGTGAACAGGACGTATTCACTGCGCAGTGTCGGATCCGATCCGGGGACCACGCCGACCACGTTGGCGGCAGTCGTGTGCTCGATGTCGCGCACGTCGACGCGCAGGCGGATTCGCGTATCGGGCAGCTGACGAGCAGTGAGCGATCCGTCGGAAGACAGGAACTCGCTCGTTCCCCCGGCCCGCTCGAGCCACGGCACCAGCCTTCCCTGCGCGACGTAGAGGATCGGCGGGATGGGAAGCGCCAGGTCCTCCGCACTGGGATTCGCCACCTGCACGGTGGATTGCCCCGGCGCCATGGACCACAGGGAGTCGGGGAGCACGAGGATGGCGAGCGCCGGGCGGAGGGGAATCAGCTGGGCGCCGATGGCGTCGGCGTGAGGTCCGAGCGCGAGAATCACGACCTGGTCGGTGATGGCACCCGGATCGACCGTGACGCCGCGCTGCGGGTCACCACCCACGATGGTGACGCCACCCACCACCTCCGCGTCGGGCGTCGGTCCCTCCGCCAGTACCATGTCCGCTCCCAGCGCCCAGCGCGCGGTGGCCGCGCCGCTGGCCCATACCGCAGAGCTTTCCGGCACGAGCCGGTGCACCGTCAGCGGATACCGTTGCACATACGAGCCACTATCACCGCCCGGCACGAGGCCGAGGCGGCGGAATTCGTCCGCGGCGTAGCGTGTCATACGCTCGAGACCCGCGCTCGGCGTGCCACGCCCGCCCATCGAATCGTCGGCGACGATGAAGATCCGTTGGCGCACGTCGGCGGGAGTGATGGTCGCCACGCCGCCGGGGGCGGGTGCCGGTGGGGGCGGACTGCCGGCCCCGGCGCAGGCGCCCGCCAGCGCCGCGATCACCGCACCCCGGGCGATCACACGCGCGGTCACTGCCGCTCCGCCGACTGCACGATCTCCCGGTAGCTCTCCGGTTTCCACTGCGGCTTCTGCGGCGCCGTCGCGATCTCGTAGCCGAGGTAGAAGACCAGGCGCGCGATCCGCGCTTCCTTGTCGGTGTCGATCTTGTCCGGGGAATCGCCGACCTGGTGATAGTCCGGATGGGTGCCGTTGAAGAAGAACAGAATCGGCACGCCCTTGACGGCGAAGTTGAAGTGGTCGGACCGGCGGTAGAAGTTCTCCTGCGGCCAGATGTCGTTGATCGGCGTCATGTTGAGCTCCGGATGCGCCGCCGCAACGCGATCCAGCGTGGAGCCGAGATCCGAGTGCTCGCGGCCGATGACGGCGATCGTGTCGGGCCAGTTGCGGCCGACCATGTCCATGTTGAGGTCCGCGACGATCTGGCTCATCGGCACCGGCGGGTTCTCGGCGAAGAAGCGGCTGCCCCAGAGGCCCCGTTCCTCGCCGCTCACCGTGAGAAAGATGGTCGAGCGCTTGGGGCGCGGGTGCAGCCGAGAAAAAGCCTCGGCCAGCTCGACCACGGCCACCGTCCCCGAGGCGTCGTCATCGGCGCCGTTGCAGATGGAATCCGCTCCCTGCGCGCGGCACCGTCCGTCGGCGGCCACGCCGACGTGATCCATGTGGGCCGAGAACACGACGTATTCGTTCTTCAGGGCGGGGTCGCTGCCCTCGAGGATACCCACCACGTTGGGGGCCTCGATCCGGTTGATGGTCTGGAAGCGCGGCCTCATGGCGAGGGTCACGCCCGCCAGCGGTTCCACGGTCCGAGTGGTGGCACGGCGCAGAGCCGCGGCGTCCACGCCAAGCAGGGCCCGGGCGTCGGCGTCGCGCAGCTCCAGCAGCGCCGCCTCCACGCCACCTCGCCGGCCGCCCGTGATACTCATGCTGGGCCGCGCCGTGCGCGCGAGCGCCCGCGCGAACGCGGAGTCGGAGCGCTCGGAGATGAGGATGATTCCGTGCGCGCCGCTCATGACCGCCGCCTGGACCGTGGACCAGTCAGCGGTGATCCCGCCTGGCGCCTGGGGGTTCATCGTCGCCGCCACGACGATCCAGGCGCCCTTCACCTCCGCGCCGGCGAATCGGTTGCTGTCGGCCGCGGCAGGCCCCCCGACCACCAGCACCGGGCCGCTGAGATCGCGCTGCGGCAGGTCGAGGAACGGCAGCACCGCGATCTCGCGGCCGATGTGGAGCGCCCCGCGCCGCGCCCCCTCCACGACGAGGGTGCTCGCGGCCGTATCCACCCTCGCCCGCGAGATGGCGTAGCGCTGGATGAACGTGCCGTTGTCGCCGCCGGGACGGAGGCCAAAGCGGTGGAATTCGCCTGCAATGTACTGGGCGGCCTTTTCGAGCTCGGGAGACGGGGTGTCGCGACCCCGCATCGAATCGTCGGCGAGCAGGAAGATGCGGGTGCGCACGTCCGCGGCGGTGATCGAGGCGGCGGCGGCTGCGACGCCGGCGGGCGCCGGCGTCGCAGCTTGGGCCTGCAGTGCCACCGGCACCGCTATGAGGGCGGTGAGCAGAAACGAGGGCTTCAAGGGTTGGCTCCTTGCGTGAGAGGCGGATGTGCCGCCAGCTCGCGGGCGAGCACCGGCAGGTACAGGGCGGTGCGCGCCACGGTCGGGTAGTGGATTCGGTCGCTTTCGTCGCTCGGGTGGTGCATGTTGCCGTTCGGGCCGTTGAACAAGTAGAGCGTCGGGACCCCTCGTGTGCCGAACAACCCGTGGTCGCCCAGCAGCCAGTAGCGCTGCCGAGGCCAGGGGTCCTCGACCAGCGTCAAGCCGAGTTTCGCCGCCGCGGGTCCGGTAGCGGTCACCCACGAGTCCCGGCCCGGTCCGTGATACGCTATGACGGCCAGGGAGTCACGCAGGTTTCCTCCCACGGCTTCGACGTTCACAAACGCAACGGTGCGGGCCGGGGGCCTCACGGGATGGCCCAGGTAATAGGTGGCGCCCAGCAAGCCGGCCTCCGTCCCGCTGAAGAACGCGAACAGGACCGGCCGGGCCGGAGGCGGTCCCTGCGCCAGCAGCCGGGCGGCGACGAGCGCCGCGGCCACGCCCGAAGCGTTGTCATCGGCACCGTTGTAGATGCTGTCGCCGGCGATCGGCTTGGCGATGCCGAGCGCGTCGAGATGGGCGGCGATGATCACCGCGCTCGTGTCGTCGCCCGCGCCGGGCACGAGCGCCAGCACGTTGGGCGCCGTTTGCTCCGAGAGCACCCGCTCGCGCAGGTCGACGTCCACGGTGAG
>QKHC01000024.1 GCA_003251175.1 Gemmatimonadota bacterium
CCCTCCGCCTGCCACTCGACGTGCGCCACGCGGAACGGAAAGGCGATGCGCGCTTCGACGCCTCCCTCGCTGGCGTTCTCAACCGACAGCTCGAATTCCCGGTCGAACAGTCGCTCCAGCCGGGCGCGCGTGTTGGCGAGCCCGACCCGCGGCCGGGCTCCGGTTCCATCGGGGATCCCGAGTCCGTCATCGCGTACCGTCAGGACCAGGCGCCCATCGTGCCGCCGTGCACCCACCAGGATCGTCCCGCCGGCGACATGCGGAGCGATACCGTGCCGGATCGCGTTTTCGACCAGCGGCTGGAGGATCAGGTGCGGGACCGCGGCGTCGAGCGTGTCTGGCGCCGCGTGGATGGTGACGCGCAAGCGGTCACGGAAGCGCACCTGCTCGATTTCCAGGTAGCTGCGGATGAACTGGAGCTCGTGCTTGAGCGGGACCTCCTGCGCCGCCGCATCGTCCAGCAGGCGCCGCATCAGGTCGCCGAGACCGGCGACGACCCGAATTGCGGTCTGGCTGTCGCCGGCGCGAATGAGGGTCCCGATCGTGTGCAGGGCGTTGAACAGAAAGTGCGGGTGGAGCTGGGCCTGCAGCGCCTGCAGCTGCGCCTGTGCCAGCTGCGCCTCGAGGCGCGAGGCAGCGAGCTCCCGCTCGCGTGACCGGCGATAGTGATACACGGCATAGTTGACCGAGATCACTGCCCAGTACAGCAGTCCATCGGCGACCACCCAGAACACGAACAGGCGGGCGGTCTGACCCAGCACCGTAGCAGGCTGATTGGGAGGCTCGCCCAGTGCCCGCGAGGCCAGCACGTACACCAGATCGATGACGTAGACCGTGGCAAGGCACGCCACCAGGTGCACCACCGCGCTCGTGCGCCAGCGATTCCGCTCGAAGGGGAAACGCCACGCCAGTCGCCGGATCAGCGGTGTGACGATGGCCCAGCACCACGCCAGCAGCAGCTGCAGCGCCAGTGTGCGCCACAACGGATCGGGACGCTCGAACACGCGGCCGACGAGATACTGCTGCCCGCCGACCAGCAGGCCGTAGGCGGTCCACACCCCCCACACCACCCGCCAGTCGGAGCGTGGGACGGCGTCCGGCACGTCCATGTGAGACAATCTCCTCGGCGTCCGCTGCCGGCGGAAGGTCGAGCGGCGTCAGGACCGCCGACGGTACTCCAGGGTCCACTGCAGGGTCCACGACCGACCCGCATCCGTGGAGCGCTCCCAGTCCCACACGAAGCGGTCCGCCGCGAGGTCATGGAACACCATGCGCGCTACCAGCGTGTCCCCGGATGCCAGGGTGCGGGGGGCGGTCGCGAGGATGACGCGATCGCCCTCACGTGCGCCCTGGAACATGAGATAGCTGCCCTGATTGTCGACCCAGGTCTGCCGCCAGAGGCCGGCGCGGGCATCGTACACGGAGACGCTCATGCCCTGCAGCCCGTCGGGCGTCGCCATCCGGAATTCCTCGTGGATGACGCAGCCGCCGAGTGCGGCGCGGACATGGTTGGTGGCCGGGGTTTCGCGCCAGCCGTCGGCGGTTCGTTGCCGGCCGCTGAGGTCCCAGTCGCCGATCCAGAAGTCGAGCTGACGCGCCTCGGGCGCGGCGCAGGCAGCCTGCCCGGGGGCCGCCAGCGGCCCCCGCGTGAGGGCAGCCGACAGCAGTGTCACGATCACCAGTGTGGTTGCGAGCATAGTGCCTCCAATCTGGCGTCGCGGTCAGGCCACCGCAGCACCCCAGCGACGAGATGACGCTGAGCGGGGGTGAACGGCGCTCTTGCGCGACGGGCCGGCATCGGCTAGCCGTGATGGATGCATGACGGCGTGCGGATCGACAAATGGCTGTGGGCGGCGCGCTTCTACAAGACGCGCACCCTGGCCACACAGGCGGTCGTTGGCGGCAAGGTCCATCTCAATGGCGAGCGCGCCAAGCCCGCGCGCCATGTGATGCCCGGCGACTCGCTGCGGATTCGCAGCGGTCCCTACGAGCACGTCATCACGGTCCGGGGGCTGGCGCAGCGCCGCGGATCGGCGCAGAGCGCCGCCGCTCTCTACGAGGAGGCGCCCGAGAGCGTGCGGGCGCGCGAGGTGCGAGTCATGCAGGTGCGGCTCCAGGCCGTGCCGCTGTACACCGGCCGCGGTCGGCCCACCAAGAAAGCCCGGCGCACGCTCGATCGGGTACGCGACGAGCAGTGATCACCACCGTGGAGCGGTTCAGCGACGCTGCAGGCGCTTGAGCAGCTGAATCTGCCCCGCGTGATACAGATCGTGCGAGGCGATGCCGTAGATGTGCTGCGCGTTCGTCCATGTGGACCGCCATCCCCGGCGCCGCAGCCGGCTGTCCGGGAACCGCCGGATGACCTCCCGGAGCAGGTGATGCTGCTCCCGCAGCAGCGCACCGTCCCGCCGCCACGCGGTCGCGTCGCATCGGTCGGGGAGGCGGGGCCAGTTGGCGCCGGGCCGCGGGAACGTCAGGGACGGGTCGCGAACGAGTCGCCGCCGCACGATGTACTTCCAATACGCCGTGTGCAGGACGATTTCCCAGATGTTGTGGCGTCCTGGTGCAGGACGCCACAGGGCCTGCCGGGGTGTCAGCCCGCGGATCGATCCCCACAGCGGCGTGCCGTGCCACGCTCGGTGGTCGAACGCCTGGTCGACGATGTCGAGCAACAAGGGAGTCATCGAGCCCTTCCGCTAGGACTTCGAGCGCATGTAATCGACCCCCGGCGCGAGTGTGGCACGCCAGGCCGCTTCGACATCGGCGGTGACTTCCGGGTCGAACTGGCGAACGTTGTCGATGAGGGCCTCCACGAACGGAGCGTACATCTCCGCAGGGATTCGGAGGTCGGTCTGCCCGTGCCGCGCCGCGACGCGCGTCAGCAGGTTGGGCTCCCGATCAGTCGCATGGCCGGGGAAGATCAGCAGCAGGCTGATCGCGTGCTTGAGGAGCCGGTGTTGATGCTCGAAATTGGTCTTGGCGAACATCGGCCGGGCCTCGGGGCACCGCGCGAAGAACCGCTGGTAGAACTCGGGGAAGAAGTTCTGGAGCGACGCGATGCGCTCGAAACTCGAGCGCGCCGCCACCATCTGCTCGGGAGTCGGGGCAGTCGATGGAGCTGTCACGGCTGGATCCGATGGGGAGCGAGTACACTCAAATAACGCTGCCCGGCGCGCGCGCGCAACGATGCCGGGCGCCGCATTGGGGGGTGGCATGAAACGCTGGATCGTGGGCATCCTCGCGACGGGCGGCGGCCTCATACTGCTGGCGGTGGCGGTGGGGACTGCGCTCCCTCGCGAGCACGTGGCTACGAGCGCCGTCACCCTGCGCCAGCCGCCGGAGTCCGTGTGGGCGGTCGTGCGCGATCTGAGCGTGACGCCGCGGTGGTGGAGCCAGGTACGCACCTCGACCCGCGTGACCGACGCCCGGGGGCGCGAGGTGTGGCGTCAGGAGGCGGGCGGCTTTTCCATGAACCTGGTGGTCACCGAAGCGGCCGCGCCCCAGCGCCTGGTCACCACGATCGACGCCGGTGCTGATGCATCGTTCGGCGGGACGTGGACCTACAACCTCGCGCCGGTGGAAGGGGGAACGCGCCTCCTGGTCACCGAGGCCGGCTGGATTTCCAACCCCCTGTTCCGGGCGATCGCCCGCGCGACGGGACTCCACCGCACCCTCGACAGTTATCTGACGGATCTCGGCCGACACTTCGACGAGGCCGTCACCCCCGAGCACGTGGTCCGGTGATGCAGGCAATTCGCGTCCGGGGCGTGGGAGGTCCTGCAGCGCTCGAGCTCGCGGACCTGCCGCGACCGGTCCCGGGTGTCGGCGAAGTGCTCGTCCGTGTCACGGTCGCCGGCGTCAACTTCATCGACATCTACCACCGCACGGGACGCTATCCGCTGCCGCTGCCCTTCATACCCGGGCAGGAGGGGGCGGGCTCGGTCGCCGGGGTCGGACCCGGCGTGTCCGGGCTCCGCGCCGGGGATCGTGTCGCGTGGGCCGGCGTGCCGGGTGGATACGCCCAGTACGTAGTCGTGCCGTTGGATCGCCTGGTCTCCCTCCCCGACGGAGTCACCGATCAACAGGCCGCCGCCGTGCTGCTGCAGGGCATGACCGCCCACTATCTCGTTCACGACACCTGCCCGATCGCTGCGGGCGACTCCGTCCTGATTCACGCCGGTGCAGGCGGCACCGGGCTGCTGCTCACGCAGATGGCCAAGCGACTCGGCGCGCGAGTCATCACGACCGTATCGAACGACGTGAAAGAGGCTGCCTCGCGAGCAGCCGGGGCGGATGCGGTGATACGCTACACCGTGAGCGACTTCGTGGCGGAGGTGCGACGGTTGACGCAGGACACGGGGGTCAGGGTGGTGTACGACTCAGTGGGGCAGTCGACCTTCGATGGCAGCCTGCGCTGCCTGGCATCGCGCGGGATGCTCGTGCTGTTCGGGGCGTCGAGTGATCCGGTCCAGCCGGTGGACCCCATGGTGCTGGCGCGGCATGGCTCCCTGTATCTCACCCGGCCGTCGCTGTGGCACTACGTCGCCGATCGCGACGCGTTGCGGCGTCGCGCCGCCGCGGTGCTCGGCCGGGTGGCGGACGGGTCTCTGCGCGTGCATGTCCACCGCGTGCGTCCACTGGCCGAGGCGGCGGCGGCGCACCGCGATCTCGAGGGGCGAATCACGATCGGGAAGGTCCTGCTGCTGCCACCGTCCTGAGCGCGGTGCCGCCGCTCAGCGGGGAGGTACCGCTGGACGGACGAGGAGCCCCGTCGTCGAGACCCGGATCTCGAAACGTGCGATACGATCCACGGTAATGAATGTCGCCGACCCGTACTCCGCGTCGACGAGCGGTCGCAGCAACGGGAACCGCCGCCGCAGGGTGAACAGGTCCACGGGCTTCGGCGTCCCCAGCGCGTAGACGGTACGTTCGCCGGTGCGCTCACTGTCCACGTCGGCGTAGCGGCCGGCGATACGCGCCAGCTCGTAGTCGGTATGCAGGCCCAGCAGGTTGGCGAGCGGCTTCCATTTCAGCACGTGGGCGTCGACGTACAGCTCGTCGCCCGCCAGCTGGAACACACGTTCCGAGCCGTCCGCGAAGCGCACGCGCGCATTGAACCGCCGCTCGCCGGCCGGCGCCACGGTGACCGTGGCTGCCGTCACTTCGCGCGTGAGGGCCTGATAGCCGCGCGTCCCCACCGCCAACGTTGCAGACAGGGCGGAGCATGCCAGCAGCAGCATGCCCACCAGCACCGTCACTGACGAACCGAGCCACCGTTTCCGTCTCAGCTGGGCGATGCCCACGGCGAGCAGCAGCAGGGAGGCAGCGGCAAACACCGTCGCCGCGATGGTGAGTACCGTCATCGCGCGTCCTCCACGTCATCGAGCGACAGGTTCATGATGGGGTACGTGCGCCAATCGTAGTAATCAAAATGCCACCACTCGTCCACGATGGGTCGGAACCCCTCGCGGACCAGCGCTTCGCGCAACAGCTCCCGATGCCAGCGCTGCAGCGACGTGGCGACCGGATAGTCGGGATAGGAGCGGGGAGTCGTCTCGTCGTACGTGCCGCCCATGTCCACCGCGGCGCCGGCGGTGAGATCGAACAGCGTCACGTCCACCGCGCAGCCACGGTTGTGCCGGCTCCCCGCCGACGGATCAGCCACCATCCAGCGCAGCGGCGGTGGCGTCGCATCCCAGAACGCTCGGGTGACGTACCACGGGCGGTAGCCGTCGTGCACCAGCAGGCCGTAGCCGCGCGCACGCAGCCAGCGATGCGCCCGCACGAGCGCCAATGCCGCAGGGCGCTGCAGCAACGCGCGCGGTGTCGGATAGAACGCTGCGCCGAGGAAATTCTCGGTCGTCGCATATCGGATGTCGAGTCGAATGGTGGAGTCGAGCGTTACCAGCTCGACCAGGTCCGGAGCGCGACGCCCGTCGGGATCCACCGGCGGGCTCGCCCGCCGCGCGGCGGCGAGGACCTGCGCGACCGGAGCGACGGGGGTCACCCGCAGCTGTTGACCGTCGCGAGGTCCGATCATCCGTCGGGGAAACGAGATGCCTCCCAATTGGGCGGCGACGACGCGACCGTCGGGCCCGCGTGTGAAGGTGAGGCGCTCGTCCTGGTAGCGGCCCGAGTCCGGGAACACGAGTGTGTCCGGCGCGACCTCCTCCATCGGGTAGGAGTAGAACCACTCGATCACGCTGTGCAGCCTTCCGCCGCCCTCCTGCACGAACAGCAGCTGGTGGTTCCAGCCGTACTCGCCCAGCAGGTCGCTCCACCGCGCGGGCGGCGGGCTCGGTCTCGCGCGCTGAGTCGGGGCAACGGTGTCGCCGTGGACCACGACGCGTGGATGCCCGCCCGCGAGCGGCAACAGCCGCGGTCCGAACGCGGTGGGGTCGTCCACCACCAGCGTGTCGCCGCGTGCGCCAACCCGCCGCGGCAGGCCGGCGGTGCCAGGGGCCCACAGGAGCCCAGCGGCGCGGTCTCGCAACTCGAAGCCGCGCTCGCCACGGCCGTAGCTGCCGGCCACTCGCCCGGCCAGCGCCGGAGGCACGGGGAGCGTCGCAACCGGCTCGGGCATCGGCGCACCGGCGCGCACCGCGAGCATGGCGCGCAGCGCGAGATCCGCGATACGTCCCGCAACGGCGGTCGCGTCGTCGCGCGTCAGGGACACGATCACACCGAGTTGCAGGTCGGGGAGCGCTGCGAGCTGGCTGACGTGACCGTACACCGTGCCCGTCTGGTCGATGCGGCGCTGACCCTGCCACCGCGTCACGGAGACGCCCAGGCCCTCGCCCCCCGCGGCGGTCCTGTCGGTGAATTGAGGAGCCGAAATAGCGGCTACCGACTCCGGTCGCAGTACCCGCTCCCCGCTCCCGGGGCGGCCGTCGACGAACAGCGTGGCGAGCAACCGGGCGAGGTCGGTGACCGGGGCATACAGCCCGCTGGCGGGGCTGATGCCGAGGGCGAAGGTGGGGGCGACGAACTGCCGGCCGTCGGGTGCCCACATCAGCCCGGCGGCCACCGTGGTGTCTCCACCGTCGGGCGGTCGGAACGCGCTGGCGCGCATCCCGGCTGGTCCAAGCACCATGCGGCGCGCGGCTGTTGCGAATGGCTCGCCAGTGATCGCTTCGACCACACGGCCCGCGACCGTCAGCGCGGCGTTCGAGTACTTGTATCGAGCCCCCGGCTGGTAGACGAGCGCGGTGGCGTTGAGGCTCGCGACCGTTGCCGCGAGGGATGGTGGTGCGCTGTCGAAATAGCTCCCGAGCGGCGGTTCGCGGACCAGGCCCGCACGATGGCTGAGCAGCTGCCGCAGGGTCACGGGTTGCGCGAACGGGTTGCGCGGCGCGAAATCGGGCAAGTAGTGCGTGACCGGAGAGTCCAGGGCGACCCGTCCCTGCTCGACCAGCTGCAGCACGGCGATCGTGGTGAGCAGCGTTGAGACCGCCCCGACCCGGTACACGGTGGCGGCGGACGCGGGGACGCCGTCTCGCGGTCGGGCGAGGCCAAAGCCCTGAGCCCAGACGATCTCCCGACCGTCGACGAGCGCGATCGACACCGCGGGAATCCCCTTCGCCTCGCGCTCCTGCGCGATGAACTGCTCCAGAGTCCGTGCCGCGGTTGCGTAGTCGGCGCGGACCGGAATCTCCGCCTGGGCGGCGCCGCGCGTGGTCAGCGCGAGAGCAGCGATCGCGGCGGAGAGCCCGCGCCTCAGGGCGATGGCACCCACCGTACCGCGCCTACGTCCCGCCCAACTCGGCAATGCGATCGGACTCGTGCACATGCACCCCTTGATCGGCGCGATGCGCCAGCACCACCATCGCCCGCGCCACGATCTCCGCCGGGATCGGGCGGTACTTCCGCGCGGGGCCGACGAGCAGCGGCGCGAGCATGGAGAACAGGCGGATGCTGACGTCTTCCAGCCACCGGTGCTCCGACCGTTCGCCGACGAGCAGTGACGGCCGCATGATGTGTACCGCGCGAAACGGCACGGCCGACACATCCCGCTCGGTCTCTCCCTTGACGCGGTTGTAGAACACGGCGGAGCGCGGATCGGCGCCGATGGAGCTGACGAGCATGAAGCGGGACGCACCGCGAGCGGCACTGTGCCGCGCCAGCGCCACGACGAAGTCGTGATCCACCCGACGGAACGCCTCCCGCGAGCCGGCCCGCCGGATCGTGGTCCCGAGACTGCAGTAGACGTCCTCCGCGCGCGGGATATCACGCTCGTCCAGACGGTCGAACTCAACCACGCGCGCCTCGAGCTTCGGGTCCGTCAGCGGCAGCGGGCGCCGGACCAGGGCCACGACGCGGGTGTAGGCGGGGTCGCGCAGCAGCTGCGTCAGGCAATGGCTGCCGACGAGGCCCGTTCCTCCGGCGAGCAGGGCGGTCCGCTGCGCATCAGGTGTCGGTGGCATCGGCGTAGAGATTGGCCACAGCGAGCAGCACGCCTTCGTCGTCCTGGACCGGTACCAGGATCCGCACGTAGTCGTCGCCCTCGAAGACATCCAACCGACCCCAATGGTCGGGGAGCGCCTCGCTCACGAACAACCGCGCGGGCACCGCCGGACCGCCCGCGCGCCAGCGCAGCACGGGGAATCCGTGTGCGGTGCCCCATCCCACGTGGCGCAGCATGCCTGTCACCACCCCGTCCTGCCACGAGCCGGGCAGGTCGGCGACGACGTGGTGGTTCACCTGCCCCGGAGCGAGACTGCCGTAGACCGCCAACCGCTGCGGCGCGCCGAACCGCTCGGCCAGATCCCGCTCCAGCGGATCATCGGGATCCTGCCCGCGCGCCATGCGCCGGGCGTTGGCCGCCAGCAGCGTCTCGGCCAGCGCGAGGTCCCACGTCGTCTGGATCATGTCACTAAGCTTCTGCCGAGGACCCGTTCAGGCAACAGGCAGGTTATCTTTCGCGGACGATGGTATTCTGCTTCCGGCCGACCCTCCGGCCCCTGTTCGGTCTCGGCGTCGGCCTGCTGGGTGCCGGCTGCGCCAATGTCGTGAATCTCAGCGACCCCTCCGGGCCCCGCTTTGCGGGTGCGCACGCCCCGACAACAGTAGTCGCGGCGGACGCGGACGCGACCACACTTCGGGTCGCGACGTTCAATGTCAAGCTTGCCCGCCACGTCGACCGTGCCATCGCCGTGATTCGCGAGACGCCGGAGCTGCGTGACGCCGACGTCCTCGCGATGCAGGAGCTCGACGAGCGGGCATCGGAGGAGATCGCCCGAGCCCTCGAGCTCAATTACGTGTACTTTCCGGGTGCCATCCACCCAACCGACCACAGACTGTTCGGACCCGCAATCCTGTCCCGCTGGCCCATCGACAGCGCGTGGAAGCTCGTGCTGCCGCACGAAGGCGACGTGCGCCAGCAGCGCCGCACCGCCACCGCCGCCGTGATCCGGGTGCACGGACGCCCCGTGCGGGTGTACGCCGTGCACTTCGAGATCCAGACGCGCGTGTCCCGCGCCGAGCGGGAGGATCAGGTGGGTGCCGTGCTCGCGGACGCGGCTGGTGCATCGGAGCCCGTGGTGATCGCCGGCGACTTCAACAGCTGGACGATCGGCAACTACCTCACGAAGCGGGGGTTCGCATGGCCGACGCGGGACCTGGGTCGGACCGTGCTGCTGTTCGATTGGGATCACATCTTCGTTCGCGGCCTGAGCGTGGCCCGCGCCGATTCCGCTGGCGTGGTGCGCGAGGTGCGCGGCGCGAGCGATCACCGGCCGGTGTGGGCGGCATTGGCGATGGGACGCCAGCCCGGTGGAGACGTGGTGGCCGCGCCATGAGGACAGGCCGCCAAGACGAGTGGCGGCCCGCCCGAGTCCCGCAGGGGACACCCGGCGCCCGCTGGCCCGCCTGCTAGCTGCCCACCGACGCCGCAATCAGCCCCTGCGCGATGAAGTAAGTCGACAGAATCAATGCCTGCGCCGCGCGAAACGGCCGCCGGAAGCGGTTGTACGCGAGCACGCCATCCGAAATGGTGAACAGCACCGCGCCGACGGCCGCGAGACGCGCGCTGACAGTGCCGCTGCTCAACGCCCAGCCGCTCGATTGCCACAGGAGCGCGACCAGCGCCGCGACGTACACCGTGACCGGCCATCGGTAGCGACCCAGGTGCGGCCACAGCGGGACCGTCAGCGCTGCTCCGGTCGCGGCCGCGGGCACGAGCAGGGCGAGCGGGGCGGGGGCACGCGCGGCGGACACGAACGCGGCGATGTAGCAGCCATGCGCGACCAGAAAACTGGTCAGCCCAGCGGAGAAGCGTTTTTCTGGGAGCATCAGGAACACGTCACCGACCAGTGAGCACACGAGGCCGGCGAGGATCAGGCCTCGGTACGGTGCCGGCGGTCCGCCCGCAGCGGTTGCCGCGATCGCCATCGCGGCCACGATGGTGAGCGGTTTGCAGCCATAGACGAGGCGGCGGGGTCCCGCGTAGTCGGCGGTGATCGTCACGGCCCCGGTCAGCAGCAGCAGGGTGCCGAGCACGACCGTCACGGGCTCGCCCCGCGTCGCGCCAGCGCATCGGTGGCCAGTCCCCAGCCGATGCACAAAGCCAGGAAGAGAGCCAGCGCGAAGGCACGCGGTCCCGGCGCGAGGCCGCCCGCGGCTCCCCGGGCGGCATCCGACAGCAGTTCGATGGCCGCGAAGGCCGTGGTGCCGAGTGCCAGACCGGTGAATCGCCTCGGGCCGAATCGGGCGAGGGCCAGCCAGGCAAGGCCACCTGCTCCGCCGAACAGCGCGCCCGCCGCGAGTACCTCCAGCGAACCGCCCCAGCTGAAGCCGGGAGCCCGTCCGGCGATCAGGGCCGTGAGCCGCATCAGCAGCCGGCCCCCGATTCCCAGGATCAGCACGCCGGCGGTCGCCCCGGCGGCGCCCGCGCGCAACAGCCGCCTCACGGTGAGCGGATCACCTGTCCGTTCTTCATGACGAACACCACCCGCTTGAGCACCTCGATGTCGCTCAGCGGATCGCCGGAGACGGCGATCAGATCGGCCGCCAGTCCGGGGCGGATCGCGCCGCGCTCGCCGTCGACGCCGAGGAGGTGCGCCGCCGTGCTCGTCATCGCCCGCAGGATCGCGCGGGGCGGCAACCCGGCATCCACATAACTGTCGATCCACATGATCGCCTGCGTGCCGCGGGTATACCCCGCCAGATCGTGAATCGCGTCGCTGCCGAAGGCGATCGGTACGCCGATCCGGTACCCGGCCGCGAGGCGGTCGATCTCCGCTCGATATTCGGCCTCCGCCTGGCCCGGCGCAGTGCGAAACCGCTTCAGGACGGAGAGCGGAAACGGCGTGAAGACCGCGACGGTGCCGTTCGCTTTGGCGACGGCGAGATCCTCGTCGCTGATCCCGTTGAGGTGCTCGAGCGACGCGACCCCCGCCGCCGCGGCGTTATGGGCTCCGGCGCGGGTCCACACGTGGGCCGCGAGCTTCAGTCCAGCGACCCGCGCCTCCTCCACCATGAATCGAATGTCGTCGGTCGAGTAGATATAGCGCTGGTCATCCACCACGATCTTGATCACGCCGGCACCGTAGTGCGCGTTCTCGCGGATCGCCTTGCGCATCTCGTCGCGGGTATCCGCAAAATAGTATTCCGGCTCGGCGAGGTCGCGCCGGTCTGGTTGCAGCTGAAACTGTCCGCCATACGGCGCGATGATGCGTCCCGCGTTGATCATCGTCGGGCCCACGATCAGGCCACGGTCGATGGCCCAACGGACGCTGGTGCAGGCGTAGTCGCCCTCGTTCCCGACGTCGCGCACGGTCGTGAAGCCCGCCTCGAGCATCGCTCGGGCGTTGGCGACGCCCTCCACGGCGCGGTACGACAGCGGATCGCGCAGCGTCGTCAGGTAATAGCTTCCCGCGTCGCGCTGCAGCTGGACTGACATGCACAGGTGCGTATGCGCGTCGAACAGCCCCGGCAGCACCGTCAGGCGCGAGAGATCGATCACCGTGGCCCCTCGCGGGATGGTGACGTCGGGGCCCAGCGCCGTGATCTTCCCGTCGGAGACGAGGATCACTTGGCTCGGGACCGAGGTCCCGGTCTCGGGATCCACGACCCGACCGGCACGGATGGCGGTCACCTGGGCCGGCGCAGTGCGCGCGAGCAGCAGGGTCAGAACGGCCGCCAGGAGGCGGCGCGGGGCAGGGAACATGCAGCGTGACTCCGGTCGGGGTGCGTCTAGGGGGACGTCAACACGTCGTAGTGCGTCACCGTCGGCTCGAGTTCGAGCAGGTACGTCGCGTCCTCGGGGTAGTAGCGTGCCCGCTCGAGGTCCTCACCGGCGAAGGCCCGGATCGCGTCGCGCGATTCCCACAGCGAAATGAGCACGAAGTGCGCCTCCGCGCCCTCGATGCGCCGCAAAACGTAGACGCCGCGATTGCCAGGGGTCGCGCGCAGATCTGGAACGCCGGTGCGCAGCAGGTAGGTGTGGTACGTGTCGGCGTCGGCGGCGCGAACGCGTCCGTGCCAGTGGCGAGCAATCATGCGGGTGCCTTCAGGCGGTCAAAGAATTCCTTCCGCAGCTTCGCGATCTTGGGTGCGATCACCGCCCGGCAGTATCCCTGGGTGGGGTTGCGCCGGTAGTACTCCCGGTGATACGCCTCGGCTGGCCAGAACCGCGCGAATCGCGTCACCTCGGTGACAATCGGCGCATCCCACACGTGGGCTGCGTCGAGCTCGCTGATGACCTCGATCGCCGTACGCTGCTGCTCGGGCGTGTGATAGAAGATGGCCGAGCGATACTGCGTTCCGACGTCCGCACCCTGGCGGTTGAGGGTAGTGGGATCGTGAATGGTGAAGAACACGCCGAGCAGATCACGGAACGCGATCGTGCCAGGACCGAACGTCACTTGCACGACCTCGGCGTGCCCCGTCCGTCCCGAGCAGACCTGCTCGTAAGTCGGGTTGGGGACCTCGCCGCCCGCATAGCCCGAATCCACCCGCTCGACGCCTCGCAGCTGCTCGAACGCGGCCTCCAGACACCAGAAACATCCGCCGGCGAGGGTGGCGAGCTCGCTCATCGCGGGGCCGTCCGGCGCCGCCGTGCGAACAGCAGACCCGACCATGTGTCGTCGATCGCGCAGATCTTGTAGTCCACGATCCCCAGGGCCAGTCCGCGGTCCCGCACCTGCTGCTGGGTGAGGTCCGTCCGCCGTCCTGACGCCTGCTTGGGCCACGCGATCCACAAACCCTGACTCGTGCCCAGCGTCCGTGCGGCGCCCGGTAGCCGGCGCGACAACTCCGCGCGGGAGCGGACGAAGACCACGGTGATATCCGCGTCGCGCGCGCCACGCGACACGCGCGCTCCGCCGGGGAGTCGCCCCAGCGTCCGTTCGAAGCCCGCCGGTGCACCGCGCAGGGCCACCGTGGAGCCGGGCTTGATGCCGAGTTTCTTCGGCAACGGGACGCCCGCGTACCCGGCCATCGGCCCGGGAACGACACGCGGACGCCGTGGAGCGCGCAAGGCCGTGCGCAGCGTGCCGCGGAGACGTCTCCAGTCCGTGTAGGCAGCGTCGGGGAGGAGCGCGCGGACCCGCGACACCTTCTCGGCCGCGCCGTCCACGAAGACGATCGGGACCTCGCGGGTCGCCTTCCGCGCGCGCAGCGTCGCGGCCACTTCGCGTCCGTGCGAGGGGAGTCGCGACAGGTCGATCACGAACGCGTCGGGCGGATCGGCCGTGATCGTCGTGAAATCAGCGCCGCGCTGGAATCGTGGTATCACGGCCTCATGCCCGAACCGCGTGAGCCGCGCCGCCCGTTCCCGCGCTTCGTCCGCGTTCCAGTGAAACAGCATCACTCGCGCCATCGTTGGCTTCGGTTCCAGGCCGCGCTAGCGCTGCCTGCCGCGTCTCCCAGCCTCCCAGTCCGGCCAGATGTTGAACGCTTTCATCTGGTCGTCGAGGTCCGTCTCCTGAACCAGGTGCTCGACTTGGGCGCGCGTCTGTCGCTGCCAGCTGACCGGCGCGTTGGCGTACCACCAGGTCACCGTCGCCGCAATGGTCGCGTTGATGCGCAGCTGATACAGGTCGGCCTTGTCATAGGTGTCCGACCGCGCGTGATAGTTGGGTCCGTAGTTGGCCGATTCCTGGTTCGCCACCAGGTTCGCCACGCCTTCCAACATGAAATCGAAATTGTCAGTGCCGACGATCGGGACGTCGATCTGCGTGAATGGTCCCAGGCCGGCGATCGGCTCGAGGGCTGTGCTGGTCGCGGCCGCGATCTCCGGCCGTCCACCGGTGAAGAACCCAACGATGCGCCCCGTGCCAATGTCATACGAGCTCGCCATCACGTGCTTGTCGAGCTCGGCGCGATGGGTCTGGGTGTAGCGCCACGAGCCGATCATCATCTGCTCCTCGCCGTTCCAGAGGATGAAGCGGATGGTGCGGGCGGGCCGCAAGCCCAGCCGCTGCATCTGGCGTGCGATGTCGATCAGCATCGACACGTTGGCACCGTTGTCCAGCGCGCCGTCGCCCAGGTCCCACGAATCGAGATGCGCGCCGATCACGACGAACTCGTCGGGCTTCGTGGCGCCGCGAATCTCTCCGATCACGTTGAAGGTCTCGTAGGGTCCGCCCGTCTCGAGCTCGAGCGCGACGGTCAGCGTCAGCGCCTCGCCGCCGCGCAGCAACCGCAGCGCGCGCGCTGCGCCGTCACGCTCCATCATCACGATGGGGAGGCGGTTGTCGGGACCGAGCGCCGCATTGTGGCGGGCCAGGACGTTGTTCGGCCGCGAGCTCTGGTACACGACTCCGGCTACGCCGGCCGCCGCGGCACGGGGCTCGATCTCAGCCGTAACGTTGTACTCACGAAACAGGCCATCGAGATCCCGCAGCTCCTCGGTCTCGATCAGGGCCCAGGCGCCCCGGGCCGCGGCACCGAGGCGCACAAAATCGTCCGGGCTGCCGGTGCCACCGTCGACGAGCGGGGCCGTGAGCCCGCCCGCGGGCGTGGCAGCGGAAAAGGGGGACGCCGCGATCCGCGGGGCGAAGGATCGCTTGCCGCGGATCGTGGCCGTGGCCGAGCGCTCGAGCCAGCGAGCCGGCATCTGCACGCTCTCCTTCCGCGCCGTCACACCGGCTTCCTGGAAGCGGGCAATGGCCCAGTCGACCGCTGCGAGGTTCGCCGGGGACCCGGTAGCACGGCCGCCGATTCCATCGGTGAGCGCGTGCAGGTCGGCGGCCAGGGGAGTCTCGCCCAGCAGCGCGGCGACGAGACGGGCACGGGCGTCGTCCTGTGCGCGCGCCCCTGCGGCGATGAGCGTGCACAGCACAGCCGTGGCGAACGTGGAGCGCAGCAGCCAACGGATCAGCATCGGGTCTCCGGGGAGTGGTGAATTACAGGTAACGCGCGACGGCCATCATGATGACGGTCACGGTCAACAGGCCGGCGACCCAGCGCAGGCCCAGCGTCACGCGGTCCCGCAGCGGTTGCAGGGCCGCGAGCTGCGCATCGCGCGCCGGCCCCTCGGGTGCCTGCATCGCTGCCTGGGCGAGCTGCATGACCTTCATCGCCGTCGGTCGCATCACGAACAGACCGATGATCAGCCCCACGATCGCGGTCACGGCGCCGATCGACAGGGCGATGCCCATCGGCGAGGACATCCAGGTGGGATCGAATCCGCCGGACACCCGCCGGAACAGCTCGATGCCCACGAGCACGGTGAGCACGGCGGCCACCGGGAGTGTATTGAGATGCCCACGCTTCACCAGCTGTGCCATCACCTGTCCGCCCGCGGGGCCTGCCGCGCGCACGCTCGGATCCAGATACAACGCGGAGAAAATGATCGTGCCCGCCCAGTAGACGCCGAGCACGATGTGCAGGAACCGGAGCATCACGAGCATCACGTCCATGCGAACCCCTCCCTGTGGGCCCGGATGCGCCGGGCGCTCATCGTTGCTGCACCATCGAATCGGGCATCTCGACGGCCACGGCCTGGCCACGGGCGCATTCCACCGTCCCGGCCAGGAGCCATGCCTCGACGACGACTTTGCGACCCTTGATCTGGGTGGGTCGGGCTCGAACCTCGAGCGGCACGCCGATCGGCGTGGGCTTGAGGTAGTTCACGTTGAGGGACGCGGTGACGTAGCGACGCAGCCAGCCGTCGCCCAGGGTCAATCCGTCGGCGCGGTGGCGCGCCGCCGCCGCGGTGCCCATCGCATGGCAGTCCATCAGTGATGCGATGAGACCACCGTAGACGAACCCCGGCACCGACGTGTGGTGCGCCTGGGGCGTGAACCGTGCGACTGCTTCCTCACCATCCCAGCGGCTCTTGATCTGGTAGCCCTCCGTGTTGAGGCGTCCGCAGCCGTAGCAGTGGGCGAAGTCCTCGGGGTAGAGGTCCTGAAACGCCGGTTCCGTCACGCGGTTGCGGACGGGCGCCGACGGCCGCCGATCATGACGCCGACGACACCGATCACCGGGTTGAGCAGCGCCGCCCACAGCGGCTGCCGGGCCTTGCCCATCGCCTCCATGTTACCCACCGCGGCCGTCCGGGGTTCGGAATTCGGGGCCTGGCGCATGACCGGAATGGCGAAGAGGATGCCGATCATCAGGACGAGCACGGCCAGTGCCTTGGGGCCGCGGCTGTCCCTGGCGATGGCGACGGACACCATGCCGCCGATGAGCGCGGCGACGAAGCTCACCACCACACCGAGCGTGTTCCATAGCATGCTGACATCGTAGGATTCAGGCTGGAACGCGCGATCCGGGCCCAGGAGGACGTAGGCTCCAGTGAACAAAATGAACAGGACCAAGAAGGTCACGGCATAGCCTACCACGGCGGCGCCGATCACACGACCCATGAGCGCTCCCTGGGAATAGGGCTGCGAGAAGATGTCCCCCGGTGGCCGGGGCGGCAACCAGGCGGCCGCTCCGTCAGGCGCTCGGCTGCGGCGGCAGCGGCGGCGGTCCCTCCGCTGCGGCCAGCGCGACGTCGGCCTGCTCGATCTCGAGTCCGGTGATCAGCTCGACCGCGAGGGGCC
>QKHC01000046.1 GCA_003251175.1 Gemmatimonadota bacterium
AGTGACGAGCGCCACGAAAGATGACACGAGTGGCGAACGACGATTGGACATCGGTGCCTCGGCATCAGGGGTGAGGGGTAATCTCCGTACCCAGCCCCATGGTGGCTAGGGGTGGGCGCGCGGCGTGAGACCACCAGCCCATCAAAGGGGCCTGTGCTGCCCCTCACATCGGGCCTCAATTCAGCGCAGCGCCTGCACCACCGGCAGCTTCGCCGCCCGGCGGGCGGGAAAGAACCCGCCTACCACACCCATCACGATGCCGAATACCAACCCGGCGAGGAGCAGGCCCGGCGTGACGCGGAAGCTGAACGCGATCTCGCTGAAACTCGCCCAGTTCGTCGTGCTGGTCACGATGCCGTTGATCGGCAGCGCCAGGACGCAGCCCAGCACGCCACCGGCCGCGGCAATGACCGCCGACTCGAGCACGAAGCTCGCCAGCACGCTGCGCGGGCGGAAGCCGAGGGTGAGCAGCACAGCGATCTCGGGACCACGTGACGCCACGGCCGCGTACATCGTGTTGACCGCGCCGAAGACGGCACCGATGGCCATGATCCCCGTGATGAGCACCGCCAGGATCCGGAGGATCCGACCCAGCAGCTGCGACTGCTGGACATAGAACTCGGACTCGCGATGGGCGTCCACCGTAATGCGCCGGTCGTCCTCCAGGGCGCGCTTGGCCTCAGCGAACGCCGCCGGATCCCGCAGTCGGAAGGTGACGGCCTGAAAGACCTCGCCGCGGAACACCGGCATGAACTGCTCGTTTTCGCCCCAGATCTCGGACTCGAAGGCCGACCCGCGCGCCGCGAAGTGACAGACGACCGCCCAGTCGCGGCCGGCGATCCGCAGGGATTCCCCCAGACCCGTGCCCGCGAACCGGGGCACCAGCCGCTTGCCGATGCAGATCTCCGAGCGCCCCGATTGGGGGCGGCGGCCCGCTACGACCTCCACGTTCTGGCGAACATCCCACACCCGGTCGCTCACGCCGCGCGCCACGACGTTGGCCAGCGCCGTCGTGTCCCCCAGCCGCGGCAGCGGCACGAGCACGTAGACCTCGGGGCTCACCAGCGGCCGACCGTCAGCGCCCGTCGCGACGTGCGGCGAGGCGGCGATGATGCTGACGGCCTCGCGGCTGAGCCCGCTCGCGAGCTCCGAATCCGCACCCCGGCGGAGCAGCAGCACGTTGCGGTCCGAGCCGGTGCGCGCCAACGCCGCCCGGAAGCCGTTGGCCAGCGCAAGCGTGCCGATGAATACGGCGACGACGAGGGCCACGCCGAGCGCCGTGAGCGCCGTGGACAGGGGGCGCTGCGCGACGCTGCGGACGTTGTAGCTGATCGGGATCTTCATTCGACCCGCCGCAACGCCTGGATCACCGGCTGGCGCGCCGCCCGCACGGCTGGTACCAGCCCGCTCGCCACCATCAAGAACAGCGCGATGGCCCCGCCGAGGAGCAGCGTTCCCGTGGTGACGTCGAATCCCGGGAGGAAACCAGCCGCGTTGAAGTTGGTTCCCTTGTACAGCAGCTTGGCGCCACCCAGCCCCACCAGCGCCCCGCTGAGCGTGATCACCCCCGACTCGAGCATCACCAGCCCGAAGACCGCGCCGTCCCCGAACCCGATCGTCTTCAACACGGCCACTTCGCCGGTCCGCTCCCGGGCGCTCATCATCATCGCGTTGGCCGTGACGAGCAGGATGGCGAACACCACGGCCATGCCAATCGTCCCCATCAGCAGGCTGACATTGCCCCACATCGTGGCGAAGCTGGCGTTGAAGGCCTGCTCGGTACCGGTCTTGGTTGGCGCCGTCGAGTTGCGGAACAGGTCGTCGACCGCCTTGGCAACCGACGCTGCGTGATCGGGATCATCGATCTCGAGCACGTACCATCCCGCGATCCCGGCGCGGCCGATCCGCTCATCGAGCAGCGCGTGGTGGAACAGCAGCATGTCGTCGTTGATCACCGCATCCGATGGCGTGTACACCCCGCGGATCGTGAACGTCCAGTCGCCCGGAAAGATGGTGCCCTGGAGGGTGACGTTCTGTCCCAGACGCCAGCCGAAGACGTCGAGCAAACGCGCGCCGACCACCGCCGAGGACTTGTCCTGGAGCCACGCGGTGCGCTGGTCGGGAGGGAGCTGGATCTCCGGGTACATGGCGAGGTACGACTCGGCATCGACGGCGAAGTTGGCGAAGAAGCGCTTGCCGTCACCGTACCGCCCGCCGAACCAGTTGGCCCAGGTCACCGCCTGGACACCGGGAACGGCCTCCAGCCGGTTGGCGTAGGCCAGCGGCAGCGGGAACACGATGCCCGTGGCATTCGTGGTGACGAGTCGGCGCGCCCCGCCCCACCGGGCCGTCGCGTCGATCGTCGTCACGACCGTCCGCAGCGAGGCGAACAGAAACAGCGCCAGCGCGACGCTGACGACGGTGAGGGCCGTGCGCCGCTTGTGACGACCGAGATTGGCGAGCACCAGCGGGAGATACTTCACCGCGCCACCACCCCCTTCTCGATCAGCTCGCCCTTCTCGAGGTGCAACACCGTCGTGGCACGCTCCGCCGCGTGGGCGTCGTGCGTGACCATGATGATCGTCTTGCCAAACTCGCGGTGCAGCCGCTGCAGCAGGGTCAGCACGTCCTGCGAGCTCGTCGCATCGAGCTGACCCGTGGGCTCGTCGAGCAGGACGAGGGTCGGGTCCGCCACAATCGCGCGCGCGATCGCCACGCGCTGTTCCTGACCGCCCGACAGCTGCCGCGGATAGTGCGCCATGCGATCCTCCAACCCCACGACGCCGAGCGCAATGCGCACCCGCTCAGCGCGCTCCCGCTTGGACAGGCGCGTCAGCAGCAAGGGCAACTCCACGTTCTGAAAGGCCGTCAGCACCGGGAGGAGGTTCAGCTGCTGGAACACGAAGCCGACGTGCCGCGCGCGCCACGGAGCCAGCTGAGCCGGCTTCATGGCGCTCACCTCCGCACCGGCCACCCGCACCGTCCCCCTGGTCGGCGCATCGAGACCGGCCAGGAGGTTGAGCAGCGTTGACTTGCCCGATCCGGAAGGCCCCATCAATGCGAGGAAGCTGCCCTCCGCCACCTCCAGCGTGATGCCCGTGAACACCTCGACACGCTGTGAGTCGCGCTGGAACACCTTGTGCACGTCATGAATCTCGACGAGCGCCATATCGCTCCCAATGCGAAAAAGGTCAGGGTTCCGCCACCCGGACGCGCTGCCCCGGGCGCGGGGTTTCGATCCCGCCCACCAGCACGAGCTCGCCCCCCGCCAGGCCCGAGCGGATCTCCCGAAAGCCACCGCTGACGGGGCCGGCCACGATCGGCCGTGCAACGAGTCGGTTGTCGCGCACCAGCCAGACGACGGTCTGGCCCTCGTGCTCGCGCACCGCGGCCGCCGGTAGCCGCATCGTCACCGCGGTTGGCGCGCCGCCACCGGCCGGCTGCGGCTCCAGAAAATCGACGCGCGCGCCCATCTCAGGCAGGATGCGCGGGTCACGGTCGAGAATGCTCACCTTGACCTGCACCGTCGCCCGCTGGCGATCCGCGGTGGGCACGACCTGGCGCACCCGTCCGCGGAAACCGGTGTCGGGATAGGCGTCGAGGATGATGCGCGCATCCTGCTCCGCCCGCACGCGAGCGATGTAGGCTTCGTTCACGTCCACCTCGACTTCGAGGGTCGTGAGATCGGCCATCGTCACCACGGCACCGCGGGTCAGCCCCCCGCCCACCGACGGGGCCACGACCTCGCCGACTTCCGCCTCCTTGCGCAGCACCGTCCCCGTGAAGGGCGCCCGAATCAGGGTGTTTTCGAGGCTCGCTGCGGCGAAGCGGCGGCCCGCCACTGCGGCCTCGACTCGCGCGCTCGCCGCCGCCGCCCGCGCGGTCGCCGCTGCCGCACTGGTCTCCGCCGCATCGACCTCCTGCTGCGCCACCAGTTGGGGATTGCGCGTCCGGATGTCACGCAGCCGCTGCGCTTCGCGCTCGGCCTGATCGCGCTCCACTGCCGCCTCGATCGACTCCGCCCGCGCGGTCGCGAGACCCGCCGCCGCCTGCGTCACCTGAGCCTGGTAGTCGGCATTTTCCAGCCGGGCAATCACCTCTCCCCGCCGTACGAACGACCCTTCGCTCACCGCCAGCATCGCCAGGCGGCCGGCCACCTTGGCCGAGACCGACGCGCGCGTGCGCGCCACCACGTAGCCGTTGGCCGTGACCGTGGCGGCGCCCGCCGCCGCGCCGTCCCCGCCTTCGGACGCCCGCGCCACCACTACCTGGACGGCCGCTGCGGCTCCGCGGCGCAGCACCGCCACGACCGCCCCGACCACGGCCACCGCGACCACGGTCAGCACGACGTTGCGCACCAACGCCCGCCGCACCGCGGGCGGGGCCTGGTCCCGGTCGATCCGGAGGCGGGCGAGGTCGTGGACCGGTGGCGTCATGATGTCCGGGGAATGTAGATGGGCGCCACCGTGACGCCAGGGACGGCCGGCGTCGCCGCGCACGGCTTGCGCCGCTGCCTCGAGACCCGTCACTTAGCCACCATGGCCGATCGCCGCTGGCTCTCCCGCGTCGCGCTGTTCGGCCCCGGGCTGCTGGTCGCGGCGACAGGTGTGGGTGCCGGCGACCTGCTCACTGCCAGCCTCGCCGGCTCGCGCCACGGGGTGGCACTGCTGTGGGCGGCATGGCTCGGCGCGACGTTGAAGTGGTTCCTGAACGAGGGAATCGCCCGCTGGCAGATGGCCACCGGCACCACCCTGCTGCAGGGCTGGGTGGAACGACTCGGCCGGTGGGTGCGCTGGGCCTTCCTCGCCTACCTGCTCCCGTGGTCCTTCTTCACCGCCGGCGCGCTCATTTCCGCCTGCGGCGTCGCGGGCGCGAGCATCGTTCCTCTGGGCGCCGATCCTCGCACGGCCAAGATTCTCTGGGGCATCGCCCACGCGGCGGTAGGCGGCGCGCTGGTGTGGCGCGGCGGCTTTCGCGTCTTCGAGCGCCTCATGGCGGCGTGCGTCGCCCTGATGGTGGCGGGGGTGGTGTTGACGGCGCCGTTGCTGGCCCCGCACGTGGGGGCGATCGCAGCCGGGCTGCTCGTGCCACGGGTGCCCCCCGGTGGCACCGGGTACGCGCTCGGCGTGCTGGGCGGCGTCGGCGGCACCGTGACCCTGCTGTCGTACGGCTACTGGGTGCGCGAGAAGGGTCGGAGGGGCGTGCAGGGCGCCGCGCAGTGCCGGCTTGATCTCGCGGGGGGGTACTTCCTCACGGCGCTGTTCGGCATGGCCATGATCATCATCGGCGCGGGCGCCGAGCTCCGTCAGGGGCCGGCGGTCGCGTCCGAGCTCGCGGGGCGGGTGGCAACCGTGCTTGGCCCGTGGGGACACACCGTCTTCCTTTTCGGCTTCTGGGCAGCGGTGTTCTCCAGCCTGCTCGGCGTGTGGCAGAGCATCCCCTACTTGTTCGCGGACTTCGTTGCCCTGCGACCGGGAGGCCGGCGCGCCGACGGTCCCGATCCGACCACGACGCTTCCCTACCGCGCCTTCTTGCTGTTTCTCTCGACCGTTCCCGTCGTCCTGCTGTGGACACCACTCGAGCAGGCGCAGCTGCTGTACGCGGTTTTCGGCGCGCTGTTCATGCCGTTCCTCGCACTGACGCTGCTGGTCATGAACGGCCGAACGGCATGGGTGGGGCGCGACCTGCGGAACGGGTGGGCGACGACGACCGCACTGGCCGTCACGCTGCTCGTGTTCGTCTACATCGGCGGCGGCGAGGCGCTCGCCGCGCTGCGCCGCATGCTGCCGTGATGCGCGTCAATGAGGCGATCGGTGGCGCTCGAACATCACGATGTCGCCGGGTTGGAGGGCAACGTCGCGCGAGGTGACCGTCGCAAGCTGCCCCGTAGACAGGGCCTCTTCCGTGGCGGTGATCTCGAGGCGCCCGAGCACGGTCTTGCGCCAGCCGATCCGCTCCCCAGTGGTAGGATGGGTCAGCGGCTCACCGCGACGGAAGACGACGAACTGATCACCCGCCGCCACGCCGTAGCGCTCGCCGAGGTCAGTCGTGACCTCCCCGCCGTCGACGGCGACGACGAGGCCCACGAGTGGTGCGGCATTGGCCACCAGCGCCGCCACGGAATCGAGCGCCGCCATCGTCGCATGCGCGTACAGGGGGTCGTAGTCGGTCGGACCGCTGACGATGCGCCCGTCGGCGGTCGTGATGATCTTCGCCTCCTCGGCTGCGTCGGCGGTCCGGGAGATCACGATCTGGCCGCTTCCGGTATGCACGGCACGCACGTCCACGGCGACCTCGACGCGCACCAGGTCGTAGGAGAACTTGTCCACCTTCTGCTCGGTGGCCTTGGTCACGACGCCGTGGACCACGAGCTCCGCGCCGAGCAGCTTCCCGACTTCGACCGCGGTCGCCGCGTCGACCATGCCCCCTCGCTGGAACTCCTGCTCCCGACGCAGGTCGCTGACCCGCTCGCGCTCCACCACCGTGAACCGGCCTGCCTGCACCAGCGCCGTGATGAGCATGTCCGACATGCTGAAGCGCAGGTGTGACTGCAGGATATCACCGCCCGAGAAATCGAGCACGGCGACGACCGTCTTCGGCGAGGCGCCGCGATCCAGCCGCTCGAAGAACGCGTCGTTCCAGCCCGGCGGCAGTCGCAGGCTCTGCTCGAGCTGCTGCGCCGACACGAGCACGGGCAGCAGCATCGCAACACCGGCGACGACGGCCGATCGGGACACGACGCTACGTCCCCGACAGCATGGAGAGGCCACGCGACAGCACGGTCAGCGACTCCACCACACCCACTCCCTCGGTCGGCACCGTCTTGAGCCGGTCGCCGGAGCGCTGCACGTTGCGCGCCACACCCGGCCCGCGCATCAGCCCGAAGGCCGACGGAGCACCACTGACGAGCCCCGCCACCTGCCCGAGCAGCTGCTGCGAGGACACGACGGAGGCCCGCACCACGGGAATCGTGGCGGCGACATGAGCCGCCGTGGACACGAAGTAGCGGTTCTCCTCATCGGAGAGATGGTCCTTCTCCTTCGCGGCCTGGAGCACGGCGATGGACTCCTCCGCCGTCCATTCTTCCGGCGGCTTCCCACCCGTAATCTCGGTGATCTGTGCCTCGAGCTCGGCGATCGCGACTTTGGTCCGGGCATAGCCCTTGAGCTTGATCGTCGCGTCGTCGGTGAGCCCCCGGCCGATCGTCATCCCGCCATAGGACACGGCCGACTCCCGGAAGAACTGGTCGTAGTGGGCCTTGCCCGTCACCCCGTAACGGATTTTCTCCTTGGCCACGAAATCGAGCTGCGTCCCTCCAATGAGGTGCGCCAGCTCCGGGCTGACGTCCTGCATCGTGAGCAGGCGCTCCTGCGCTCCCGCCGGACCCCAGGCGAGCACCGTCGTCACCAGGAGGATCGACCCGATGCGCCCCGTCATCACACCCCCGAACCATCGGTCACACCGCAAGGTGCATTGGAGCCGGTGCGGGGGTCAAGCGAAGACCTGCGGGAGGGCGCTGGCGCGCTGCGGCCGCCCGCCGCAACGTAGTGTTGCCCTCCCCACCCCTCAGGAGCTCGCCGAATGACCAGTCGTCCCACTCCCCTGGCCTTGATCTTCACGCTCATCACCGCCGTCGCCGGCCACACGCAGGTGACCGCGATCAAGGCCGGTCGCCTGGTGGACCCCGACGCGGGCACGATCAGCGACAACCAGGTCATCCTGATCGAGCAGGGGCGCTTCACAGCCGTGGGGCCCGCGGTTGCGATCCCCGCCGGCGCCGAGGTGATCGATCTGTCAGACCTCACGGTGCTGCCCGGTCTCGTGGACGCCCACAATCACCTCGCGCTGACCTACAAGGAGGTACCGGAGCACAACGTCTACTATCTCACCTATGTGCTCGATGGCACACCGTTGCGTGCCATCCAGGCGGTCTCCAACGGCATCCAGATGCTGAACGCCGGCTTCACGATCGTCCGCGACATGGGCAACGCCGGCAACTACGCCGACGCCGCACTGCGCCAGGCGATCGAGCAGGGGTGGGTGCCGGGGCCCACGATCATCAACTCCGGGATCATCATCGGCGGAATGGGTGGACAGTTCTGGCCCACGCCGGAGATGGCGCGCGAGCACGGCATCGTGTATCCCGAATATCTCGACGCCGACACCCCGGACGAGATCGTGAAGGCGGTGCGGCAGAACGCCCTGTTTGGAGCGCGGGTCATCAAGATCTGCGTGGACTGCAAACCCTGGGGCTACTCGGTCGACGAGATCCGACTCGTCATCCGCGAGGCTGCCAAGGCCGGCCTGAAGGTGGAAGGCCACGTGCAGACGACGGACGGCGCGCGCCGCGCCATCGAGGCCGGCATCTGGTCCATCGCGCACGACGCCGGTCTCAACGAGGAGATGCACCGCCTCATGGCGCAGCAGGGCATCTTCCGCGCTGGTACCGAGACGCCGCTCTCGCTCACCGGACACACCACGCCTGAGCGCTACGCGCGCACCGTCGCGAGCCTCCGCAATGCCTGGCAGCTCAAGGTGCCGCTGACCTTCTCCACCGACGCCGACTACTGGGTGCCAGGAAAGACACGGGGCGAGGTGGCGATCGCCTTCCTGGAAACGTGGAAGGCGGCTGGCATTCCGCCGGCGGACATCCTGCGCGCGCTCACGATCAATGGATACCGCGTGAGTGAGACCGAGCGCGCGCGGGGCCCGATCCGATCCGGCTTCGCCGCGGACCTGATCGCCGTTCGCGGCGATCCGCTGCAGGACATCGACGTGCTGCGCGATGTGCGATTCGTGATGAAGGACGGCATCGTCTTCAAGCAGGACGGCGTCATGACGCCAGCACCCTTCTTCAACGGCGGGCCGGTGCGCGGCTGGCGGGTACGTTGATCCGCGCGGCGAGCCCGGCGCGCCGGACCGCGCGACGGCGTACACCCTGATCCCGGGAGATCTCGATGACACGCAGCGCTCGTGCCGTGTTCCTGCTCGCCCTCACGCTCGCCGGACCGCTGGTCGCTCAGACCGATCGGGTGGAGCGCGACCTGGTGCGCGCGGTCACCGCCCGCCGCAACGCGGCCATCGCTCTGCTCGAGCGCGTCGTCAACATCAACAGCGGCTCGCTCAACGGCCCCGGTGTCCGCGCGGTGGCCGACGTATTCCGGGCCGAGCTGGACGCGCTGGGGTTCAGCACCGAGTGGATCGACGGCTCGTCGTTCGGGCGCGCGGGTCACCTGGTCGCACGGCGCGGTACGCGCGGCCCCCGCATCCTGCTCATTGGACACCTCGACACCGTCTTCGAGCCGGACAGCCCCTTCCAGCGGTTCGAACGTCTCTCGGACTCGACCGCCCGCGGCCCCGGCGTGGTCGACATGAAGGGTGGTGACGTGGTGATCGTCGAGACGCTGCGGGCGCTGGCCTCGGCCGACGCCCTCGACGCGCTGCAGATCCAGGTCATCCTGACGGGCGACGAGGAGCGCACCGGCTCTCCCCTCGCCGCGGCGCGCGACGCCCTGGTGCGCGCGGCGCAGTGGGCCAACGTGGCCCTCGCCTTCGAAAACGGCGACTCGGATTACCGCACGGCGGTCGTCGCCCGCCGTGGCTCCACGAGCTGGACGCTGCGCGTCAGCGGCAGGTCGGCGCATTCCTCGCAGATCTTCCAGGAGCAGGTCGGCCCCGGCGCCGTGTTCGAAGCCGCCCGCATTCTCGATCGCTGGCGGACGGAGCTCTCAGCGGAGCCCAATCTCACCTTCAACCCCGGCGCGATCGTCGGGGGCTCCGAAGTGAGCTGGGATTCCAGCCTCGCGCGGGGCACGGCGTTCGGCAAGAACAACGTCGTCGCCGAGTACGCGCTGGTCACGGGTGATCTGCGCGCCCTCTCACTCGAGCAGCACGCGGGCGCGCAGGCTGCCATGCAGGCGGTGGTGGCGGCTTCGTTGCCCCACACCGCGGCTGAGCTGACCTTCGATGAGTCGTACCCGCCGTTCGCGCCCACCGATGGCAATCGCCGTTTGCTGGCCCGGCTCGATCAGGTGAGCCGGGATCTCGGCTACGGGCCGGTGGGGGCCGTGGACCCGCGGCGGGCGGGGGCCGCCGATATCTCGTTCACTTCCGGCCTGGTCGAGATGGCTCTCGATGGCCTCGGTGCCGGCGGCGGCGACGACCACACGGTCCGGGAATGGATCGACCTGCGGACGCTGACCATCCAGGCAGCGCGCACGGCGGTGCTGCTGCGCCGCCTGTCACGCGACCTGCCGAGCCCGTAGCGGTTCACGGCGACCTGCGCGGCGTCGATCCGCGCCGTGACTTCACACCCGCGATCAGGTCTTGGGAATCTCTTTCGTGGGATCGACGAACGGCTTCGTCACGACGGTCGCCTGGCGCATGCCAATGTCGGGGATGTCCACCTGCAGCGTGGTGCCGAGCGCGGTGTGCGCGATCGGCAGCATGGCATACCCGATGTTCCTGGTGAGGCGCGGCGACCAGACCGCCGAGGTGACCTGCCCCACGACGCCGCCACTCACCGACACCGGCCACTTCGTCTCGTTGAACGGGACCGGGTCCCCCGCGATCTCGATGCCGGCGAGCTTGCGGGTGACACCGTCGCTGCGGACGCGCTGCAGCGCCTCGCGACCGATGTAGTCGGCCGGCTTGTCCACATCGATGAGCCATTCGAGCCCCGCCTCGTAGACGTTGTCCGCCATGGACATGTCGGCGCCCCAGTTGAGAATACCGGCTTCGACCCGACGGATGTCTGAGGGACCCGTGGGCCGGATCCGGTGGGGCTTGCCGGCAGCCATCACCCGTTCCCACAGGTCGTCACCGCGGCTGCCGTCGCGCAGGTAGATCTCGTATCCTACCTCGCCCGACCATCCGGTGCGGGTCACCACCACTGGAATCCCGTCGAGGCTGGTCTCGAGAAACCAGTAGTACTTCAGCTTGGTCACGCCCTCTCCGAACAGGGTCCGCACGACCTCCTTGGCCTTCGGCCCCTGCACCTGGAGCGGCGAGACATCCGGCTCCGTGATGGTCACGCGGAGCCCGGCGTGTCGCGCCACACCCCGCGCCCAGAGCAGCACGTCCGAGTCCGCCAGCGCCAGCCAGAAGTGGTTCTCCCCGAGCCGCAGCAACACGGGGTCGTTGATCACGCCGCCGTCCTCCGCCGTGATCACGACGTACTTGCCCTGCCCCACGGCACAGCGCGTGAGGTCGCGGGGGGTCAGGAGATTGGTGAACGCGAACGCATCCGGCCCGGTGATCTCGACCTGTCGCTCCACCGCCACGTCCCAGAGCGTGACGTGGCGGATCAGGTGCCAGTACTCCTCTTCGAGGTCCGCGTAGTTGATCGGAAAGAGCATGTGATTGTACACGGTGTACGCCCGGGCACCGTAGCGCTGCGTGGCTGCGAAGAACGGCGTGCGGCGCAGCCGGGCACCGCGCTGCACCAGCCGCATGTCGAACGTCATGAGCGCTCCGTGGTCAGGGTGTAGCGTCCCGCGCGCCGATCGCGCAGCAGCCGTCGGGCGGCGAGCCACCCGGCTCCGCCTGGAATCCCGGGTCCCGGATGCGCACCCGCGCCGCCGAGATAGAGCCCGCGCACCGGCAGGGCGTGGTGGGCCCAGCCGGAAATGGGACGCATGAAGAGGATCTGATCGAGGGTCAGCTCACCGTGGCTGCGCGCCCCTTCGGTCAGCCCGTAGCGATCCGCCAGATCGCGGGGTGTGAGCACCTCGCGGTGAACGACGCGGGAGGAGAAGCCCGGTAATGCCTCGTCGACGACCGCCGTCACCGCGTCACCGAGCGCCTCCCGTCGTGCGTGGTCCCAGGCTCCCTCTCGCAGAGTGTACGGCGCGTACTGAGCGCGCGCGATGGCGACGTGCTGCCCGTCGGGGGCGAGGGCGGGCCAGGTGAGCGTGGGCACCGTGATCTCCACGTGGGGCCGCTCCGCCACAGCGCCGTATTTCGCGGCGTCGGCGGCGCGCTCGAGCCCGTCCAGCGTGGGGGTGCATGACACGACACCGCGCAGCATCTCGGCATCGGCGCCGGCATCGGGCAACCGCTGCATGCCGTACCGCACGGTCGCGGTGCAGCCGCGGAACTTGATCTGTCGCACGGCGTGAAGCACCTCGGGGTCGAGCCAGACCGGATCGAGCAGGTCGAGCAGGGTGTGCGCCGGATCCACACAGGAGACCACCCGGGGCGCCGCGAGCTCGGTGCCGTCGGCGAGCATCACCCCGACCACAGCGTCGTCGCGCACGAGAATGCGCCGCGCCGCCACCGCCGAGCGGATCGTGACCCCGCGGCGGGCGGCCTCGGCCGCCACGGCGGCCACGAACGCGTCCGGACCCGCGCGCCAGCGTCCCCGGCCCCGCACAGCGCCCGCTGGGGCGCCGACGAGATAGTGAAGCAGCACGAACCCCGTCCCTCCCGAGCGGGGCCCCTGGCGCAGGTCGCGCACACCGCCGGCGGCGACAGCCGCGCGCAGCGGCTCGTATTCGAATGCGTCCTCCACCAGCTCCCGCACCGACATCGGCAGCGTCCGGAGCAATGCGACCATGTCGTCACGACCCAGGCGGCGCAGTGCCACACCAAGCCGCAACAACCGCCCCAACTCGCCGGGACCGGTGGCATCCACGTCGGGAGGCGGTCCTTGGTAGAGACGCGCGAGGAAGCCCGCCAGTCGATGCACCCGCCGCACGAATTCCGGCCAGCGGGCCGCGTCCGCTGGAGCGTGGCGGGCGATCGCCGCTGCCGTGCGGGTGGGGTCGGCCCACAGCGTCAACCAGGCTCCGGACGCGATCGGCACGGTGACGCACGGATCAGGATCGTGGCGCGCGAGCCCGCCCAGCCCCAGGCCCCGGACGACGGTGGGCGGCACCCAGCCGGAATCTCCGTCGTCACCCGGGGCGCTGAACCCCGGCGCGAACGCTTCCACTCGGGCCTGCCCGCCGAGCTGGCTGGCGCGCTCGACCAGCGCGACGCGCACCCCGGCCCGGCCGAGCGCCGCCGCCGCCACGAGCCCGTTAGGCCCGCCGCCGATCACGATCGCGTCGAACGCCACCGTCACCGCTCACCCGCCTGGAGCATCTCCAGCGCGGCGAGGCGTCCCGAGGCACCCATGATGCCACCGCCCGGATGTGTGCCGGCCCCGCACTGCCAGTAGCCGCGAATCGGAGTGCGATAGCGGGCCCAGCGCGGCACCGGCCGCAGAAAGAACAGCTGGTGCAGCGCCAGCTCGCCCTGGAAGATGTTGCCCTCGGACAGTCCCGTGATCCGCTCGATGTCCACCGGGGTCAGCACCTGGCGGTGGCGGATCAGCGACGGCAGGTTGG
Organism: Gemmatimonadota bacterium; assembly: GCA_003251175.1. Classification (GTDB taxonomy): domain Bacteria; phylum Gemmatimonadota; class Gemmatimonadetes; order Gemmatimonadales; family GWC2-71-9; genus SZUA-544. Next base: position 13,332 of record QKHC01000046.1, read on the forward strand.
GCGCGTAGCGGGCCACGCTCTCCACTACCGCGTCTCCGAACGCCTCGCGCTGCGCGTCGCTCCACCCGCCGGTCAGGTGATAGGGCGCGTACTGCACGAAGATGCTCATCACGTGCTTGCCGGGCGGGGCCATCTGGGGATCGATCATCGACGGGATGACGATGTCCATGTACGGCCGCTGCGAGAAGGCGCCGTACTTGGCGTCGTCGTAGGCTCGCTCGAGATACTCGAGACTCGGGCTGATCGAGATCGCGCCGCGCAGGTGCGGTCCGACGCCGGGCAGGCAGGTGAGGTCGGGGAGCCCATCGAGTGCCAGGTTCACCTTGCCCGACGAGCCCCGGAACTTGTAGCGGCGCACGCCTTCGACGAGCTCGTCGGGAAGCTGGCCGGGATCGACGAGCTGGGTGAAGGTGCGGCGGGGATCGAGACCCGAGACGACCGCGCGCGCCGCGATCTCCTCGCCGCTGGTGAGGGCGACCCCGACCGCCTCGCCACCCCGCACCAACACCCGCTCCACGCCCTCGCCGGTGCGGATTTCCGCACCGCGCGCCCGGGCCGCCCGGGCAATCGCCTCGCTGATGGCACCCGTGCCGCCCTTCTGGAAGCCCCAGGCGCGGAACGCGCCGTCGATCTCACCCATGTAGTGGTGCAGCAGCACGTATGCTGAGCCGGGGGAGCGCGGCCCGAGGAAGGTGCCGATGATGCCGCTCGCCGATTTCGTCGCCTTGAGGGGATCGAACTCGAACCACTCGTCGAGATAGTCGGCGCTGCTCATGGTCATGAGCTTGTAGAGCGCGTGAACCCGCTCGGCACCGAGGTCGCGGAAATGACGTCCGAGGCGCAGCAGGCCGCGCAGGTCGGACGGGGCCAGCGATGCCGGGTCGGGCGGCACCACCCCGAGGATGGGACGCACGGCCATCGCCATGCGCTGCATCAGGCGGCCGAACACGGGGATCGCCTCGGCATCGCGTGGCGAGTGGCGCGCCAGCTCGCGACGGCTCTCGTCCGGGTCCGCCCAGGCGCCGAGATAGTCGCCGTTGTCGAGCGGGGTGATGGTGGACTCGAGGGGCAGGATCTGCAGTCCGTGGCGCGGCAGGTCGAGCTCGCGAATGATCTCAGGTCGCAGCAGGCTCACGACGTATGAGAACACCGAGAACCGGAACCCCGGGAACACTTCCTCGGTGACCGCCGCGCCGCCCAGCACCGGGCGACGCTCGAGTACCAGGACCTGGCGCCCCGCGCGAGCGAGGTACGCGGCGGCGACCAGGCCGTTGTGCCCGCCGCCCACCACGACGACGTCGTAGCTGCGGCCCTTCATGCGCGTTTGCGCTCGGGGTCGAAGAACGGAAGCGGGTGCACCACGGCGTCGGCCTGTCGCCGGACGTGCTCGACGGTCACCTCGAAGCGCACCGGCATGCCCGGCCGACCATGCGGCGCTCGCAGGTGCGCCAGCGCGAGATACTGCTTGAGCAGGGGGGACCAGCCGCCACTCGTCGCATAGCCCACTTGGTGTCCGTCACGATAGACGGGCACGCTACCGCGCCACGGGATGATCGGCAGCTGCGGCGGCAGCTCGTGCTCCGCGTATAACGCCTCGAGCGACTCCCACTGCACGCGCAGGCCAACGAAATCCCACTCGGGGCCGCGTCGCCGCTCCACTCGCAGCGCCTGCCGTCCGTTGAACGGCCCCTTGGCGTCACTCACGGCCCACCCGAGCCCCAGCTCGAACGGTGAGGACATCTGGGCCGCGATCGGTGCGCGATGCGCCGAATAGTAGTCGACGTCGAGCATGATGAGTCCGGCTTCGATGCGGGCCAGATCCAGCGCCCAGATTCCGCACGGCGTGATTCCATACGGCGCACCCGCGGCCATCAGCGCATCCCATAGGGGCACGGCGCGTGCGGCATCCACCCAGATCTCGTACCCGAGGTCCCCGGTGTATCCGGTCCGCGACACGGTGACGGGGATATCTCCCACACGGGTATGGAGCAAGCGGAAGTAGCGCAGCGCGGTCCAGTCCCCCGGCGACGCGGCGGCCAGCACGGCGCGCGCGAGCGGTCCCTGGAGCGCCAGCGCGGCGATCGGCCGTGACACATCCTCGACCGTCACGTCCAGCCCAACGGCGTTCATGGCGAGCCAACGCAGTGTGGGCTCGGCGCTGGTGAGCCGGAACGAGTCGGTATCGAGACGCGCCACGGTGCCGTCGTCGATGATCTTCCCCGCGGCGTCACACCACGGGGTGTACAGCACCTGGCCGATCGCACAGCGCGTCACGTCGCGCGTCACCATGCGGTCGAGCAACCGGACCGCGTCCGGTCCGTGGATGTGGTACTTGTGCAGCGGTGAGATGTCGATCAGCGCGACCGCCGCCCGGATGGCCGCGTATTCCCGGTCGGGGTGCGGGTCGTAGGCGCTGGCGACCTGGTGACCCGCCCAGCGGCGCCAGGTCTGCGCCCGCACCAGCGGCGCGGTGCGCGGGTGAAACGGCGTCAGATTGAGCATCGGGGGGACAACAGTACGCCGCGCGCCGTCCCAGGGGAAGCGCACGCGCGGACGCGCTACGGCGTGCAGGTGGGCACACCCTCCTTGGTGGCAGGGGGCAGCGAACTCGAGCCCACGAAGATCACGCACGTCTTGGTCGTGGAGCTGTGCCCCACCGCCGCCGACCAGCCATCGGCGGTCGTCGTGATCGACAGCAGGTTCACACCGGTCGTGGTGCGCCACATCGTGGTGGGAAAGCTGGAGGCGTATCGGCCGCTGTCCGCCATGAACGCTTCCTGCTGGGTCACCAGGTTGCGGAGGTCGGCCTTCATCGACGTGAGGAACGCCTTCTCCCGCGACGATCCGAACTTGGGGATCACGATCGTGGCGAGCAGCCCGAGAATCACCACCACGATCAGAATCTCGATCAGCGTGAAGCCGGCCCGACGGGACAGCCGATTCATGCGTCCCCGCCCTTGGCGCGCTCGCCCTCGATCGTCGCATACGCGAGCAGCTGCGCCGCGGAGTACCGATAGGTGCGTTCCCGGAAGGCGACGTAGCACACCGCGGCCGCGAGTATGCTGAGGAGGAACAGCTGCGTCCGGATGATCGGGAACGGGCCCACCGACCCCGCGCCATCGAGCTCGCGAATCGGCTCCCACAGCGGCAGCACGAAGGCAAACCCCACGGACGTCAGGATGAAACCCCGTGCCAGGCGATACTGATCGCGGTACGCCTGGACCTCGCGCCACACGTGCGGCGCTCGGGCCAGCAGCTGATACTCCACGGCGTGCAGGAATCCGCCGGCCTTGGGAATCCGGTCCTTCGGCTCGGCCTTCAGGGCCTCGGCATAGCTCGGCCCTCCCGGGAACGTCTCCATGGCCCCCATGGTCGCGAAGCGCTGCTGTACGGTCGAGCTCGCGAGAACTTCGAACGCCCAGAACTGCTTGCGGGCGTGGAAGACGCTGCGCGACACCGTGTGGATGACGACGCCCAGCGCGGCGGCGGCGGTGAACAGCAGGGCGATCCACACCACCGCCTGGGCGGGTCCCCACGCCGGCATGTGCAGGTTGAACGTGGGCGAGCCGACGTCGAGCACGATCGCCAGCCACGCCAACAGGTAGAAGCCGACAGGTAGAAGCCGTGCACCAGCGCGGTCACGCCGAGGGAAAACAGACGCATCGGGGCTCCTCCCGGGGCTCCCCGAATTGAGCCCGCGGCGAGGCTGGCGTCAAGCGCAGCCGGGAGGATCAGTGCGCGGCGGCGTCGCTCGGGCGGGCCTCCGACCAGGGGGGGATCAGCTTGACCAGCCCCCACAGGATGAACAACGGCAGCGCCAGCAGCGCCAGGGTGATGGCCAGCCCTTCCTGACCGAGCAGCTCGACCTTGTAGACCGTGAGTCCGCGCAGGCTCTTGGAGAACAGCTGTCCACCGACGACGACGTTCCAGCGGATGCTGAAAATGCCGATCTCGACCAGGATGGCCACCACGAGATATACGAGCCGCCGCAGCTCATCCGCTCCGCGCGAGCGACCGGATGTGCGGAGCGCGGGCGAGAAGAACCCCAGGAGCACCAGCGGCACCAGCGTGCCGAGCACCAGCTGCAGAACGATGAGGCTGATGAACAGGCGGCTCTCGACCATCTGCGCCAGGATCTCGATGGACTCCTCGGACTCGTACAGCCGGTGGATGAAGTCGAGGGCCTCGAGCGAGACGTCGACGATCATGGCGTAGAACAGAAACGTCGCCAGCTTGTCGACGCATGGCATGTCCACCGGGCGGGACCGGATCAGGCTGGTGATGATGTAGAGAATCAGCACCAGCGCGATGCCCGAGACGATGGCTGAAAAGAGAAACACCACCGGCATGAGCACGCTGCTCCACCACGGGTTTGCCTTGACCGAGCCGAAGATGAACCCGACGTAGCCGTGGAGCAGAAACGCCGACGGGATGCCGATGATGGTGATCCAGCGCCCGGCCTTGTCATCGAAGCGAAGGGATCGTTCGGACAGATCCGTGGCGCCGAGGGTGAGCGCCGTGTACACCCAGTGCCGCACGCCGGTGCTCTGCTGCGCCCACAGGACCATGTCGCGGCGCCATTCGAACCACACCTCGAGCAGCAGCACGACCGCCAGGTACCAGGCGTAAACGAATCCGAACATCGCCATCGCGGACTGCCGATTGGGCGTGAGGAAGATCTCGTAGGAGCGCTCGGGGTGGCCCAGATGGCCGAGCAACGGCAGCGGCGCAACCAGGAGAAAGGCCAGGGCGGTCAGCAACGCCAGCCGATAAGTCGGCTGTACCTCCTTCACGTTGAACACCCGCTCCAGCGACGCGAGGATGAACGCCCCCGCCACCAGCCCCGTCACGTAGGGGTAGAGGACGATCAGCAGTCCCCACTGCAGCTCGAACTCGTTGGGATAGATGTAGCCCTGCACGCTAGCGCACCTCCCCGTCGAGGCTGGCGTAATAGACCTTGGGCCGGGTGTTCAGGTGCGGCTTGAGCACCTGGACGTCATTGAAGCGCATGAAGCGGGCGAGGGGCGTGGCCCGGGCCTCGACCTCGCCGAAGATGCGTGCCCCGGTCGGGCACACCTCCACGCAGGCCGGGACCTTGCCCTTCACCAGTCGGTGATAACAGAGCGTGCATTTCGCGGCGACGCGCTTGGTGGGATGGAACCAGCGCACGCCGTACGGGCACGCCTGGATGCAGTACCGGCAGCCGATGCAGTACTTCTCGTCCACCAACACGACCCCGTCCCGCGTTGTGAACGTCGCACCGACGGGACACACCTGCACGCAGGGCGGATTGGCGCAGTGATTGCACAGCTTGGGCACGAAGAACGTGCGCCGCAGCTCGCTGTTGTGCTCCGGCTCGGGGAACCCGTCCATCCCTCCGTTGGGGCTCTCGACCGTCACCTCGCCGTCCGCCGTGATGGTGTACCGCTCGACCCACGTGTTGAAGTGGTGTGCGTCCATCGGTACGTCGTTTTCGGCCTTGCACGCGGCCACACAGCGCCCGCAGCCGATGCAGCGGGAAATGTCGATGCCCATCCCGTAGAGATGGCCGGTCGGGTCGTACGACTCCGCCGTGCTGTCGGCCGCGGCCTCCTGCGCGGCGGCCGCCGGCAGCCGGGTGAGCGCCACCAGTACAGGGCTGGCCGTGCCGCACGCCGCGAGGGCGAACTGCACGAACTGGCGGCGATCCAGCGGCGGGCCCTCGGGGGTGCCCGCGTCCGCTGCCGCCGCGTGTCGCTCGTCGGCCATGATCACGTCTCGGGATAGTGGGGGTAGTGACACTGCCAGCAGAGATCGCGCGGATAATGAGCCTGCAGATCGATCTGCGGCGCGCCCTCGAGCTTCGGCGTCCGCGTGGCATGACACTGGGCGCAGAAGAGGCGCTCGGTCGGCTTGGTGGCGCGCACGGTCCGCGGCGTCAGCTTGTGCTGCTGGGGCACCGAGTGACAGGTCACGCACGGCAGGTTGGCATGGTGTGACAGCGATTTCTGCCGCGCGATCGAGCCGTGGCAGGCGCTGCACTCACCGGGTACCGAGGGCGGAACCGGTGCATGCGGATTGTGACAGCTGATGCAGGGTTTCAGCGGATTGTGCACGACCGGATCGATCTGCGGGAAGCCGGTCGGGCGCGACGGGTTGTACTGGTGACACAACGGGCACAGCCGGCGCTGCTGGTCGGGAGGCTCGGGCAGGACGTCGAACGGTGCCTCGACGTGCGTCTCCGCGGGCCCGTGGCAGACTTCGCAACTCAGCGTGCGGTGATTGCCGCCGGCGCGCACCGCCCCGATATCATCGTGACAGTCCTCGCATTCCTGTCGGCCGGCGAACCGCACCTGCCGCGCGGCGATCGAGTCAACCGCGGCGGCGCGATAATGCCCGTATTTGCCGAAGGTCGCGGGAACCAGAATCGAGCGGGCCGCCACGAGGGCGAGCACCGCCACCACGAACACCACTGCCAGACGGGGAACCTGATCCGGGATCTTCACCCGATCGCACCTCGCGCCGCAGGGAATGATCGCCGGCCCGGCACGGACCGGCGCCCTCTACATGGCGCGCGCGAAGTGAAGGAACGATGAAATCCGAATGAGCGGGGGGGTGATTCACGGGGCGTCGCGGACGCCCCGGGCACGGCTTACTTGTGTCGGAAGGTGATCCGGCCCCGCGTGAGGTCGTAGGGCGACACCGCCAGGGTCACCCGATCGCCGGCGAGCACCCGGATTCGGAAGCGGCGCATCTTGCCCGCCATGGTGGCCAGCACCTGGTGGCCATTGGGCAGGTCGACCCGGAACGTGGTGTTCGGCAATACCTCCGACACGATCCCGTCCATCTCGATTGCGTCTTCCTTGGCCATGAACCTGCTCCGTCTCTGGGGTCCTCGAGGCGGCGGCCGTCGGCGCTCGGCCGGACACGCCGCCGCATCGTGGGGCCAACCCTAGCGGGTCACAGCGGCGAAGTCAAACGCCCGAACGCGCTCCCCCACCGAGCACCCAGTCCAGGGCCGCGTCGGAAATCGCGGACGGCACCTCGTGCCCGCCCACGAACTCCTCGTACGTCACGGTGTACCCGGCACTCCGCAGCGTCGGCACGATCACCGTCCGCGTCGTGGTCACGGGCAGCACCGCGTCGTCAGTGCCGTGCGACACGTAAACGGGCGGCCGACCGACGATCGGCTCGCGGGGCGCGTAGAAGCCCGGCGAGTACGCCACCAGGTGACTGAACAGATCGCCGTTCGAGACACCGAGCGACAACGCGTACGACGCGCCGTCCGAGAAACCGCCGAGCGCGAGCCGCGTCGGGTCGATGCGGCAGCGCTCGAAGGTGTAGCGTAACGCCTCGTTGAGAAAGGCCACGTCCGGCCCGAGGTGGCCCAGGACGAGATCCCACGTCGTCCCGCGGGAATCGGGCATCAGCAGGACCATCCCCCGGGCTTCGGCGCGATCGGGATAGCTCGCCCACGACGCGCCCGAACCGCCGGCACCGTGCAGCGCCACGAACAACGGAGCCGCGGTTTGCGGCGTGTAGCCCTGCGGCACATAGAGCAGACCATCCCGCTCGGTCCCGAGGTGCAGCTCGCTCAGGCCCACCGTCGGCGTGAAGATCGGCGCTCCCGGCCGAGCGGTGAGCCGTGGGCTGGCGAGCGCCGGGGGGGCAGGCTCGGCACAACGGGCCAGCAGCGGACCGACCAAGGCCGCGGCACCGCCGCCCACGAACGCGCGACGGGACAGTGCAGCGGGACGGCGCTGCGGCGGCGGGCCGACGAGCATGCTTCATTCTACACCTCCCACGGCACTGTGGGTCGGCACCTTGACCCGCCGGCTCCGGCTCCGGAGCTTCGTGGACGATGCCGCGCCGCCTCGCGATCGCCGCCGCCATCCTGCTGCTCGCCGCCCTGCTGACGGTACCGGGGCCCGAGCCGCACGTGTCGCCGGCGCCGGCGCGCGGTATGCCCTTCCGCTGGGATCGCGAGGCCTACTGGCATGCGCTCGAGCGGCGCTACGTAACCGCCAGTGCTGCCGGTTGCACCGCCACCGCCGCGGCCACCAGCCGTGGCCTCGCCCGGGTCGCAGCGGCCCTCGATACGCTCACCGCGCGGGCAGTCGAGCCCGCCGATCCCGCGCTCGACGCGCTCGAAGAGGCGTACTTCACCCTGAGTGCCACGGTCGCGGCCTGCCCGACGCAGCTGGACGGGTACGTGACGGCCTACGAGCGGATGCGGGAAGCAGTGAAGCGGCAGTCCGCGACCTGGGACGTCGCCGGCGCGGCAGGCCGCGAGCGCCTGTACCGTGCGCTGTACGGCGGTCGCGCCGCGGTGGAGGAAGCGATTCTCCACCATCCCGACAGCATTCCGGCCCTGCTCCTGGGACGGCAGGAGCCCTCGGCCACGCCGTCCGCCACGGTGCACGGCGTGACCATTCACTCGGGCGACATTCTCGTATCGCGGGGCGGCGCCCCCACGTCGGCCCTCATCGCCCGTGGCAGTGACTACCCGGGGAATTTTTCCCACGTGGGGCTGG
>QKHC01000106.1 GCA_003251175.1 Gemmatimonadota bacterium
GCTGTGGAGCGACGAGTCAGGCCAGGGGATGGTGGAGTACGCCCTGATCGTCGCCCTGGTGGCGATTGGTCTGATCGCCGTGTTCCTGTACCTGCGCAATGAGACGGGCGACGTGCTCGATACGGCTGCCGATTCACTCGCGGCGCAGCCGGCGAACGCGTACCAGCCCACGCCGTAACGCAGGTCGATCAACACGGGTGGTGAGGTGACGGGAGGTCGGGCTCGTTCCCGCCGGCCTCCCGTCGCAATGCCGGCCCGGAGACGAGAATGCTGACGACACTTTCGACTGCCGCTCTGGTGCTGCTCCTGCTGCTGGCGTGCTGGCACGACCTGCGCGGGCGCCGCATCCCGAACGCCCTCACCATCACGGGGGCCGCCGCGGGACTGCTGCTGCGCGTCCCGTTGGGGGGAGCGGCGCTGCTTGACGGTGTCGCCGGGATGAGTGTGGCGCTGCTGATCGCGCTCGTGCCGTTCGCGCTGGGGGTGCTGGGTGGGGGCGATGCGAAGCTGTTGAGCGCGGTCGGGGCGTTCGTGGGACTGGGCCGGCTACCCGGTGCGCTGCTGCTGGTCGCGCTGGCGGGCGGGGTGCTGGCCCTGTTTGAAGCCGCGCGGCAGCGCGTCCTGCGACGCGCGCTGGCGAACACATTCGGCTTCGTGAAGGACTGGGTGCTGTTCGCGCGCGCCGGCGTCGCTGCCCACTGGCGCACGCCCGGAACCGTATCGGTGCCATACGGGATTGCGATCGCGGTCGGCACCCTGATCTGGTGGTTTTCGGGAGGAGCGACGCCATGAACCGGATTCTCCGCAGCGAGCGCGGGCAGGCGATGGTCGAGTTTGCGCTGGTGATGCCGTTCCTCCTGCTGCTGATCATCGCGGTCTTCGAGTTCGCGCGGGCCTGGAACGTCTACCACGCGGTGACCGACGCGGCGCGCCTCGGCGCGCGCAGCGCCGTGGTCGCCGACCCGGTGGCGACCCAGGACACCGTCTACGCGATCGTGAACCGGGCATTGGCGCGTGCCTCTATCGACACGACATCCGCCACGACCACCCTGACGGGGTGGCGGAGCGGAACCGGCACGCCGGCCAGCATGACGATTCAGGTCCCGTACCGGTTCGTGTTTCTGCGGCCGTTCCTCGGATGGACCAACAGCGACGCGGCAATCACGCTGACGTCGACGTTCGTGATGCGCAACGAGTAGCTGACGCCAGGAGAGTGTTGTGAGACAACGCCGACTGTGGTGGATCCTGATGCTGGCCGTGCTGTCGGGCGGCTCGGCAGCCTATTTCGCGCTCGCCTATCTGCGGCAGCGCACCCCGCGGCTGATCGCCGCCGAGGCGCCGCGCCACAAGGTGGCCGTCGCGGCGCGTGATCTCCCGCTCGGCACGCTGCTCCGCGCCGAGGATATCCGGATGCTCGACTGGCCCGGCGACGCCGTGCCCGAGGGCTTCATCGCCGACCCAACGTTGGCGGTGGGACGTGGCCTGATCACCTCCGTACGGGCGAACGAGGTATTGCTCGATGGCAAGCTCGCCGCGCGCGAGGCGGGAGCGGGACTGTCCGTCACGATCCCCGAAGGGATGCGCGCCGTGAGCGTCCGCGTGGACGACGTCATCGGGGTAGCTGGCTTCGTCCTGCCAGGCACGAAAGTGGACGTCATGCTGACGCTGCCGCCCAAGCTCGACCGCAAGGAAACGGTGACCCAGGTGATTCTGCAGAACATGCTCGTTCTCGCCGCCGGCCAGATCGTGCAGCAGGACGCGCAGGGCAAGCCGATCACCGTGTCGGTCCTGACGCTGATGGTGACGCCCGAGGAAGGTGAGCTGCTGGTGCTGGCGGCCAACGAAGGACGCATCCAGCTCGCGCTGCGCAACACACTGGACGATGCCGACGTGCGCACCGCAGGCATCAACACGCGCGGCCTGCTGCCGGGTGACCGGCGGCCGCCGTCGCAGCGCGCCCGTGCGGTGGCTCGGAGCACTTCCGGCGAAGGGGTTGTCGAGGCGTACAAGGGTGGCGTTCGCACCCTCATCAAGTTCTGACCAAACGAGGCGGAGACGTGATACACATACAGCTCTCGCAGGCGCAAGTGCGGACGGGCCACGCGGCCCGCACCGCGATCATCGTGGTGCTGGCACTGCTGGTCGCCGTCTCGGCGGCCGCGCAGCGGATCGTGACCGGCGCCGAGCGCGTCGTGACCGTCTCAGCCGGGGCCTCCGCGTTGCTCGTCTATGACGGCACCGTGCAGCGGTTCTCCATCGGCGAGCCGTCGGTGGCCGACGCCGTCGCGGTCTCCCCCAGCGAGGTCCTGGTCACCGGAAAGCAGATCGGCACGACCAGCCTGCTCGTGTGGCAACCGGGCGGCCGCGTCGCGATGTACTCGGTCCAGGTGACCGCCGACGCCCCGGCGCTCGAGCGCTACCTGGGCGCGCTGTTCCCCGACGACGGCATCGCCGTCTCGGCCAGCGCCAACACCGTCACCTTGAGCGGCCGGGTCTCGAGCCGCGGCGTCGCCCAGCAGGCGGTGGACATCGCCAAGGGCAGCGGCGCGAACGTGATCGACCGGCTGCAGGCGCCTCCCGGACGCCAGGTGCTGCTCCAGGTGCGCTTCGCCGAGGTCTCGCGCAGCGCCGCCAAGGAGATGTCGACAGCGCTCGCGACGCTGAACCCGCACCGGCTCCACGCGGACGAAAACAGCGACTGGTTCGGCGAGACCATCTCGGACGGCCTCGTGCACCTGTTTCTCTCCGAACCCAACGCGAACTTCGAGGCGATCGTTCGCGTGCTCAAGTCGCGCGGCGAGTTTCGCAGCCTGGCCGAGCCCAACCTGCTCGCGCTCCCAGGCCAGGAGGCCTCCTTCCTGGCGGGCGGGGAGTTCCCCTACCCGGTCGTGCAGAGCGGGTCGCAGAGCGGCGCCGTGACCATCGTGTTCAAGGAATTCGGCGTCCGCCTCAAGTTCACTCCCGAGATCACCGCGGGCGGCAGCATCCGCCTCCACGTGGCGCCGGAGGTATCGTCCCTGGACTTCGCCAACGGCCTCAACTTCCAGGGTTACCAGATTCCCGCGGTGCTCGCGCGCCGCGCCGAGACTGAAGTCGAGTTGCGCGACGGGCAATACCTGGCCATCGCCGGGCTGCTCGACAACAGCTGGACCAAGAACGTGACCAAGATCCCCGTGCTTGGCGACATCCCGATCCTCGGGGCGTTCTTCCGATCCACCGATGCCCAGCAGAACCGCACCGAGCTGATGGTACTGGTGACGCCGCGTCTGGTGGACGGCACCGAGGCCCAGCCGCCGCTGCCGACCGGCGAGGCCGAGACGTGGAACTGGGACGGCTCCCTGCGTGGCCGCGCGGCACCGCAGGGACAGTCACAGAACTGATGCGAGCGGAGGACACCATGCGCCCACGACGGGGATACTCGATGCTGCGACGCCGGCTCGGCAACGAGCGCGGAGCGACGCTGGTGTTCCTCGCCGTGTCGCTGGGAGCCCTGTTCGGGTTCATGGCGCTCGCGATCGATCTCGGCATGATGTACGTGGCGCACGAAGACGCACAGCGCGCGGCGGACGCAGGCGCCCTCGCGGGCGCCAGCGCCTTCCTCGACTACGCCCCGGGAGCGGCCTCGCCCACCGCGTACGATCGAGCGATGGACTACTCGCTGCGCAACACGTTTCAGAACGGCCCAATCGATTCGAGTGAAGTGACGGTGCGGATCGTGCCCGACAGCCAGAAGGTCGGCGTGTGGGTCGTGCGCGATTCAGTCCGCACCCTGTTCGCGCGGGTGCTCGGCATCCGCTGGGTGCCGATTGGCGCGTACGCCGAGGCCGAAGCGATCGAGGCGGGCACCGCACGCTGCCTCAAGCCGTTCGCCGTACCGGACCTCTGGCACGACGCCAACGGCGACACCAACGGCAACCGCGTGTGGGACAGCAACGAGAACTGGACCTACGGCGACGACCCCGGCGACCATTACGCGCCGTACAGCGGTCCCGGCGGCGATCCGCTGGAGACGGGGTACGGCAGCACCTGGCGCGACCTCGCCTCACCGGGGACCCCCGGCGACTACGGGCGGCAGATCAAGATCAAGATCACCGACCCGCAGGACGTCGAGGCTCCGTCTCCGGGGATCTTCCTACCGTGGCGGTTGCCGCCCGACCCGGATGAGGAGACGTGTCAGCAGGGCGGCGGGGGGTACAACGACGCCGGCGCCGCGACTTACCGCCGCAACATCTGCACGTGCAACACCCAGCCGATTCAGCTGGGCGCGCCCTACGACATCGAGCCGGGCAATATGGTCGGGCCGACCTGGCAGGGCGTGAACGAGCTGATCGACGACGATCCCAACGCGCGCTGGGATCCCAGCACCAACAGCGTGGTCGGATCGCGCTTCGGCTCGGGGTGGATGAGCAGCCCCCGCGTCATCCGCATCGCGCTGTTCGCTCCCGGCGAGATCCAGGGCTCCGGGATGCAGAGCATCCACTTCAACAACTTCGCGCTGATGTTCCTCGAGCAGCAGGACCAGATGCGCGACCCGGTGACCGGGCGGTTCCTCTATTACGTCTCGGGAGACGATGAAGGCACTGTGACCGGCTCGCTCGTCAAGAGCCTGAAGCTCGTCAAATGACCGATACGCAGGAGTCTCGATTGCGCTGTGCACTGGTTTCGACCGATCCCGGGTTCCGGGAGTCTCTGCGCCGCATGCTGGAAGCGGACGCCCGTGAAATCGAGCTCGCGATGGAGATCGCCGAGCCCTTCGCCGAGATGAGCGATGAGCTGATCGCGGCGCTGCGGCGCTGCGATCCCGATCTGGTCTTCCTCGACTTCGACGACGATCCGGCGACGGCGGTCAGCTTCTGCCGGTTCCTCAGCGAGGGGAACGCCCAGCGGTACATCATCGGCACCGGCCCCGCGCTGGCGGCCGAGACGCTGCTCGAGACGATGCGCGCCGGCGTGGCGGAATACCTCCCCAAACCCGTCGCGGACGAGGCCATCGGTGGCGCCCTCGACCGGGCGGCACGGCGGCTCGGCTGGGCCCCGGCGAACCGGGCCCCCGGCGATCTGTATGCGGTGTTCAGCCCCAAGGGCGGTGCCGGCACGACGACGGTCGCCACCAACCTCGCCATCATTCTGTACCGGCTCACCGGCAAGAAGACCCTGCTGGTGGACCTCGATCTCGAGCTCGGCGAAGTGGCCGTGCTGCTCGGCATCAAGCCGCGGTTCAGCCTGCTCGATCTGGCGGAGAACTTCGCCCGCATCGACGCCGGCCTGCTCGCGTCCTACATCACGCCGCACGAGTCCGGCATCCACGTGCTCGCGGCCCCGTTCCATCCCGAGCCGGCGGGCAGACTCCCCAGCGAGGACGTGCGCGCGATTCTCGCGTACCTCAAGCGGCACTACGACTACGTCGTGGCGGACACACCGAAGTCGTTCTCGCTCGAAAGCGTGGCCGCCTTCGAAGAAGCAAGCCGCGTGCTCCTGGTCACCACGGTCGGCGTGCCGGCGCTGCGCAACCTGCAGCGCTGCAAGCCGCTGCTCGAGCAAGCATTCGGACGCGACCGCGATCGGTTGCGCCTGGTGGTCAACCGCTATCACACCGACGACGTGATCTCGCTCGACGACGTCCGCCGCACGGTGGGGTTCGACGTCTACTGGACGCTGAGCAACGACTACGAGGCCGTGAGTCACTCGATCAACGCCGCCACTCCGGTGGTCCAGAACGCCAAGTCGCGCTATACCCGCGACCTGCAGGCGATGGGCGTCGATCTCCTCGGTCTGCACCAGAAGGGCCGGCGCCTCAGCGGCAGCCGGCTCATCGGCGACCTGCTTGGTCGATTCCGCAATAAGAGCACGGAGGCACCCGCATGAGCGCCGACGGACGCCGCAGTACCGGGTCGTTTTCGATCGGGGGCGACGGACGCCGCGCCGGCGTGGCCGGCGGGGGTGACGCCAAGCGCCGCTCGATGCCCTGGCAGACCGCGACGGCCACGGCCGAGCCGCCGGCCTCGGCCCCGACCCTGCAGCAGATCAAGGGTCGCGTGCACCGACGCATTCTCGAGCGGCTCAACCTTTCGACCCTCGACCGCCTGGAGCGGGACGAAGTCGTCGCGACGATCGCCAAGGTCGTCCAGGACCTCGTCGCGCAGGAACAGCTGCCGCTCAACCTCGGCGAGCGCGAGCTGCTCGTCCGGCAGGTGGTGGACGAGATCTTCGGTCTCGGGCCGCTCGAGCCGCTGATGCAGGACGAGGATGTTGCCGACATCCTGGTCAACACCTACGACCAGGTCTATGTCGAGCGCTTCGGGAAGCTCTCGCTCACCGACGTCCGGTTTCAGGACGACAAGCACCTGCTGCAGGTGATCGACCGCATCGTCTCCGCCGTGGGGCGCCGCATCGACGATTCCTCGCCGATGGTAGACGCGCGTCTCCCCGACGGGTCGCGGGTCAATGCCATCATTCCGCCGCTCGCGATCGACGGCCCGCACCTCTCGATCCGGAAGTTCAAGCGCGACGCGCTCACGGGCGACGATCTGATGAGCAAGGGCAGCGTGACGAAGCCGATGCTCGAGCTGCTCGACGGCATCGTGCGCGCCCGTCTCAACATCCTGATCTCGGGCGGAACGGGCGCGGGGAAGACCACCCTGCTCAACGTCTTGTCGGGCTCGATCCCGGCGGACGAGCGCATCGTCACGATCGAGGACTCGGCCGAGCTGCAGCTGCGCCAGCCGCACGTGGTGCGGCTGGAGACTCGGTCGGCCAACATCGAGGGCGAAGGCGAGGTCCCCCAGCGCCAGCTGCTGATCAACTCCCTGCGGATGCGGCCCGACCGCATCGTGATGGGCGAGGTCCGCGGCGCCGAGGCGATCGACATGCTGCAGGCGATGAACACGGGTCACGATGGCTCGCTGACCACGCTGCACGCCAACAGCCCGCGCGACGCGCTGAGCCGCCTCGAGACGATGGTGTCGATGGCGAACCTCAATCTGCCCGACAAGGGCGTGCGGCAGCAGATCGCCAGCGCCATCGACGTGATCATCCAGGTCAGCCGCCTCACCGACGGGACCCGCAAGATCGTCTCGGTCATGGAAGTCGTGGGGATGGAAGGCGACGTGATCACCATGCAGGAGATCTTCCAGTTCGAGCGGCAGGGCACCGACGAGGAGGGCCGGGTGCAGGGACGCTTCCGTCCCACCGGTATCCGGCCGCGCTTCACCGAGCGGCTCCAGGCATGGGGTATCGCGCTCCCCGCCGGCCTGTTCTCGCCCCTCATCGATCGCGGCCCCGAGGGAGCGCGGCGATGATCGACGCCCTCGCACCCTGGATGCCGACGATCATGATCTTCTCCGCCGTCGCGCTGGCGACGGTGGCCACGGCGCTCGGCGTCGAGTGGGCACTCGAGCTGCGCCAGCGCCGCGTCGTGGTCCGTCAACTCCACGCGATCTCGTCGTCGACCGCGTCGTCGGCGGCGGCCGCGCTGTTCCGCGATGCCGCGGGCGTCGACGCGCGGTGGCTCGAGGAGCTCGCCGCCCGGGTGCCGCAATTCCGCGGCATCTCCGGTCTGATCGACCGCGCCGGGCTCTCGTGGACAGTCCAGAGCTTCATCATCGCCACTCTCGGCCTCGCGATCGCCGCGGGGATCGGCGTCGCCCTCGTCTTTCCGGTCGGCCCCGCGATCCTCGTCGCCGCCCTGGCGGCGGGAGCGCTCCCCTATGCCTACGTGAACCACCGGGCCGGCCGGCGCATGGGACTGTTCGAGGAGCAGCTGCCCGACGCGATCGACCTCATCGGCCGCGCGATGCGCGCCGGCCATCCGCTGTCGGCCGGGCTCAAGATGGTCGGCGACGAGGCCCTGGAACCGCTCGCCGGCGAGTTCCGCCGGGTGTTCGAGGAGCAGCGCTTCGGCATGCCGTTCGACGAGGCACTCCTCGGGCTGTGCGACCGCATTCCGATCACCGACGTCCGCATCCTGGTGATGGCGATCATGGTCCAGCGCGAAGTCGGCGGCAATCTCGCCGAGGTCCTCGACAAGATCGCGTACGTGATCCGGCAGCGCTTCACGATCAAGCGCCAGATCCGGGTCTACACCGCCCAGGGTCGGTTCTCGGGCGTCGTTCTGTCGCTGCTGCCGATCGGCGTGGGCTCCGCCCTGTTTTTCATCAACCGGGAGTACGTGGTGACGCTGTTCGTCGACCCGATCGCGCGCTACTTCCTGGTCTTCGCGGTGGTGCTCCAGCTGATGGGGTATCTGTGGATCCGCCGCATCGTGGACATCGAGATCTGAGGAGCCTGGCGTGACGATTCTGATCCCGATTCTGATCGGTGTCGCGGTCGCGGCCGTGGTGGCATACGTCGCCTGGTTGATGCCATCGCGTTCGCGCGCCGTCGAGCGGCAGCTCACCGAGCTGGAGCACAGCAGCGCGGCCGACGACCCCGTGCACCGCGACCGGCGCCAGCGGCAGTCGCAGCAGCTGAAGGCCGTGCTCGAATTCGTGGGCGAGCGGGTCGCCGGCGACCGCGCGAAGCCGAAGACAGCCGCAGAAGCCGAGGCCGAAACCCCGTTGCAGGCCGCCCGCAGCCGCAGTGAGCTGCGCCAGCGGCTCATCTATGCCGGCTACCGCGAGCCTTCCGCCATCGGTATCTACTGGGGAGCGCGGGTTGCGCTGTGCGTCGGTTTGGGATTGCTCGGCTTCATCGTGTTCGGCGCGATCCTCGGCGACGGCGCCCGCGCCCTGCTGGCCGCGGCCTGGGGCGCCGGCCTGGGCTGGGTCGCGCCCGCGATCCACGTCGGCCGCCGCGGCCGCGCCCGCCAGAAGGAAATCCAGTTCGCCCTCGCGGACGCCCTCGATCTGATGGTCGTCTGCGTCGAAGCGGGACTGGCTCTGAACCAGGCCCTGGTGCGCGTCGCCGACGAGATCCACCACGTAAGCAAGGTGACCTCCGACGAGTTCACCCTCGTCAACCTGGAGATCCGCGCCGGCGTGCCGCGCGAGGACGCGCTGCGCAACCTCGGTGACCGCACCGGCGTCGGGGATCTCCAGTCACTGGTGTCGATGCTGATCCAGACGGACCGCTTCGGCACTTCCGTGGCGCAGGCCCTGCGCGTGCATTCCGACACGCTGCGGACCAAGCGCCGGCAGCGGGCCGAGGAAGCGGCGGCCAAGACGACGATCAAGCTCGTCTTTCCGCTCGCGTTCTGCATCTTCCCGGCCCTGTTCGTCGTCATCCTGGGACCAGCGCTGATCAGCATCTACCGAACGCTGCTCGGCATGAAGTGAGCTCGATACCGTGACTGTCATCAACGTCTCGCGCAATACGGAACTGGGGCGGCGGATCCGCGTCGCCGACGGCTGGTGGTCCCGCCTGCGGGGCCTCCTCGGCCGGCCCGACCTGGTGGATGGGGAGGGCCTGATGCTGACGCCCTGCAAGGCCGTGCACATGCACGGCATGCAGTTCGCGATCGACGTCGCCTTCGTCGACCGCTACGGCACCGTCCTCGCCACCTACCACAGCCTGCAACCCGGTGACCGCTCAGGCTGGCACAGCTCGGCGCGGGCGGCGATCGAGCTGCCCGCCGGGACGCTGCAGCGCACCGGTACTCGCGAGGGCGATCGCGTGACCTGGCATCCCGCCCGGGAGGCGGCGGCGTGACGGTCCCGGCCACTGCCTCGGCGGCGCACGCCGATTCGGGCCATCGCCCGATCGCCCCGCCGCCGCCCGAGACCGTCGAGGACACCGGCCTCCTGCCGGAGGCGATCGCCGATCTGCTCCTCAAGACACTGTACGTGCAGGGGGCGCGCAGCGGCCAGCAGCTCGTGGAGTTCATCTGCCTGCCCTTCCCGCTGGTCGACGAGCAGCTGATGCGGCTGCAACACGCGCGGCTCATCGAGGTGCGCCGTACCGTCGGGGCCGGCCGCGGCGGGTACATCTTCGAGCTGAGCTCAGCCGGCACCGAGCGGGCACGCGAAGCGATGCTGGCCAATCAGTATGTGGGGCCGGCGCCGGTGCCGATCCTCCAGTACAACGCGTGGATCGAGCGGCAGTCGGTGCGCAACCTGCACGTGAGCCACGCGCAGCTGGCCGACGCCTTCAGCGACCTGGTGATCGACACGAGCCTGCTCGATACCCTCGGACCGGCGGTCAACTCGGCCCGGTCGCTGTTCATCTTCGGCGACTCCGGTAACGGCAAGACGCACATCGCCGAGCGCATCGCCGGCCTCTTCGGTCAGGTGTTCTACCTGCCCCACGCCGTGGACGTGAACGGCCAGATCATGGTTGTCTACGACCCGGTGTATCACCAGACCGCACCGGAGCCAGAGGCGACGAGCGACGCAGAGCCCGACTGGCTGCGCCGCCTCCCCGAGCACGACCGCCGCTTCGTGCGCGTCCGCCGCCCGGTCGTACTCACCGGCGGCGAGCTGACCCTCGAACAGCTCGACCTGCAGTACGACGAGTACACCAAGATGTACCAGGCGCCGTTCCAGGTGAAAGCGAACGGTGGCGTCCTCATTGTGGACGACTTCGGGCGCCAGCGCGTGCCCCCGCGTGACCTGCTGAACCGGTGGATCGTGCCGCTCGAGAAGCGTATCGATTATCTCACGCTGCACACCGGATCCAAGTTCCCGGTGCCGTTCGACTGCCTGCTCATCTTCGCCACCAACCTCGACCCCGGCTCCCTCGTCGAGGAGGCGTTCCTGCGGCGCATTCATTACAAGATCAACATGCCGAGTCCCGAACGGGCGCAGTACGAGGAGATCTTCCGGCGCTGCTGCGCGCAGCGCGGCATTCCGTTCGTGCCCGCCGCCGTCGAGCAGGTGTACCGCGACTATTACGAAGCCCGCGGCATCCGCCCGCGCGGCTGCCATCCGCGGGACATCACCGATCACGTGACCGACATCGCCCGCTTCCGCCTGACCGAGCCCGAGCTCTCGGCTGAGCTGATCGAGGACGCCTGTCGCACCTACTTCCTCGACGCCTAGCGTCGCCGGAGGAGCGTATCATGGCAGAGCAGGTCTTGGCAGAACCCACCCAGGTCCCCGATGTCCTCCCCCGGCTGGAGCGCATCGAAACCGAGAACGCGCGCCTGCGCCGCATCGCGATGCTCGCGCTCGTGGGGCTGGGTGGCGTGCTCGGCGTCGTCGTCGCGGTCACTGTCGCGTTCGCCACGCACCTCCTGCCACCGCCGGGGTCCGTGGTCCGAGCCGAAAGCTATGTGCTGGTGGACGGCAGCGGGCGTCTCCGAGGCAGCTGGGGCCTCACCGACGAAGGCACCGTCCAGCTGGTCCTGCAGGACCCTGACGCCAAGCAGCGTGCCCGTCTCTCCGTCCTCAGCGACGGATCGGCCGGCCTGGCGCTCGTCGACGGAGAGGGTCACCCGCGAGCGGCGCTCGGCTTCCTCGCCGACGGCACCATCACGCTCGTGTTCGCCGACGCGGAGGGGAACGGCCGGGCGGTCCTCGGTCTCACCCCGAGCGGAGTGGCGAGTCTCGCACTCGCCGACGCCCGCGGCACGACCCGTGCAGGCATGGGTGTTGAATCGACCGGACGCACCTCGCTCACCCTGGACGAGGGCGGCCGCTGACGGTTGTTGTAGCCCACAACTGTCGAACCCGTGCCACAGGGGATCTGTGACGTGCCCATAACCGCTCCACGCGGCACTCGACTGCGTTCCAGCGGCACGCTCATCGCGGCCGCCATGGCTGCTGCCTGCGGGTCCGACGTTGCCGGACCCGCCGGCGTTGCATCCGTCCAGATCACCCCCGTCGGCATCCAGGTCGAGGTGGGCGCTTCCACCGTCCTGAGCGCGACGCCTCGGGATGCCAACGGCAACGCCCTCAACGACCGCGTGGTGACGTGGAGCAGTGACAGCACGGCCATCGCGACGGTGTCCGTCACCGGGATGGTCACCGGCGTGGCGCCCGGTACCGCGACGATCCGCGCGACGAGCGAAGGAGTGACCGGCTCGGCCAGCGTGACCGTCAGGGCAGGCGTCCCGGTGCGGCTCGCCTTCACCACACCGCCCACCGCGGCGACCGCGGGGTCGCCACTTACACCCGCGGTACAGGTCGCCGCGCTCGACGCCGCGGGGTTCGTGGCCACGTCGTTCACCGGGAGCGTCACGATCGCGCTGGGGGCAAACCCGGCGGGCGGCACCCTGTCGGGCACGACCACCGCGACGGCGAGCGCGGGTGTGACCACCTTCGCGAACCTGATCCTCGATCAGGTCGGCGGCGGCTACACGCTCATCGCGTCCGCGGCCTCGCTCACCGCCGCCACCAGCGGCAGCTTCAGCGTCGCGGCTGGTCCCGCTGCGCAGCTCGAGTTCACGGCGCAGCCCGGGGACGTCGTCGCGGGTGACCCCCTGACGCCGGCGGTCGTGGTGACCGCGCGCGACGTCGCGGGGAACATCGCCACCGGCTTCACGGGCGCGGTCACCCTCGCACTGGGCGCCAACCCCGCCGGAGCCACGCTCAGTGGGACGACGACGGTCAGTGCCGTCGCCGGGGTGGCGACGTTCGGTGACCTGCACGTCGACAAGGCCGGTGGCGCGTACACGCTGCTGGCCGCCGCGACGGGACCCGCCGGCGCAACATCCGATCCATTCGACGTGCTCACGGGTGCGGCCGCGCAGCTGCGCTTCACCACGGATCCGGGCACGACCGTCGCCGGCGCGGCCATCACGCCCGCCGTCAGCGTCGGCGTGTTCGACACTCAGGGAAACCCGGTCTCCGACTACGTGGGCTCGGTCGGCATCGCGCTCGACGCCAACCCCGGCGCTGGCACGCTGTCGGGCACAACTGTCGTGAGCGTCGTGGGCGGGGAGGCAACCTTCCCCGGGCTGAGCATCGAGCGCGCGGCCGCGGGGTACACCCTGGCCGCTAGCGCCCCGGGGCTCGCCGGCGCGACATCGGCGGCCTTTTCCATCACCGGGGGCCTGGCCGCCGAGCTGGTGTTCACCGTTGAGCCAGGTGGCGCGATCGCCGGCGAGACGGTCGTCCCTCCGGTCGAGGTGGCTGCGCGCGACGCGCTGGGCAACGTCGCCGACGGATTCACCGGCTCGGTCAGCGTGGCACTCGCAAGCAACCCGGGCGGGGCCGTGCTCTCCGGCTCCACAACCGTCACCGCGACTGCAGGTGTCGCCAGCTTCGCGGACCTGGCACTCGACAAGGTCGGCACGGGTTACACCCTGCGCGCGACGGCGGCGGGCCTCCCGGCCACGACGTCAACCACCTTCAATGTCGCGGGCGGCCCGCCGAGCGTGCTCGTCTTCACCGTCCAGCCCGCGGACGGAACGGCGGCCAGCCCCCTCAGTCCGGCCGTCGAGGTCACGGCGCGCGATGACCAGGGCAACGTGGCCACGACCTTCAGCGGGTCGATCACGATCACGATCGGTACCAACCCCGGTGGCGGCACGCTGTCGGGCACCAGCACCGCCCTCGCCAGCGCGGGCATCGCCGTGTTCGACGACCTGCGCATCGACAAGATCGGGATCGGCTACACCCTCCGCGCGGCCTCGGCAGGCCTGCCGACGGTGACGAGCGGTGCTTTCACCGTGACCGCGGGGCCCGCAGCCGCGCTCGCGTTCACGGTGCAGCCGAACAACACCCAGGCCGGCGCGGCGATCACGCCAGCGGTCCGGGTCACCGCGCTGGATGCCGGCGGCAATGTCGCGACGGGCTTCGCGGGCGACGTGATCATGGCCATCGGCACGAACCCGAGCGGCGGCGCGCTGTCCGGTGCGACGACGGTGACGGCGTCAGCTGGCGTGGCGGCATTCGCAACGCTGTCCATTGACAGGTCGGGTGCCGGATACACGCTGGCGGCGAGTGCGGTCGGTCTCACCACCGCGGCGAGTGCGCCCTTCAACGTCACGACGGGACCCCTCGTCCAGGTCGCCTTCTCGGTCCAACCGTCCACCACCGTCGCCGGGGCCGCCATCGCCCCCGCGGTCAAGGTCGCCGCGCAGGACGCTTTCGGGAACACCGTCACGACCTTCCAGGGCAGCATCACGGTCGCGATCGGGACTAACCCCGGCAGCGGCACGCTGTCGGGCACCAAGACCGTCGGCGCGGTCTCGGGCGTCGCCACGTTCGCCAATCTGGGCATCGACAAGGCCGGCACCGGCTACACGCTCACCGCGAGCGCCGCGGCGCTCCCTCCCGCCACGTCGGTGGCGTTCGACATCTTGGCGGGTGACGCCGCGCTCGCGTTCACCGTGCAGCCGACGACCACCCCCGCCGGCGCGGCCATCGCGCCAGCCGTCGAGATCACGGCCCGCGACGCCTTCGGCAACACGGTGACGAGCTTCACCGGGTCCGTGACGGTCACCATTGGGACGAATCCGGCGGCCGGCACGCTCTCGGGCACCACGACCGTGAGCGCTACCGCTGGCGTCGCCACATTCTCGGACCTGAGCATCGACAAGATGGCGGCGGGCTATACGCTCGCGGCGTCCTCAGCCGGAGTGCCGGGCGCGACGAGCGGGCCGTTCTCGATCACCGCGGGCCCGGCTACCCAGCTGGCGTTCAGCGTCCAACCCACCGGCACGACAGCGGGCTCCGCCATCAGCCCGGCGGTCCGGGTGCAGGCGCGTGACGCCGGCGGCAACCTCGCCACGGACTTCACCGGGACCATCACGGTCGCGATCGGCACCAACGCCGGCGGTGGGACGCTGTCGGGGACGACCGCCGTGGCGGCGGTGGGGGGCGTGGCGACCTTCTCTGATCTGAGCGTCGACAAGGCGGCCGCGGGCTACACACTGATCGCGAGCGCCACCGGCCTCGCTGACGGGACCAGCGCCGCGTTCTCGGTCAGCGCCGGAGCGCTGGCGCAGGTCGGATTCGTGGTCCAGCCCGGAGCGGCGACGGCAGGCGTGCAGATGTCGCCCCCGATCCAGGTCGCCGGGCAGGACGCGTTCGGCAACACCGTAGCCGGCTTCACCGGTAACGTCACCGTCGCCATCGGGGTCAATCCGGGCGGGGGCGCGCTCTCGGGCACCACCACGGTCGGCGCATCGAACGGGGTCGCGAGCTTCACGAATCTCAGCATCAACAAGTCGGGCGCCGGCTATACGCTGACGGCGAGCGCCGCCAGCCTCGCCGGCGCCACCAGCGACCCGTTCACCGTGTCCGCCGGCCCGCCGACGCAGCTCGTGTTCAGCGGTCAGCCCGGGGACGTGGTCGCGGGCAGCGGGTTCACCCCCGACGTTCAGATCACTGCCCGCGATGCACAGGGGAACGTGGCGACGGGCTTCACTGGTGACGTGACGGTGGCCATCGGCACCAACCCGGCCGGCGGCACACTGTCCGGCGCAAAGACCGTGGCGGCCGTGGCTGGCGTCGCGCCGTTCCCCACGCTGAGCATCGACAGGGCGGCTCCGGGCTACACGCTCACCGCCGCGAGTGGCGGATTGCCCCAGGCCACCAGCACCTCGTTCGCGGTGCTGCCGGGCGCCGCGGCCGAGCTGACCTTCACGGTGCAACCGACGTCGGCCGTCGCGGGGGCGGCGATCACGCCACCTGTCCAGGTGACCGCTCGGGACGCCCTCGGCAACACGGCTACCGGGTTCAGCGGCAGCATCACGGTCGCCCTGGACGAGAACCCCGGCGGCGGCACGCTGGCCGGCACCAAGACGCTCGCGGCCGTCAATGGAGTGGCCACGTTCAGCACGCTCTCGGTCGACAAGGTCGGCGCGGGCTACACCCTGGCGGCCAGCGCGGCGGGGCTCGGAGGAGCCTTGAGTGCCCCCTTCTCGATCACGCCCGGACCCGCCGCGCGCCTCGCGTTCACGGTGCAGCCGACATCCACGATCGTCGATGCGGCGATCGCGCCCGCCGTGCAGGTGACTGCGAGGGACGCGCAAGGCAACGTCGCGCCCGGCTTCACTGGCACCGTCACGATCGCCCTCGGCGCGAACCCTGGCGGCGCCACGCTGTCAGGCACGCTGCAGGTGGGCGCGGGCGCGGGCATCGCGAGCTTCGCCGATCTCCACATCGACCAGGCGGGGGTGGGCTACACCCTGGTCGCCACCGCGAGCGGGCTCAGCGCCGATACCAGTGCCACGTTCACCGTGTCCCCCGGTGCTTCGCACCTGGTGTTCACCGTGGAGCCCACGACCGCCGTCGCCGGGGTGGCAATCGCGCCGGCCATCAAGGTCGCCGCCCAGGACCCCAACGGAAACACGGTGACCACGTTCACGGGGACGGTGACGATCGCCCTCGCGGCAAACCCGGGGGGCGGGACCCTGTCGGGCACCAAGGTCGTCGCGGCGGTGGCCGGTGTGGCCACGTTCGCGAGCCTGAGCGTCGACAAGGTCGGCACCGGCTACACCCTGGCGGCCAGCACGCCCGGACTGACGGGCGGGACCAGTGCGGGATTCCAAATCACGCCCGGTGCGCCCTCGGCGGCGCAGTCGTCGGTGACGACGGCCACGGACACGCTGGGCCAGTGCCTCGTGTCGTGCGCCCTGGGTCTCGACGCGGCCCGCATCACGGTCACCGTTCGCGACCAGTTCGGCAACCTCGTGCCGGGCGCAGCGGTCACGATGTCCGCGTCGCCCGGCGACAGCGTCCGCTTCACGGGTGCGGGGGACGTCGGCACGACCAACGGCGCCGGCGTGTTCCACACGGACGTCAACGTCGCCCGGGCAGGGACACAGACGGTCTCCGCGATCGTGGGCGGTGCCTCGATCGCGCCGGGCGCCACCATCGCCGTGATGCCGGTGCTCGTGGGGGCGGGCGACATCGCCCGCTGCGACCTGCTGAGCGACGATGCGACGGCGAACCTGCTCGACTCGATCCCCGGTGTCGTCTACACTCTGGGTGACAACGCCTACCCCGACGGGACCACGGCCGACTTCAATAACTGCTACGACACGACCTGGGGACG
>QKHC01000039.1 GCA_003251175.1 Gemmatimonadota bacterium
GGCGCAGGTCCTCGCCGGTCACCCCGGGTACGAGGTGAGCGCCGGAACTGCGCGCTTCGAGGGACAGGATCTGCTGGAGCTCGAGCCCGAAGAGCGGGCCCGGGCCGGCCTGTTCCTCGCATTCCAGTACCCAGTGGAAGTGCGCGGCATCACGAATTCCTATTTCCTCCGCTCGGCGGTCAACGCCATTCGCAAGCACCGTGGGGAGCCGGAATTGGACGCGCTGGACTTTCTCCAGGTACTCGAGCAGAAACTGGAAGCAATCGGGTGGGACGACAGCTTCCTCAACCGACCGGTGAACGAAGGATTCTCGGGCGGCGAGAAGAAGCGCAACGAGATCCTGCAACTGGCCGTGCTCGAGCCCCGGCTGGCGCTGCTCGATGAAACCGACTCGGGACTGGATATCGACGCCCTGAAGACCGTGGCCGCCGCCGTCAATCGGTTGCGGCATCCCGATCGCTCGTTCGTGATCGTCACGCACTATCAGCGCCTGCTCGACTACATCACGCCGGACGTGGTGCACGTGCTGGCCGACGGGCGGATCGTGCGGTCCGGTGGACCTGAGCTGGCACACGAGCTGGAAGCGAAGGGTTACGACTGGCTGCGCGATGGCGCGGCGGTCGCGTGACCGGCCTGTTGGCGGCGACCATGTCCACAACCTCGACGGCAGCTGAGCGGTTCGTGGCGGCGCATCGGGAATTCGCTGCCAATGGCGGGCAGCACGACCCGACATGGTTGCGGGAGCTGCGCGGTGGAGCGATTGCCCGATTCGGCGAGCTGGGGTTCCCCACGACGCGCCAGGAGGATTGGCGGTTCACCAATGTGGGTCCGCTTGCGGAGCTGGTGTTCGAGCGCACGCCGGAGGTGACGCGCCCGGTGGCGCCGACGGCCCTCGCGCCGTTCGTGCTCGGCGCGGCGGCGCCGCATGGGCTGGTGTTCGTCAATGGCCGATTCTCCGCCGCCCTGTCGCAGGTCGAGCGGTTCCCCGCCGGTGTACGGGCGGAAAGCCTGAAGGCTGCGTTGCGGCGCGATCCGGCCGCGGTGGAGCGGCACCTGGGGCGGGTCGCCGCGGTCGGTGATCACGCCTTCCAGGCGCTCAACACCGCGTTTCTGGATGATGGGGCCTTCGTGGAGGTCGCAGCTGGGGTCACCCTGGGGGATCCCCTGCAGTTGCTGTTTCTCACCACCCCCGGGACGACTCCCGTAGTGACACACCCGCGGTCGTTGATCGTGATGGAGCGCGGCAGCCGCGCGGCGGTCGTGGAGACCTACGCGGCTCTGGGGACGGGTCGCTACTGGACCAACGCGGTGACCGAGATCGTCGTGGGTGACGGGGCTCGGCTCGACTGCCACCGGATACAGCGCGAGGGTGAGGACGCGTTCCACGTGGC
This sequence comes from Gemmatimonadota bacterium, assembly GCA_003251175.1. Classification (GTDB taxonomy): domain Bacteria; phylum Gemmatimonadota; class Gemmatimonadetes; order Gemmatimonadales; family GWC2-71-9; genus SZUA-544. The sequence goes on from QKHC01000039.1 coordinate 1,392, forward strand.
GACGACCGAATCCCGGCAGGGTCGCGACAGCACACTGAACCTGCATTTGGTGGCCTTCGGCGGGGTGCTGGCGAGGCACGATCTGCGAACCGGACTCGACGGCCCCGGCGCAACCGCGGTGCTCAACGGCCTCTACCTGCCGCGGAATCGTCAGCACGTGGATCACCACACCGTGATTGACCACCGGGCACCGCACTGCGAGAGCCACGAGTACTTCAACGGCGTGCTCGACGGTCACGCTCGGAGCGTGTTCAACGGCCGGATCATTGTTCGACCGGGCGCGCAGCGCACCGATTCGAAGCAGACCAACAGCAACATGCTCCTGTCGGCCGAGGCACGGGCCGACAGTCAGCCGCAGCTCGAGATCTACGCCGACGACGTGAAGTGCACCCACGGGTCGACGACCGGTCCACTGGACGAGCGCCATGTGTTCTATCTGCGGAGCCGGGGTCTGGACCCGGCGGCGGCCCGGCAGCTGCTGACCTACGGATTCAGCCGGGAGATTCTGGAGCGCATGGAGGTCGGGCCGCTCCGGGATCAGCTGGACGCACTGGTGCGCGAGCGGGTCTGGGGATGAGCGGCGCGCTGGCGGAGCTGTATCAACAGCTGATCATCGAGCACAGTCGATCGCCGCGCAACCAGCGAGCCGTGGCGGGCGCGAATCGCACCGCGGAAGGGATCAATCCGCTGTGTGGCGATCAGATCACGCTGCAGCTGCGGGTCGAGGGGGATCGGGTGGCCGACGTTGGATTCGAAGGCAGCGGATGCGCCATCTCGAAGGCGTCAGCCTCGCTGATGACCGGCGCGGTGCTCGGCAAGACCCTCGCGGAGGCGGACGCGCTGTTTGAGCAGTTCCACCAGATGGTGACGAGTCGAGCGGATGCGCCGGTGAGCGACGCGGCACTGGGTAAGCTGGCCGCGCTGGCAGGGGTGCGCGCGTTCCCGGCGCGTGTGAAGTGTGCCAGCCTGGCATGGCATACGCTGCACGCGGCGCTGGCCGGCGGCGGGGCCGTCTCTACGGAATCGGCAACGGAGTGAGGATGCTCGACGCCACCCGGGTGCGTGAGGATTTTCCGATTCTCGCCACCGGCTCCGACGGGCGCCGCCTCATCTACCTGGACAATGCCGCCACCACCCAGAAGCCCCGCCGGGTGATCGACGCGGTGCGCCAATACTACGAGAGCAGCAACGCCAACGTGCATCGTGGCGCGTACGCGCTGGCGGTGCGGGCGACGGAACTGTACGAGGCCGCGCGCGAGCGGGTGGCGGGGTTCGTGGGCGCCTGGGGTCCCGAATCCGTCGTGTTCACACGCGGTACCACTGAGGCGATCAACCTCGTCGCCACCTCGTGGGGTCGGGCGCACGTGCGGGCCGGCGACAGCGTAGTGGTGACGGCCATGGACCACCACTCCAACCTCATCCCGTGGCAGCTGCTGTGCCGGGAACGGGAAGCCACGCTGCGGATGGTGGGGGTGACTCCCGAGGGAGCGATCGATCAGGATGACCTGCGGAGCGCCCTGGCCCGGGGCCCGCGCCTGGTCGCGTTCCCATTCGTGTCGAACGCACTGGGTACGATCAACCCGGCGGCGGAGCTGGTCCGCATGGCGCACGAGGTCGGGGCGGCGGTGCTCATCGACGGTGCCCAGGCTGCCCCGCACCTTCCGGTCGACCTGCAGGCGCTCGATTGTGACTTCTTCGCCTTTTCGGGTCACAAGATGCTGGGCCCCATGGGAAGCGGCGGGCTCGTGGCCAAACCCGCGCTGCTCGATGCCATGCCGCCGTATCAGGGCGGCGGCGAGATGATCGCCCAGGTGTGGGACGACCGCGCCACCTGGAATCGGATCCCCCACAAGTTCGAGGCAGGAACCCCGAACGTCGCGGCGGCGGTGGGGCTGATGGCAGCGATGGACTACCTGGACGGGCTGGGACGCGGGGCGGTGGCGGCCCACGAATCGGCGCTGGCACGCGGCGCGATCGACCGGCTCGGCGAATTGGATGGTGTGCGTGTCTTCGGACCACGCGGTGACCGGTCAGGCGTGGTTTCGTTCGTGTTCGGAGGGATTCACCCGCACGATCTGGCGACCATCGTGGACCAGGACGGGGTGTGCATCCGTGCGGGACACCACTGCGCGCAACCGTTGATGCGCCGCTTGGGCGTGCCCGCGACCGCGCGGGCCTCGTTCTATGTGTACAACGACGTGAGCGATATCGATGTGCTGATCGGCGCCCTGCGGAAGGCTGCCGCGCTGTTCCGCGTGTCGGTCTGACTCGAGCGGCCGTCGGCTGCTCGGGCGCGCGCCCCCGCCCCGGCGCTCTATATTCAAGTGTTCCCCACAACCGGCCAACGACTATGCACGGTTCCGTCGTGGCGATGGACCGCGTAACCAAGCGATTCACCGGACATACCGCCGTCGATGCTCTGTCGCTCGAGGTACCGGCAGGCATGATCTATGGTCTCCTGGGCCCGAATGGCGCCGGCAAGACCACTGCGATCCGCATGATCATGAACATCCTGATTCCCGATGAGGGATCGGTGAGCCTGTTCGGCACGGCCGGCACGGGCCGCGACTACTCTGCCCGAATCGGCTTCCTGCCCGAGGAGCGAGGGCTCTACCCGAAAATGCGGGTTCTCGACGTGCTGGTGTTCCTCGCGGAAGCGAAGGGCGTGGACCGGCGGATCGCGCGGGCCCGGGGGCAGGAGTGGCTCGAGCGACTGGGGCTGGGCGATTGGTCGCTGCGACGGGTGGCGGATCTGTCCAAGGGCATGCAGCAGAAGGTGCAGTTCATTTCCACCGTCCTGCACGACCCGGATCTGGTGGTGCTCGACGAGCCGTTCTCGGGACTCGATCCGGTCAACACGCAGGTCATGAAGGACACGGTCCTGGACCTGCGACGGCGTGGCAAGACGATTCTGTTCTCGACGCACATCATGGAGCACGCCGAGAAGCTGTGCGACCAGCTGTGCATCATCGCCCGAGGCCGGAAACTGGTGGACGGTACTCCGGCGGCCGTGACGCTCGCGCACGGCGGGCGGCATGTCACGGTGGCGTTTGAAGCTCCGCCTCCCGAGGCAGCGAGCCAGGTGTTTGCCGATCGCACGCTGGTCGTCGGCGTCCAGGACTACGGCCGCTATGCGGAGCTGGAGCTGGCCGAGGGCAGCGACCCGCAGGAGATCCTCAGACGGTTGGTGGCGGGAGGCGCCCGGCTGAGCCGCTTCGACATCGCCGGACCGAGCCTGCACAAGGTCTTCGTCGATCTCGTGGGTCCGGACGCCGCGCGGGCCGAAGCTGTCGGCGGGAGGGTGGCCGATGCGTAAGGTGTGGGCCGTCGTGCGGCGTGAGTTCGTGGAGCGGGTGCGTACCCGGGCGATGTGGATCTCAGCGGTGCTCGGCCCGGTGTTTTTCGCGGCGATGATCTTCCTGCCCCTGCTCCTCGCCGGTGGGGGCCACAAGACGATCGTCGTGGTCGATGCCACGACGACAGCCTTCGGCGAACGGGTCGCGCGTGGCCTGCAGGGCGCGAACTTCACTGTGGCACGCGTGGCGAGCCGGCCGGGGGTGCTGGATTCACTGACGGTCGAGGTGAGCGACGGCCGCCTCGATGGGTTCCTGCTGATTTCCGACAGCCTGCTGGAGGCGGGAGCAGCGGAGTATCGAGCGTCCAACGTCTCGTCGTTCACGACGATCGAGCGTCTGGAGCGTGGGCTGCAGCAGATCGCCGTGCGGGCGCGGCTCGAGCGAGAGGGGGTCGATCCCGCCGTGGTGGGACGGGCACAGCTGCGGATGGATCTCAGCACCAAGAAGATCGCGCGCGGCCGAACGGTGGAAGAGTCGGCCGGGCAGTCGTTTTCGCTGGCCTACTTCATGGGGATCATCCTGTACATCGCCATCACGCTCTATGGCGTGAACGTCATGAATTCGGTGCTGGAGGAGAAGACGACGCGCATCGTCGAGGTGCTGATCAGCTCGTTGCGGCCGGCTCAGCTGATGGCGGGCAAACTGCTCGGTGTCGGGGCGGTATCGCTGCTCCAGTTCGTGATCTGGGGAGTGTCGGCGGGTCTGATGCTGGGACATCGGGCGAGCATTGCCGCGCGCCTGGGTATGCCGGGCGAGGTGTCGGTGTTCGAGGTGCCCGACGTCACCCTGGCGACGGGCGTCGTCTTCCTGGTGTACTTCCTGGGTGGATTCTTCCTCTATTCTGCGATGTTCGCGGCGGTTGGGGCGATCTCGAGCAGCGAGCAGGAGGCACGACAGGCACAGGTCCCGGTGACGCTGTTGCTGCTGGTCTCGTTCATGGGGATGTTCTCCATGCTGAACGACCCGGACTCGACCTTCGCGGTCACGTTGTCGATCGTACCCTTCACATCACCGATCGCGATGCCCGTGCGCTGGGCGGCAGGCAGCCTGCCGCTGTCGGAGGTAGTGCTTTCGGTGGCGACGCTGGTGGTGGGAATCATCGTGGTCACCGCGGTCGCGGCGCGCATCTACCGCGTCGGTATCCTGATGACCGGCAAGCGGCCCGCGCTGCGCGAGGTGATCCGCTGGGTCGGTCGCGCGTGACGCCGGGCGACTAGTCGGGCGCCACACGCCGGCGGTGCGCCACCTGGCGCGCCAGGCCGTCCGCCTCTCCCAACTCACTGGACCGGACTGGGCGCACCGCGGTGCGGTCCTCTATACTTGTGAGCCATGTCGCGCTACGACGTCATCGTGATCGGGGGAGGCCACGCCGGTGCGGAAGCCTGCGCCATGGCGGCACGGCTCGGTGCGCGCACGCTGCTGATTACGTCGGCGCTCGACACCATCGGCCAGATGTCCTGCAACCCCGCTATCGGGGGGATCGCCAAGGGCACCGTGGTGCGGGAGGTCGATGCCCTGGGGGGCATCATGGGTCGCGCCGCCGATGTGGCGCGGATCCAGTTTCGCATGCTCAATCGCACCAAGGGGCCGGCGGTGTGGGCACCGCGCGTGCAATGTGACCGCACGCTGTATCGTCGGGCAGTGCGTCAGGCGCTGGAGCGTTTCGCAACGCTGGAGCTCACCCAGGGAACGGTCGCGCGCCTGCTGCTTGCGGGAAGCCGCGTCGCGGGCGTCGAGGTCACCGACGGTCGGCAATTCGCGGCCCGCGCCGTGATTGTGACTGCGGGGACGTTTCTGCGCGGGAGGATTCATGTCGGAACGACGGTCCAGACACCGGCCGGTCGAGCCGGGGATCCACCATCCGTTGAGTTGGCGCAAGACATTGAAAGACTTGGACTTACGGTATCGCGCTTCAAGACGGGAACGCCGCCCCGCGTGGACGGGCGCAGCGTGGATTGGTCGCGAGTGGCGCGCCAGGATGGCGAGGGGGACGAGTTTCGTTTCAGCTTCTACGAGCGCCATCCGGTGCCGCGCCAGGTGCCGTGCTGGATCACGTGGGCAGGGGCCGAGGCGAAGGCGGTCATCGAGCGCAGCCTGAGTGAATCGGCGCTGTACGGCGGCGCCATCGCGTCTCGCGGGCCGCGGTATTGTCCTTCCGTTGAGGACAAGATCGTCAAGTTCCCCCACGCCGGGCGCCACCAGGTGTTTCTCGAGCCAGAAGGCCTCGACACGGAGGAGTTGTACCTCAACGGTCTGTCCACTTCCCTGCCCGTCACCGTTCAGCTGGAATTGTTGCGCACCATCCCGGGGTTGGAGCGCGCGAGAATGACGCGCCCGGGATATGCGATCGAGTACGACTACTGTCCGCCAACCCAGTTGACTCCGTGGCTCGAGACGAAGGCGGTCGAGAGCCTCTTCCTTGCGGGACAGGTGAACGGTACGACGGGGTATGAGGAGGCGGCGGCACAGGGTGTTGTGGCCGGGATCAATGCGGCGCGCCGAGTGCGGGGGCTCGAGCCGATCGTGCTGGGCCGGGAGGACGCCTATGTCGGCGTGCTGGTGGACGACCTGGTGACCCGGGGAGTGGATGAGCCGTACCGCTTGTTCACCTCCCGCGCCGAGTTCCGGTTGCTGCTGCGCCAGGACAACGCGCTGCGGCGTCTCCTCCCTCTCGGAGAGCGACTGGGGCTGTTGAGCGACGAGGAGCGACGTGTCGCCCACGCCCGGTTGCAGCGCGAGGAGCAGGTGCTTGAGGTGGCGAGGAGTGTGTCGCTCAGCCCCGGTCAGGCGGCGGAAGCGCTGGACGGCGAGCCACCGGTGAACGGCCAGCGAGTGGCCCAGCTGGCGCGTCGTCCCGGTGTGCCTCTCACCAGGTTGCTGCAGGTGGCTGGCCGATTGGAGGGCCTCGACGGCGAAGCAGTAATAACAGCGGAGGTCGAACTCAAGTACGAGGGCTATCTCGCACGGGAGCGGGCGGCGGCCGCTCGTCTCGTTGAGCTGGCCAGCTTCCGACTTGCCGAGGACTTGCCTTACGAGGAATTGCGCACCCTGTCTACTGAGGCGAGACAGAAGCTCGCCGCGGTCCGCCCAACGTCGTTGGCCCAGGCCGGGCGAATCCCCGGGGTGTCGGCCAGCGACCTGCAGAACCTCGTGCTTGAGGCTACTCGACGGCAACGAGCGTCCAGTTAGCACCGAGCCCGTTGTTTCACGTGAAACACCTCTTTCACCTCGCAGGGGCGCACGATATATTGGTACGCTCAAGTAGTTGATTCCTGTGTAACTCATTATCTAACAACGAGTTACGACTTTTTGTCTCGCGTCGTCGCGATTGCCAATCAGAAGGGCGGTGTTGGAAAGACGACCACCGCCGTCAATCTCTCGGCCTCGCTGGCAGCGGCCGAGCGCAAGACGCTGCTGATCGATGCCGATCCGCAGGGCAACGCCACCAGCGGCGTCGGCATCGATGCTCAGCGCCTCAGCTCCTCGCTGTACGAGGCGCTCCTCGAAGGGGAGCCGCTCGCGGGGGCGCGGCTCAGCCAGGTGCACTTCGCCAACCTCGACGTCGTCCCCGCCACCCAAGATCTGGTCGGTGCCGAGGTCGAGCTCGTCAATCGGCCATCGCGCGAGACCGCCTTGCGGCGCGCGCTACGGGATCTGCGCGACGAGTACCAGTACGTCATCATTGATTGTCCGCCGTCCCTCGGACTGCTAACGCTGAACGTTCTCACAGCCGCGGACAGCGTCATCATCCCGATCCAGTGCGAGTACTATGCGTTGGAAGGGCTTTCGCAGCTGCTCAATACGATCAAGCTCGTGCAGCGCAACTTCAACGGCGCGCTCGCGATCGACGGGGTGCTGCTCACGATGTACGACGCCCGGCTCAATCTCAGCCGGCAGGTGGCCGCGGAAGCGAAGGAGTATTTCGGAAGCCGCATGTTCAACATGACGATCCCCCGCAACGTGCGCCTCGCCGAAGCGCCGAGCTTCGGAAAGCCGATCATCCTTTACGACGTGCAGTCAGTCGGGTCGCGGACGTACGTGGCGGTGGCGATGGAGCTGATCAGCCGCGTGGAGCGCGGAACGCAGCAGGAGTCCCCTGCCCCACCGGTACCGCTGGCTACACCGGAGCTGTCGGCGTGACCTCGGGCGCACCGGCGGGTCGCCGCCGACTCGGCCGCGGTCTCGAAGCGCTGCTCGGTTCGACGCGCGAGGAAGCCGAGCGCGAAGGCAGCCTGATCGAAGTCGCGATCGACCAGATTCGCGCCAACCCCTATCAGCCGCGGCGCGCCGTCGACCCGGAGGCCCTCGAGGAGTTGAAGTCCTCCATCCGTCAGGCGGGACTGCTTCAGCCGGTAGTGGTGCGAACCGCGCCCGACGGCGGGGCGGGGTTCGAGTTGATCGCCGGCGAGCGCCGCCTGCGTGCGTGCCAGGCGCTGGGGTGGCAGCGGATCCCGGCAGTGAAACGCGACGCCGACGACCGCACGTTGCTGACCCTCGCGCTGATCGAGAACCTGCAGCGTGACGACCTCTCGCCGGTGGACGAGGCGCGCGGCTACGAGCGCCTGGTGACCGAATTCGAACTCTCTCATCAGGACATCGCCGACGCCGTCGGCCGAGATCGGTCCACCGTCGCGAACGCGCTGCGCCTGCTGAAGCTCCCGGATGCCGTGCTCACCATGCTGCACGCCGGACACCTGTCCGTCGGCCACGGGCGTGCCCTGCTGGCGGTCACCGATACCCGTGTGGTGGTGACCATGGCACGGGAAGCCGTGGCCCAGCGCCTCTCCGTGCGGGAGATGGAGGACCGGGTTCGCGGGGGGCGGCGACCCACACGACGCCCGCGCTTGCGCCCGGGCACAGCCACCGCACCCGAGGTGCGGCGCATCGAAGACGCCCTGCGCCGCTACCTCGGCACCGACGTGCGCGTGACGGTCCGCGCCAAGGGCAAGGGGCAGATTCACATCGCGTTCTACTCCAACGACGACCTCGCGCGTCAGCTCGAGCTGATCTTCGGCGCGCCATTCGACGGATGAAAGCCCGCTCCGTCACGATCGTCGTCCACACCGACGGCGAACTGCGGACACGCACCTACCGCTTGCCCCTGTGGGCCGTGCGACTCGCAAAGGCCGTCGGCCTGGCGGTCACCGCTCTCGCCGTGCTGTTCTTCGCATTCGCCGGACCGATCACGCGTGCCGCCGCCCGCGTCCCGACACTCGAGGCCGAGGTGTCGCGCCTCCGCAGTGAAAACGCGCGCGTGCTCGAGCTCGCGGCGGCTCTGAACCGCGCCGAGGCCAGTTACCAGGAGTTGCGCAGCGTGCTCGGCGCGCCGACCGCGGGCGCCGATCCCAGCCAGCGGCGCTCCGGAGAACTACCGCGGACGCGCGTCATCACCGCGCGCCTGCCCGGGACGCGGAGCCGGTACGAGATCGGCCCCAGCGTCCCCAGCCATTGGCCCCTCGACGAGCGGGGATTTGTCACCCGGGGGCAGATTCGGCCCGGTTCCGAAGCGGAGTCGCATCCGGGAATCGACATCGCCGTTCCGGTGGGCACACCGGTGCGCGCCGCCGGCGGCGGGTCGGTGGAACTCACAGGTGTGCGCGACGATTATGGCGTGTTCGTGCTGCTGCGCCATCCGGATGGCTATGAGACATTGTATGGCCACGCGTCGCGTGTCCTAGTGCGCGACGGCGATTCGGTGAGCGCCGGACAGGTCATCGCCTTGTCCGGCAATACGGGGCGCTCCACAGCGCCTCATTTGCACTTCGAGGTCCGGCGCGGCCGGCAGATGCTCGACCCGCTGTCGCTCCTGAAGGAGGGTACCTGATGGCAATCTTCGCGGAGAAGGGAACCGCGGGCGCGGAAGCTGAAGCCGGACTCTCGATCATCGCCAGTGGGATGGAAGTGGTCGGGGACGTCATGGCGGAGGGAATCCTCAAAATCGAGGGCACGGTCCGCGGCAACCTGCGGGTCGGCCGCCAGGTGCTCGTCGCCAAGGGTGGCCTGGTTGAAGGGGACATCCACACCCGCGAGGCAATCATCGGTGGGGAAGTGCGGGGCAGCATCGTGGCCACAGAGCGGGTCGAGATCCAGCCTCGCTCGGTGGTGCATGGGGACATCACCACGCCGAACCTGCTCGTACAGGAAGGCGGTGAGGTGAACGGTGTGCTGCGTATGGGGGCGGCGGTGACCGATGCCGCTGCGGTGCAGGTGGCCTGAAAAGACGGCCGCCGGCATCGCAATATCCACATCTTCGGGCCGCCTCGAGTGTGGATACTGTAAGTACTTATTTCACAAGCTGATGTGGTCCGACGGCATGTGGGAATCTCGGACGTTTTTGTCGCAACTGTCTCTATAGTGACTCGTTAATGTCTCGAAGCTGCCAGTGACTGATCTCCGTGAATTGACGGCCTATCTCGATGAGTACCTGCGCGTTGCAGAAGTGCACGACGCGCCCGAGGCGCTCAACGGCCTGCAGGTGACGTCGCAGCGCGGCAGCGTCACCCGAATTGCGGCTGCCGTCGACGCCTGCATGGCCACCATCCGGATGGCTGCCGAGGCCGGCGCCAACCTGCTGCTGGTGCATCACGGTCTCTTCTGGCGCGGGCTGAGCCCACTCACCGGCCAGCTGCACCGGCGAATCACCGGGCTCACGAGCAGCGACCTCGCGCTCTACTCGGCTCACCTGCCGCTCGACTGCCACCCGGAGGTGGGTAACAACCCCCTGCTGGCGAAGCGGCTGGGTGTCGCGGTGCAGGGTCCCTTCGGCCGCGCCGAAGGACAGGACATCGGCGTATGGGGAGAGCTCGACGCGAGCCGCGCGGAGCTGGTCGGGGCCGTGCAGCGATCGCTGGGCATCGCGGCGGTTCGACTCTTGGGTTTTGGTCCCGAGCGCGTCCGCCGCGTCGGAATCGTGACCGGTGCCGGAGGCTCCATGATCGGCCAGGCGGCCGCGGCAGGGCTCGATACGCTCGTAACGGGTGAGGGCGCCCACTGGACCTACTTCGACGCTGAGGAGCTGGGGGTCAACGTCATCTACGCCGGCCATTATGCAACCGAGACGCTCGGTGTTCAGGCGCTCGCGGCGCATCTCGCAGCCCGCTTCTCACTGTCGTGGGTGTTTCTCGATCACCCGACCGGACTCTAGCTCGTTGCCCGTCGTGAACCCGGCGCACCGGCGCCCGGGCGGGGGATTCCAGAACCCCTGGCTCGGACCGGTGCCGGGTCGTCTCGGCGACCTCCTCAGGTGGCTGCTGATCGAGCGAGTCCGGCACCGGCGCGCGGCAGACCCCCCGGCTGCCGCGTTCCCGATCGTCGAGCCGACACTGATCCGACCGCGCGCGGCCGCCGACGCGGTGACCCTCACGTGGATCGGTCATGCGACTTTCCTCGTTCAGATTGGCAGCCGTAACGTGCTCACCGACCCGATGTGGGGGGAGCGCGCGTCGCCGCTGTCCTTCGTCGGGCCGCGACGTCGCGTGCCGCCAGCGCTGGCGCTGGCCGAGCTGCCACCCGTCGACCTGGTGCTCCAGTCGCACAATCACTACGACCACCTCGACGACGGCACCGTGCGTGCCCTGGCCGCCGGGCATCCAGCGGCGCAATGGTACGTGCCGCTCGGTGTCGGTTCCTTCGTGCGCGCCCGCGGGGTGCGTCACATCTTCGAGCTCGACTGGGGGGATACCCGCACCACGGCCTCGCTCACGGTGACCTGTGCTCCGGCGCAGCACTTCAGCGGGCGCGGCGTCTCCGACCGCAACCGCACGCTGTGGTGCAGCTGGGCGCTGCACGCCGGGTCACGGGCAGTGTACTTCGGGGGCGACTCGGGCTATCACCCGCAGTTCGCAGCTCTGCGGTCGCGTCTCGGGCCGTTCGACGCCGTGTTGCTCCCCATCGGTGCCTACGCCCCCCGCTGGTTCATGGCTCCAGTGCACATGAATCCAGAAGAGGCCGTGCGGGCCTACCAGGAGCTGACCCGTGGTGGGACCGAGCCCGCACTGTTCGCGGGGATGCACTGGGGGACATTCCGTCTGACCGATGAGCCCCTCGACGAGCCGCCACGCCGCACGCGCGCGGCGTGGGCCGCTGCCGGCCTGGCGCCCGATCGCCTGTGGATCCCGCGACATGGTGAGACGCGTCGACTGTGAAGCCGGGACGCGTGCTGTTCTACCTCTCCGTTGCCGAGCTGCTGGCGATGGCTCCGTGGTTCAGCGCATCGGCGGTGGCGCCGGCGCTGTCGCAGCACTGGGCCCTGAGTGCCACTCAAACGGCCTGGCTGACGATCTCCGTGCAGCTGGGCTTCGTCGTCGGCGCACTGGTGTCGGCGACGCTCACGCTTCCTGATCGCTGGTCCGCCCGGCGACTGCTCGCAGGGGCCGCGTTCTGCGCCGCCGCGGCAACCGCCGCGGTTGCGGCCGCCCCCTCCGCCGGACTCGCAATCGCGCTCCGCGGCTTGACGGGCGTCTGCCTCGCCGGTGTGTATCCCCCCGGCATGAAGATCCTGGCCGGCTGGTTCCGCGAGGGGCGCGGTCTGGCGATCGGCATCCTCGTGGGCGCGCTCACCCTCGGCTCCGCTGGCCCGCACCTCGTGCGGTGGGCCGTCCCGGAAGAATCGTGGCGCCTGGTGCTGGGGGTGGCAGCCGTGTCGGCAGCCGCCGGTGCGCTGCTGGCACTGCGGGTGCCCCACGACGGACCGTTCGCGGTCCCCGCGACCGCCTTCGACTGGGGAGCGGTTCCGCGGCTGCTCCGGAATCGACCCACGATGCTCGCGAACGCGGGGTACCTGGGGCACATGTGGGAGCTGTACGCGATGTGGACCTGGATCCCGGCCTGGGTGGTCGCGAGTGAGGCCGCGCGAGGTGCGCCGCGCGGCGCTGCGGCGCGCGCGGCCCTGCTCACCTTCGGCGTGATCGGGATCGGCGCGCTCGGCTCGTGGCTCGCCGGCGCCGCCGCTGATCGGTGGGGGCGCACCCTGGTGACGTCCGTAGCGCTTGCCGTTTCCGGCGGCTGCTGCGTCGTCTCCGGGTCGGTATTCGGGGCACCGTTGATCGCGCTGGCGCCGCTGCTGCTCGTGTGGGGGGCCGCGATCGTCGCGGACTCGGCCCAGTTCTCGACCGCGGTCAGCGAGCTCGCGCCCCGACATCTGGTTGGCACCGCGCTCACGCTGCAGACGAGCCTCGGTTTTCTGCTCACCGCCGCGAGCATCTACCTCTTGCCACTGCTCGCCTCGGCGCTGGGTTGGCGCTGGGTGATGGCGGCCCTGGCGACCGGACCGGCGATCGGCATCACGGCGATGCTCGCGCTGCGGCGGCGACCCGAAGCGCTGCAGCTCGCCGGCGGGCGTCGCTGACGGTGCCGGAGTCCCGCAGCCGGGCCGCAAAGCCTCGCGCGTGTCCGGGCTGGCCTGTACCTTGCTCGCAGCGACATCTCGCGGGGTTGTGATGCGCGCGCACTTGCCTCGGATCCTCGCCGCAGCACTCGCGTTTGGCTGCACTCACCGTACGATGCCGGGACTCGACTCCGGATCGTCAGCGCCTGTGCGGGTGCCCCTGGAGCACGCAGCGGCGATCACCGTGCCACAGTCGGACGCCGAGTGGCGGGCGGTCGCCGACGAAGCGACCGCCCTGCTGGCCGAGTATCTACGCATCAACACGACGAATCCCCCCGGCAATGAAGTCGTGGCCGCGCGATGGCTCGCCGAAATCCTGCGCCGCGAGGGTATCACAGCCGACATTCTCGAGTCGGGTCCCGGCAAGGCCAACCTGGTGGCCCGGCTCCCGAGCGACAGCTCGGCGCGGCCCGTGGTGCTGCTCAGCCATATGGATGTGGTGCTCGCGAGTCCCGAGCGCTGGACGGTGGATCCGTTCGGCGGCGTGGTGCGTGACGGTGCGGTGTGGGGTCGGGGAGCGCTCGACATGAAAGGGGAGGGGATCGCGCAGCTGATGACGGTGCTGTTGCTCCACCGGGCGGGCGTGCCATTGCGGCGCGACGTGATCCTTGTCGCCACGGCGGACGAGGAGATCCTCGGCGGAGCAGGGGCGAGCTGGATCGTCGAGCACCATCCGGCGATCGTGCGCGATGCGGAGTTCGTCCTCAATGAGGGCGGCGAGATGTGGGAGGGCGCGGATGGGAAGGTCCGCGCGGTCGCGGTCGGAACCACGGAAAAGACGCCGTTGTGGCTCACCGTGACCGCCCGCGGTCCAGCCGGGCACGGCTCGCGCCCGCTGCCCGGCAATGCCGTGCACCGCCTGATCACCGCCCTCGACCGCATCGTCCACTACACCACCCCGCTGACGGTGACCGCTACCGTCGCTGCGCACTTCCGCGACCGCGCACCCGCAGAGCCCGACAGTGTGCGCCGACGCTGGTACGCCGACATTGGTGCGGCGCTCGCCGACTCGGCCGCGGTGCGCGCCCTGACCGCCGATCCCGTGATCAATGCCATGCTGCGCAACACGATCTCCGTGACCGGACTGCACGGCAGCGCGAAGACCAACGTCATTCCCCCGGAGGCAACCGCCACCATCGACGTCCGCCTGTTGCCCGGCGCCGACCCGGCCGCGTTTCTTCACGAACTGCGACAGCTGGTCGCCGATACGGCGGTCACGATCGAGCCCCAAGGCCACTTCTGGCCGGCTTCGGAAAGCGGGACCGAGACCGAGCTCTATCGCGCCATCGTCGCAGCGACACACGCGCTCCACCCGGAAGCAGTGATCATGCCCTATATGCTCCAGGGGTTCACCGATTCCTACCTGTTCCGTGGACTGGGGATCGCGAGCTACGGCGTGCGGTCGTTTCCGGTGACTGTCGAAGAGGCGTCTGCGGTGCACGGTAACGACGAGCGTCTCCGTGTGGAGGCGTTGGTGCAGGGAGTCCGCTGGTACTTCGAGGTGGTGTCCCGGGTCGCGGCGCGTAGCCCATCACGGTGATCATGTCCGCGGCGCAACGCAGCGGAACTCGTGCGGCGACGCGGCAGAACCCGGGGGCTGGGGCGAGCGTGTGGATCGATCGCGCGTAACCCGGGTTGGACAGGCCCTGGTCCCGTGGACCGGCTACGTCGGGGGCCCCACGGCGGCGGTGACGCTGTGGCTCGTGCGCCCCGCGACCGTACCCGAGCCCGCCGTGTGGGTGGCGGGACTCGCTGCCTGGATGGCCGTGTGGTGGCTCAGCGGCGCGATCCCGTTGGCGGCGACGGCGCTCTTGCCGCTCGCGGTGCTGCCGCTCACCGGCGCCGTCCGGCTTGATGGCCTGGCGCGGCACTATGCCGATCCCGTCATCTTCCTGTTTCTCGGCGGGTTCTTCCTCGCAGCGGCCAGCGAGCGCTGGGGGCTGCATCGCCGCCTGGCGTACACGGTGATCGCAGCGGTCGGCAGCGACGCGCCACGCTTGGTGCTCGCGATCATGCTGGCCACCGCGTTTGCGAGCATGTGGATCTCCAACACTGCCACGGCGGCGCTGATGCTGCCGCTGGTCGTCGCCCTGGTGGATCTGGCGCGGCGAGAGGCTCCCCAGCGCGCCGAGGCATTCGGCGCCGCGCTGGTGCTCGGAATGGCATATGCGGCGTCGATCGGCGGTGCCGCGACGCTCATCGGGACCCCGCCGGTGGCGATCTTCGCGGGAGCCGCGCGCGCGACCCTCGGGTACCGGATCGGATTCGCCGAGTGGATGGCGATCGGCGGTCCCTGTGCGCTGCTGATGCTGGCGGCGTGCTGGCTGCTACTCGTGCGGGGCGTGTTCAAGGTGCGGGGCCCACTGGGCGGCCTGGCTGCCCTGATCGCGACCGAGCGCCGGCGACTCGGCCCGTGGACCATCGGCGAGCGGCTGACCGTCGCCGTGCTGGCGGGAGCCGCCCTCGCCTGGGTCCTGCGCGAGCCCAAGACGCTCGGCGCCGTCACGATCCCGGGACTGGCGACGGCCATCCCCGGCGTCACCGACGCGGGGATCGCGATCATCGCAGCCCTGGCGCTCTTCGTCCTGCCGACGAGCCGGCAAGCCGGGCGTTTCGCGCTCGACTGGGCCTCCGCTGCCCGCATTCCGTGGGACGTGCTGCTGTTGTTCGGCGGCGGGCTGGCACTGGCTGCCGCCATGGACGAGAGTGGCCTGGCGCAATGGCTGGCCGGTCAGCTTACGGGATTGCAGGGACTGCCGCCGGTCGCCACACTGGCGGCGGTGACGCTGTTCTTCACGCTGCTCACCGAGCTGACCTCGAACACGGCGACAGCGGCGATGGGGATGCCGCTGATCGCCGCCCTGGCGATTCCCCTCGGAATGGATCCCCTCCCGCTGATGGCGGGGGCCGCCCTCGGAGCGTCCTTTGCGTTCATGTTGCCGGTCGGCACGCCCCCGAACGCACTCGCGTTCGGTACCGGTGCCGTGTCGGCAGCGCAGATGCGCCGTGCCGGTCTGTGGCTCGATGTCGTCGGAGTGGTGGTGATTACCGCGGTGGTGGTGGTGTGGCGTGGTGGGGCGCTGGGGGTGCGGTAGTCGCGACGCGCGTATCGCCAAGCGGCCAGTAGACCAGCCGACGGACGCCTGGGGCGCCCGTCGGCTGTGGCCGGGTCGGCGCGGGGCTCAGTTCCCTTCGCTGAGGATCTGCGGGAAGTTGGCGACCAGGGTCTTCTTGCCGTCCGCCGAGATGGGTTTCGCGCCGAGGTAGACGTCGAACAAAGCCCAGCACAGGGCGGGGCTGTTCAGCTCCGGCTTCTGGTCGCCGGCGATGGCTGTGGCAAAGCGTCCCTCCGGGGTGCACGAGAACACCAGATCGGTGCCCTTGGCGACCTCTGCGCCGAAGAACGCGCGGAACTGGTCGAGCGCCTGCTCCCCTCCGGGCATGCCTTGGCCAGCGGCCTGCTGCACGCGCGGGCGAAGTGCTCCGTCGAACGCCTCCGCCATCGTTTCCCCACCGACGTCGCGTGTCATCACGAGTCGCAGCGTCATGGGGAAACGGCGCTCGAGCAACGCGGAGTAGAACGCGTCGTCGCGCTCGAGATCCTTGGCGGGCTTTCCGGCGTACGTCCCCAAGGCGCTTCGCGCGCCGGCCGGATCAACATAGAGGCCGAAGGCGTACACCTTCACCTTGAGGAAGGTGCGGGTCCGCACCCCGGTGCCCGTCAGGACGTGCGACTCGGTCCCGCCCGGCGGGACCAGTTGCGTCGGGAACTCCACGCCCGTATTCGGGTCGGTGTAGCTCTGTGCCGCGAGGGACAGGGTGGCCAGGGGGCCGAGCACCAGGCCGATGATCGCCGATCGCATGGGTCCTCCCAGAAGAACGGATGATGCGCAGCGGGAAAGCTATCGCGGGTGCCGCGCGCGGCCAGTCCCGGCCGGGAACGCCAGCCGAGGCGAGGCTCCATTCGGTTCACCCGATCACGGCAGTGCGACGACGAGGCGGACCGTCACGCACTCGGCGGTCTGCGGGCTCACCGTACAGAAGCAGGTCTCCTTGATCAGGCGCTTGACGCCCAGCACCTCCGCCTCCGCGATGCCCGGCACGTCGCGAAACGTGATTTCCAGGGTGTGTTCGTCCACCAGCCGATAGAGCACCGGTCGGCCGACGAGACGATGGTGTGGGTCGATGCGGGGCAGTCCGTCAGCGAGATGGCGGCGCACGGCATCGATCCGCTCAGGGAGGGTCGGCGACTCGGTCACGGGCGTCGCCGGTTGTAGAGTACCGCCGCCGCATTCCGGCGCATGCCGGTCATGCCCGGTCGGGAGAATGCCGAGTCGTCGTAACACGCCGCGAAGGTCGCGGCGGACATATCGAGCAGGTCGATTGGATCGGGAGCGGTCAGCTCGGGACGCGGCGCCAGCTCGGCGTCATCGGTGGGCAGCGCGAACCGCACGTTCCAGGGACACACGTCCTGGCAGATATCGCAGCCGAACAGCCAGTCGGCGACCTGCGCGCGCTCCGGTTCCGCGAATTCCCCCCGCCGCTCGATCGTGAGGTAGGAAATGCAGCGGCGCGCGTCCAGCACCCGTTCGCCGACGAACGCCCCGGTAGGGCACGCATCGAGGCACGCACGGCAGGTGCCGCAGCGGTCGGCCTCGAACGGATCATCGCAGACGAGGGCGGCGTCGGTCAGCACCGCGCCGAGGAAGGTGAACGAGCCACGCGCGGGGTCGATGAGCATGGTGTTCTTGCCGATCCAGCCCAACCCCGCCCGTTGGGCGAGCTCGCGCTCGGGGACCGGACCGGCGTCAACGTAGCACCGCGTCCGCGCCCCCGGGATGATTTCCCGGATGCTCTCCGCCAGTCGCTCGAGGCGCGGACGCAGGACGCGATGATAGTCACGGCTCCACGCGTACTGCGCCACGCGCGCCGTGCCTGGCACCGACGGTTGCGGATGCCGGTAGTTCGTGAGGGTCACCACGGCGACCCGGGCGCCCGGCAGGATCTCCGCGGGAGCGCGGCGGAGCGACGCCTGGCGTTGGAGGTAGTGCATCGTCCCGCCGTACCCGGCTGCGAGCCAGCGGTCCAGCGCATCGGCGTGGGGAATCGGGTCCAGCGACGCGACACCGACGGCATCAAAGCCGAGCTCCAGCGCCCGGCGCGTGACCGCGCTCGTCGCGGCGCGCGCCGTCACAATCCCATCGTCTCGCGTCGCCACCGCGCGACGCGCACCACGTCGTCCGCCGACGGGACGGCGTGCTCGTCGCCGTAGGCGGTGAACATCCGCCAGCGCAGGTACTCCGGCGGCGGTGTGGGCAGGAACGGTGGGCGTCGCCACCACCCGCGTGCCCGCATGCTCCACGCGAGACGCAGCAGGTCCCACGCCAGCAGGGGATTCACGATGGCGCGCGGCAGCAGCGCGAGCATCAGGCGTGGCCAACTCGCGGGATGCGTCATGCATTCTGTATATTCTCGCTGCATGACGCGTGCAAGCGGCCTGGTCGCGACGCCCCGGGCCGGCGCCCATCCGCTCGCCCGCTATCGGAGCGAGTTCCCGATCTTCCGGGACCGGGTTTACCTCAATACCTGCTCGTTGGGAGCACTGGGGGACCGGACCCGTCGCCGGCTGATGGCGTTTGTGGACGAGTGGCAGACCCGTGGGGCGCCCGCCTGGTACGACGCGTGGTGGGACGCCCTCGCCGAGCTGCGGGACCGTTACCGCCGGCTGCTCGGGGCGCCGCCCGGCACGGTGGCGCTCGCGCCGTCGGTTTCCGCCGCCCTGGCCGCGGTGGCGGGCGCCCTCGATCTGACACAACGGCCGCGCGTGGTGGTCACCGCGCTCGACTTCCCGACGGTCGTCTACCAGTGGCTCAGCCGACAACGCCAGGGCGTCGAGCTCATCGTGGTACCGAGCCCTGACGGCGTGAGTGTGCCCGTCGAGGCGATCGCCGCCGCCGTCGACGAGCGCACCGGTGTGGTGGCGACGTCACACGTCTATTATGCCACCGGGGCGATTCAGGATCTCACGAGCGTCGCTGCCACCGCGCACCGATGCGGGGCCCTCTGCGTGATCGACGCCTATCAGTCCGTCGGGCAGATTCCCCTCGATGTCCAGGCGGCCGGGGTCGATGTGCTGGTTGGAGGGGGGTTGAAGTGGCTCCTCGGCGGGCCGGGGATCGCCTTCGCCTATGTACGCGAAGGGCTGGTGCCCGATCTCATGCCGCTGGGAGCAGGGTGGTTCGGGCAGCGCGATCAATTCGCCTTCAACCCGACCAGCCTGGTCTACCACGACGACGCCCGGCGCTTCGAGAGCGGGACGCCGGCTCTCGCGGCGGTCCATGCGCAGCTCGGGGGGCTCGAGTATCTGGAGGAGCTCACGGTGCCCCGGATACGTGCCGTCACAGCAGCGCTCACCGAAGCCCTGGTTGCACGGGCACGCGACGCCGGACTCACGCCCCACGTGGCCTCGGCGGCGGCGGCGCGCTCGGCGATCGTGCCGATCCCCGTCGCCGATCCCGCTGCCGCCGTGCGCCGCCTGGCGGCGGAGGGCATCGTAGTCGATGCCCGGCCCGGCCACGTGCGGGTTTCTCCATTCTTCTATAACGTCGCAGAGGACCATGAACGAGCGATCGATCGGTTGGCCGCGCGCGCAGCGCACTGAGGACGAGCGCCTCTTCGAGGCGCCCGCGCTGGAACGGGCGGCGTTCACGCACACCGACCCCTGGCGCGTGCTGCGCATCATGGGTGAGTTCGTCGAGGGCTTCGACACGCTGTCGGACCTCGGTCCCGCCGTGGCGATCTTCGGCTCCGCCCGTACCCGCCCGGACGATCCGATGTATGAGAAGGCGATCGAAACCGCACGCCTTCTCGCCCGCGATGGATTCTCGGTGATCACGGGCGGCGGCCCCGGGATCATGGAGGCCGCCAATCGCGGGGCGCAGGAAGGAAACGGCCTTTCCGTCGGCTGCAACATCGAGCTGCCGTTCGAGCAGGGCACCAACGCGTACGTGGAGCGCGCGATCAACTTCCGCTATTTCTTCGTCCGCAAGACGATGTTCGTCAAGTACTCGCTTGCCTTCGTCGTGTTTCCCGGCGGGTTCGGAACGCTGGACGAGCTGTTCGAATCCCTCACCCTCATTCAGACCGGCAAGATCCGCAACTTCCCCGTCGTGCTGTTCGGTCGCCGTTACTGGTCCGGTCTCACTGAGTGGTTGCGAGATCGGGTCGTCGGTGAGGGGAAGATCGACGTGCGCGACCTCGACCTGTTTCACGTCACCGACCACGCGGCGGAGGCCGCGAGCCTGATCGGCCAGGCCCGCGAGCGTCGCAGCCGGGAGTCCGGAGCCTTCAACCCCTGAGACCGATGCCCTCACGCGACCAGTACCTGCGCGGACCGAAGATCGATCCGCGACCGATCACCGGGCGCGAGACCATTGCGGATCTCGTGGACAACGCCTTTCTCGCCTACAACGCCGGCCGCCTGGCCGAGGCGTGCCGACTGTTCTCCCAACGGATGCTGGTCGATGATGCCACCGTCGGCATGAGTCTCACCGGCGCCATGACTCCGGCGGGCCTCGGCATGTCGACGCTGATCCCGCTGATCGAGGCGGGCTTCATCGATTGGATCGTGTCCACCGGGGCGAATCTGTATCACGACGCGCACTTCGCGCTCGGGCTCGCGCTCCACCGGGGCTCGCCCTTCGTCGACGATGTGGGGCTGCACGAAGAAGGAGTGGTTCGCATCTATGACATCTTCTTCGACTTCGACGTGCTGCTGTCGACGGACCACTTCATTCGCCAGGTATCGGAACGACCGGAGTTTCAGCACGCGATGAGCACCGCGGAGTATCACTACCGGCTGGGGGGGTATCTCGCCGAGCGCGAGGCGGCGCTGGGGCTGAAGCGCAAGTCCGTGCTGTCGGTGGCGCACGCCTGCGGGGTCCCGATCTACACGTCGTCGCCGGGCGATTCCTCGATCGGCATGAACGTCGCCGAACAGGCGTTGACCGGCAGCCAGCTGCGCTTCGACGTCAGCGCTGACGTCAACGAAACCGCCGCCCTGGTCTTCGATGCGAAGGTGAACGGCGGCCGGAGCGGCGTGTTGATCATCGGCGGTGGTAGCCCGAAGAACTTTGTGCTCCAGACGGAGCCCCAGATCCAGGAAGTGCTGGGCGTGTCCGAAAAGGGACACGACTACTACCTCCAGATCACCGACGCGCGCCCCGACACCGGCGGATTGTCGGGCGCGACCCCCGCGGAAGCCGTGAGTTGGGGGAAAGTGGATCCCGATCAACTGCCCAGCGCCGTCGTGTGCTATCTGGACAACACGGTGGCCTTTCCGATCCTGGCGGCCTACGCGTTGGCCACGCGGTCCCCACGGCCACTGAAGCGGTTGTACGACCAGCGGGACCGGATGCTGCGTGATCTCGGCACCGCCTACCGAGCGGCCAGGCTGGAGCGCGACGCCCGCGCGGAGAAGGCGACTGCACGACAGAGCAGCTGACACCAGGGCGGGGGAGTCCCCGGCATCCTCCCGGGCGTATGCCGCGTACGCCCTGGGCCTGCTCACGCTGATCAACATTCTCAACTACACCGACCGTAACGTCGTCTTCGCGCTGTTCGAGCCCATCAAGCATGAGCTCGCGCTCTCGGACGCCGAGCTCGGCTGGATCGGGTCCGCCTATGTGATCGTGCTCGCCCTCATGGCGCTGCCCCTCGGCGTGATCGGCGACCTGCGGTCGCGTCGGGGCGTGATCACCTTCGGGGTGACGCTGTGGAGCGTGGCCACGGCGGTCGGAGGCCTGGTGACGCGCTTCTGGCAGTTGTTCCTCTGCCGGGCGCTCGTCGGAGTGGGCGAGGCTGGGTACATGCCCGCATCACTGGCCATCATCGCCGACTACTACCGCGGCCGCACGCGCGCGATGGCCATGGGGGTCTTCTCCGTTGGGATGGCCCTTGGGGGCGTCACCGGCATCTGGCTCGGCGGTGAGCTGGCGCTCGCGTTCGGCTGGCGGCGCGCTTTCCTGATCATGGGAGCGCCGGGCCTGCTGCTGGCCATCCTCGCCTCACAGTTACGCGAGCCCCACCGGCAGCCCCCGCCACCACTGCGGATCGCGCTCGCCGGCTGGTACCGGCGCCATCTCCCGGGAACTCTCCGCGTGGCTCGGCCCCTCATCGTCTTCACGCTCGTGGGAGCTGCGCTCGGCGGCGTGCTGACGGCGTTCGAGCGCGCCGCCTCGGCGGTCGACGTGGCGGTGTTCGCGGCGTGCACCATCCTCGGCCTCGCCTGGACCGTGGCTCGGCTCGTACCCCTCGCGCTGGAAGGTACGGCGCGGGCAGGTCGCGTCGCCGCCAGCGCCTTTGAGGACTTCCTCGCGGCGGCGGCGATCGTCTTCCGCACTCCCACACTGATGTGGATCTTCGTGGGGGGCGCGCTGGTCACCTTCGCCGTCAACGGCCTGATCGCGTGGGCGCCGAGCTTTCTCCAACGGGCCCACGGCATGAGCCCGGTTGAAGTGGGACGCACCTTCGGTCTGCTGGCGCTCACCGGCGGCGTGCTCGGTGCCCTGGTGGGGGGTCGCATCGGAGACGGTCTGCAGGCCCGGTGGGCGGGCGGGCGGGTGTTTGCCAGCGGTATGGGGTTCGTTCTGGGCGGTCCCGTGGCCACGGCGTTGCTGCTCGTGGATCGCGGCACGCTGTTCACGGTGCTGGTGTTCGGGACGTTCTTCCTGTACACGTGGTACAATGGCCCACTCGCGGCGGCGATCCTCGACGTCGTCCCGCCGCCGGTGCGCGCGACCGTGCTCGGGGCGTTCGTGCTCTTTTCGCATCTGGCAGGCGACGCTATCGCGCCGCCCTTGATAGGATACCTGTCCGACCGCGCCGATCTGCGCACTGCCATGCTGGCGTTGCCCGCGGCTGGCCTCGTCGGCGGTCTCGTGATCCTCGTGGCGGTCGCGACGGTGGGGCGAGATATGCAGCGGGTGGCGCAGCGCGAGCGGGGGACGGCCGCGTGAGCGGCAGCGAGGGCCGGCGTGGGGGCTCGGCGCCCGTGGATTCTCGAGGTGAGGTGGACGGATGCGCATAGCAGTGGTGTTCGACACGATTCACCCGGAATGGGACGAAGCGGACTTCTGGCGGGAGTTCGATGCGGGCGTGGAGGAGGCGGAATACGAGGTCGCCGACGCGCTGCGCCGCAACGGACACGACGTACGACTGGTGGGCATCCGCGATGACATCCGGGTTCTTGTGGATCGGCTCGCCGCGTTCGAGCCCGAGCTCGTCTTCAACTGCTGTGAGAGCTTCCGGGGCAATGCGCACTACGAGTATGCCGTGGCCGCGCTGCTCGAAGCGCACGGGTACCGGCATACCGGCTCCCCGGCCACGGCGCTGCTCGTGGCGCGCAACAAGTCGATGAGCAAGAAGATCCTCCGCTTCCACGGCATCCGCGTCCCCGAGTTCGCCGTGTTCCACGCAGGCGAGCAGTTCTTGCGCCCCTCCGCGGTCCGGCATCCGCTGATCGTGAAGCCACTGCTCGAAGACGCCTCCGTCGGCATCGCCCAGGCATCGGTGGTGACGGACGACACGAGTCTCGAAGAGCGCGTACGCTTCATCCACGAGAAGTACAACCAGGCCGCGATCGCCGAAGAGCTGATCGAGGGGCGGGAGCTGTACGTCGGCTTCATCGGCAACGATGAGCTCCTGATGCTGCCACCGATCGAAATGCACTTCGGTCGGCTCTCGAAGACAGAGCGCCGGATCGCGACCTGGAAGGCGAAGTGGGACATGGAATACCGTGAGCGGCACAAGATCCGGACCGGCTTCGCGCGGCGGCTCGCACCCGAGATCCTCGCGCGGCTGCGATGGACCTGCGAGACGGCGTATCACGCACTGTGGCTAGAAGACTATGGCCGCATGGATGTGCGCCTGACCCACGATGGCGAGGTGTACGTCATCGAGGCGAATCCGAACCCGTTCATTTCGTACGGGCACGAATTCGCCAACGCGGCAGAGAAGGCGGGACTCAAGTACCGGGACTTCATCGAGCGGATCGTCCAGCTCGCGACCACGAGGCACGAGCATGAGCCCTAAGCGCACGGTGCCCCGGCCGGAGCTGCGGTGCCCGAGTTGCCGCTTCGAGCTGGAGCGGTTCTGGTACTACTGCCCCAACTGTTCCCGGGCGCTGCAATGGCGGGATGAGCTGAAAGAGACCGGGGCCGAGTGCCGCTACTGCCGTTGGATGGTGTCGGACCGCCACCGCTTCTGCCCGTGGTGCGGTCGCAATATCACGGATGCAGCGTCCAGTCCCGAGCCGCTGCGAGCACCAAAGGGATTCCGCTTCGAGCGCCGCTGCAAGCGGTGCGGCGGCGGCATGCACTACCCCATGCAGCACTGCCCGTGGTGCGGGCGGGCGCAGCAGTGGCGGTATGAGCGGTTCCAGAACGAGTGTCCGCACTGCAACCGTGGCGTCGACGACTGGATGGACACCTGCCCCTGGTGCGGAGAGGATGCGACCGGGCGCGACCTCATTCCCCGCGCGCTGCGCCGCGTGCGGCAGCTGCTGATCGTGTCGCGTATCACGGATTGGGGGTATCGCGTCATTCTGCGGCCCGGCGTGTCGGGAGTGGACCCGGACACCCCCAAGGTGGTCGAAGTGGATCGTCGCTACGTCACCGGCAAGCGGCGTCGCGATGAAATCTCATGGAATACGCTGACGGGTCTCATCCTCCACGAGCTGGGCCATTCCTTCCTGTACCACCACTGGTCGTGGACGCGCACCGGCCGCTTCCGAAGGGCGTTCGGGGAGGTGCGCAAGGCGTATCGCGTATCGGATGAGCACTGGGTCGATTTCGAGCGCCGGCGCATCGCGACGACCCTCACGGACTACGTGTCCCGCTATGCGGGAACGCATCCCCAGGAAGACTTCGCCGAGACGTTCCGTTTCTATGTGGGGCGGCGGGGTCGCCTGCGCGAGCTCTTCAGTGAGTTCGGGCGCAAGCGCAAAGGCGTGATCGTGTTCGAGAAGTTTCTCGTCCTGCACGACTTCGTCCGCAGTCTCCGCGGCTGGCGCTAGCTCGGGACCGGGTCCGTCCCCAGACAGGCCCGCGACCGCGCGATCGCCGCGGCGTAGCGCGCCAACTCGGTGGCCTCCCGCTCGGCATCCCATCCCAGCAGCTCGCGCAGCTTGCGGGCCACGGCCGGTGCGGCCGCCAGACCCTGATCCCGTGTCTGCCAGGACAGATGCAGCCGCCGCATGAGCACGTCGTCGAGCCGCACCACCATCTCCCGTTCCACGAGGTGCTCCACCTCCGCCCGGATCTCCGGCCGACCCTCGACAATTGGCCCCAGCAGAACACGGTTGCGGCTGGCGCGGTTGAGCACCGCCGGCGCCTCGCCTCCGTAGGCGCGCACTAGGTGGCGCGCGGTCGCGTCGCTCACGCCGCGGTCGCGGAGCGCGCCGGCCAGCACATCGAGGTCGGCGGCCTCCCCACCAGGCAGCGACTCGCGATCGGTCGGCGGGGCAGGCGCACGCGGACGGCCGTCGGCACGGTGCAACCGCTCCGCGACGCGATCCACGAGCTCGGCCGCCATCGCGCGGTAGGTGGTGAGCTTGCCCCCGGCGATAGTGAGCAGACCACCGGGACTTTCCTCGACGACGTGCTCCCGCGACACGGCCGATGCCGCCTGACCAGAGTCACCCGTGACGAGCGCCCGCAGCCCGGCCCAGGTAGCCAGGACGTCGGCGGGGGTGAGGCGGGCGGTGGGGAAGTACGCGTTCGCGGAGCGCAGCAGATAGGTAACGTCGGACGCGGTACACCGGACCTTGTCGGGATCGCCGGGGTCGTCGACGTCGGTCGTCCCGATGTAGCTCACTTCCTCCCACGGCAACACGAACATGACCCGGCCATCGAGGGGCGAAGTGAGGGTGAGCGCGTGGGTGTGCCCGAGTCGGGCTCGTGGGACCACGACATGCGCCCCCCGGGTGAGGCGCAGCAGCGGGTGCGCCTCCGGGCGCTCGAGCCGTCGCACCGCGTCCGACCACGGCCCCGTCGCGTTGACCACCACCAGCGCCCGCGCCACGCGCGTCGTGCCAGTGAGCGCGTCGCGCACGATCGCGCCGCGAACCCGCCCGTCGGGTGTCAACAGCGATGTCACCTCGGCATAGTTCGCCACCAGCGCGCCAGCCTGGGCGGCGCTCCGGATCGTGGCCAGAACGAGGCGTGCATCGTCGGTCTGCGCGTCGTAGTACAGGGCGGCTCCGCGCAAATCCCGATCCCGCAGGCCGGGCTCGAGGCGGCGCGTGGCGGCGGGACCGAGCCAGCGGTGCCGATGCACGTTGCGGAAAGCGGCCAGCGCGTCATAGAGCCACATCCCGGCGCGCAACTTCCAGGGGGGGACGCGGCCACCGCGATAGAGCGGGAACAGGAACGCGAGCGGCCACACCAGATGCGGCGCGAGCCGGAGGAGGCGACGCCGCTCGCGGCTCGACTCGAACACCAGATGCAGGGCGCCGGTCTCGAGGTAGCGCAGGCCGCCGTGGATCAAGCGTGACGATGCCGACGAGGTGCCGCCGCCGAAGTCGCCCTTCTCGACCAGCGCCGCTCGGAACCCACGCAACGCCGCGTCCCGCGCGATACCCGCCCCGGTGATGCCGCCACCGATCACCAGCAGGTCGAGCGCTTCGCCGGCCATCGCGTCGAGCGCTGCCGAGCGCGTCACGTGGGATACTGCTGAGTCCGGCAGCGATCGCCTCCCTCTCGTGTCGGTGACTGGCTAGTTTGGAGCGCTGGCACCGAAAGCTACACGACTCAGTCATCCGGAGGGATTGCCGTGTCGCACGTGCAACAGGTAGCGCTCGCCGTCGCGAGCGCGTTCGCGATCGGAGCGGGACCGGTCGGCGCCCAAGATGCTCCGCCCGTCCGTCTCACGCTGGACCTCGGGTTCGTGGATGTCTCGGGGAACACGAACGTGACCACGTTCAATCTGGGGGAGAAGCTCAGTTATGCGACCGGGCGCTGGACGCTGAGCCAGGCGGCGGGCGTCATCTACGGCAATACGGACGGCAGCGCCACGGTGGAGCAGTACGACGCTGGTGTGCGGGCCGACTATGCGGTGGTGAACCGGGTCAGTGTGTTCGTGGGCGCCACGTACTATCGCAACGTGTTCGCGGGCCTGGCGGAGCGATGGAACGAGGGCGCGGGGCTCGCGTGGAAGGCGGTCACCATCGCTCGCGACAGTCTCCAGCTCGAAGGCGCCCTGGTGGTCAACCAGGAGCGGAACCTGCTCGATCAGCGGCGGACCTTCGGGGCGAGCCGCGCGGCGCTCCAGTTCAAGCACCTGTTCGGCGAGTCAGCGTTCTTTTCACAATTCCTGGAGTGGATTGCCAGCGTCGAGGACAGCGACGATCAGCGTGTCAATTCCGAGTCGGCGCTCACCGCCCCGATCTCCAAGCAGATCGCTCTCAAGGCGGCATATGTCATTCGCTTCGATAATCAGCCGGAGCCCGGGAAGCTGGATACCGACCGCACCTTCACGACGGGTCTCCAGATCGTGTTCTGATGTCGTGGCGCGTTGTCACCGCCGCACCCGCGATGATACCTTTCCCCGTGTGAGCGCGGTGCGGGACGTGCGCGGGGGGCGCGGGCGATGACGCGGGAGGCGCGGCGGCGGGTGGCGGTGGTGGCCGGTTGCCGCACGCCGTTCTGCCGCTCCGGCACCGTGTTGAAGGATGCGGCCGCGGTCGCGCTGGCGCGCCACGCAACCAGGGAGTTGCTCGAGCGCACTGACCTCGATCCCGCAGTGGTGGACGAGGTGGTCATGGGTCAGGTCGTGCCGTCAGTCCTGGCGCCCAACCTCGCCCGCGAAGTGAGTCTCCTGCCGCAGTTCGGACGCGATGTTCCCGCCTTCACGCTCAATCGCGCATGCGCATCCGCCAATCAGGCCATCACCGCCGCCCACGATCAGATCACCCTCGGGCACGCCGATGTGGTCATCGCCGGCGGCGCGGAAGCGCTCTCCGACATCCCGATTCTGGCGTCGCGCCGCCTGGCGGAAATCCTTGTCGCGGCGAACCGGGCCAAGACCCTCGGCGCGCGGCTCGGCACCCTCGCCCGGATCCGTCCTCGCGATCTCATCCCTGTGGCGCCGGCCATCGCCGAACCCTCCACCGGCGAGACCATGGGCCAGTCGGCGGAGAAGATGGCCAAGGAGAACGCCATCGCACGGGAGGAGCAGGACCGCTGGGCATTGCTGAGTCATCAGCGGGCGGCTCAGGGCACCGCTGATGGGCGACTGGCGGCGGAGATCGTGCCGTGGTTCACCGCGCAGGACGAGGTGGTGGCGTCGGACAACGGTATCCGCACCGACACGTCGCTCGAGCAGCTCGCCCAACTCCGGCCGGTGTTCGACCGCCGCTATGGATCGGTGACGGCGGGCAACGCATCGCCACTCACCGACGGCGCATCGGCGGTGCTGCTGATGAGCGAGGAGGCGGCACGCGTCCACGGCTACACGCCGCTCGCCTACATCCGGAGCTACGCCGTCGCTGCCGTCGACCCGGCGTGGCAGCTGCTGCAGGCGCCCGTGAAGACCGTGCCCATCGCGCTCGCCCGCGCGGGGATCGGTTGGCAGGACCTCGGCCTGATCGAGGTGCATGAAGCGTTCGCGGCGCAGGTGCTCTCGAACTTCCAGGGCTGGACCGCCCACGGCTGGGAGATCGACGAGCGCATCATCAATGTCATGGGGGGATCGATCGCCATCGGGCACCCCTTCGGGGCGACCGGCGGGCGACTGGTCACCACCCTCGCGAACGAGATGGGGCGGCGCGACGTCCAGTTCGGCCTGGTGTCGGTGTGCGCCCAGGGTGGCATGGCATCGGCCATCGTGCTGGAGCGCCGGTGACGAGCCCGCCGGCCATCACCTGGGAGATCCGCGATGGCATCGCGATCGTCACGCTCGATCGGCCTGGGCAATCCGTCAACGTCATCGGGCGGGCGGTCAAGGCGGAATTTGTGCAGTGCTTCGAAACGCTGGAGCAGGATGCCCGCGTTCGAGCCATCGCATTCTTTTCGGGTAAACCGGACAACTTCATCGCCGGCGCCGACATCGAGGAGTTCGTGCAACTCGGCTCCCAGTCCGAGGCCGAGCGGCTCTCAGCCGACGGGCAGGACATGCTGGACCGCGTGGCGCGTCTCGCGAAGCCGGTGGCCGTCGGCATCCACGGTGCGTGCCTGGGTGGCGGATTCGAGTTCGCACTCGCTTGTCACTACCGGGTGGCCACCGACCATCCGAAGACGCAGATCGGACTTCCGGAAGTCCAGCTGGGCATTCTCCCGGCGGCCGGCGGGTGTCAGCGGCTGCCGCGGCTGGTCGGCGTGCGCGCAGCCCTGGACATGATCCTCGCCGGCAAGTCCGAGCGCGCCAAGAAGGCCCAGCGACTCGGCATCGTGGACGAGCTCGTGCATCCCGCGCTGCTGCAGACCGTGACCATCGCGGCCGCACGACGGATGGGGGATGGCTGGCGCCCCCGGCGGCGCCGCGCCGGTGGGCTGCTGCTCGACGGCAATCCCGTCGGGCGCGCGCTGGTGTTTCGCATGGCCCGCAAGCAAGTGCTGCGCAAGACCGGTGGGCACTATCCCGCACCACTGGCGGCGCTCGATGCCGTGCGCCACGGGCTGGCGCGCGGGATGCGCGAAGGGCTGCGCCGCGAGGCGGAATTGTTCGGGCGGTTGGCCGTCACCGACGTGTCCCGCAAGCTGGTGCAGATCTTCTTCGCGACAACCGCGCTCAAGAAGGACGCCGGCGTCGATGGCGCACCGGAGCCACTGCCGATCCGGCGATTGGGCGTGGTCGGCGCTGGCTTCATGGGCGCCGGCATCGGCGGCACGGCCGTGGCGCAGGCGGAAGTGGATGTCCGGATGAAGGACGCCGATCTGCAGCGGGTGGCAGCCGGCCTCACGACGGCGCGGCGTGTGCTCGACGATCGGCTGACACGCCGGCGCATCACTCGACACCAGCACCAGCGGCTGGTCGCCCTGCTCTCCGGGTCCGACAGCTACAGTGGATTCGGGCGTGCCGACCTGGTGGTCGAGGCGGTGTTCGAGGATCTCAGTCTGAAGCAGAAGGTGCTTCGTGAGATCGAAGCGGCTGCCCCGCCGCACGCTATCGTCGCGTCCAACACGTCCACCATCCCGATCACGCGGATCGCCGAGGCAGCACAGCGACCGGAGCGGGTCATCGGCATGCACTTCTTTTCGCCGGTGCCGCGCATGCCGCTCCTCGAAGTGATTCCGGGTGCGCACACGGGCCCTGAGGTGATCAGCACCGCGGTCGCCTT
The DNA here is from genome assembly GCA_003251175.1 of Gemmatimonadota bacterium. Classification (GTDB taxonomy): domain Bacteria; phylum Gemmatimonadota; class Gemmatimonadetes; order Gemmatimonadales; family GWC2-71-9; genus SZUA-544. Next base: position 31,468 of record QKHC01000039.1, read on the forward strand.
CGGGCGGCGCTTGGGGAAGACGGTGATCGTAGTACGGGACGCGCCGGGTTTCTGGGTCAACCGATTGCTCGGGCCCTACATGAACGAGGCGATGCACCTGCTGCTCCAGGGGGCGCGTATCGAGGATCTCGATCGTGCACTGGTGGAGTGGGGTTTCCCGGTGGGCCCCATCACCTTGCTCGACGAGGTGGGGCTGGACGTTGCGGAGAAAGCGTCGGGGGTGCTGCAGGCAGCGCTGGGGGAACGTCTGGCGCCGCCACCCGCGCTGGCGGGACTGGTGCGCGACGGCCGCCTCGGACGCAAGAGCGGCCGGGGGTTCTACCGGTACGCGAAGGGACGCAAACAGGGTGTGGACGCGGGAGTGTACGCGCTCCTCGATCGGCACCCCAACGGCGGCCCCCGGCCCGGGGAAATCGTCCAGCGACTGGTGCTGGCGATGCTGAACGAAGCGGCGCGGGCCGTGGGCGAGGGCGTGGTCCGCTCCCCCCGCGACGGCGACATCGGGGCCATTTTTGGATTCGGCTTTCCGCCCTTCCGGGGCGGCCCACTGCGCCACGCGGACGACCTGGGCGCGGCCCGACTGGTGGCGGATCTGGAGCGCCTCGCGGAGCGACTGGGTCCACGATACGCGCCCGCCGACGTGCTGCGCGACCTGGCCCGCCACAACACGCGGTTCTATCCTAGCTGATGCTGCGCGCTAGCCTGCTGTGGCTCTCCGAGCAGCCACGTCTGTTCCGCATGGTCCGTAACAACCCTCTCGCCAGGCGCTTCGCGGCGCGTTTCGTCGCGGGCGAAACCGTCGATGGCGCGGTCAACGCCCTGCGGGACCTCAATGCCGCCGGACTCGCGGCCACGGTAGACCTGCTCGGCGAGTCGGTGCGGCGGGCGGAGGAGGCGGCGGCGGCGCGCGACATCTATCTGCGGGTGTTGGATCGTATCCACGAGACGCGGGCGGACGCCAACGTGTCCGTCAAGCTCACGCAGATGGGGCTCGACGTCGACGAGCAGGTCTGCACGGACAACGTCCACGCGATCGCCACGCAGGCAGCGGCGCTCGGCAGCTTCGTGCGGCTCGACATGGAAGGCTCCGCCTACACCAGCCGCACGCTGAGACTGTTTCGCGAGGTGCTGCTGCCCCAGTTCGGCGCGGATCACATCGGAGTCGTACTACAGTCCTATTTGCGCCGCACTGCGGCCGACACTGATGCGATGATCGCGCTGGGCGCGCGGGTACGGTTGTGCAAGGGCGCGTACAACGAGCCATCGGACGTCGCCTTTCCCGACAAGCGGGATGTCGACGCGAATTTCGTGAGCTGTGCGGAGCGGCTGCTCGCGAAGGGGCACTACCCGGCCATCGCCACGCACGACGAAGCCATCATCTCACAGATCCGAGCCTACGCTCAGCGGAGCGGGATTGCCCGCGACCGGTTCGAGTTTCAGATGCTCTACGGTGTGCGCCGCGATCTGCAGCTGGCGCTGCGACGCGACGGGTATCGCGTGCGGGTGTACGTCCCCTTCGGGGACCAGTGGTATCCTTACCTCATGCGCCGGCTCGCCGAACGCCCCGCGAACATCGCCTTCGTCGTGGGCAACCTCGTCCGCGAGTCCGTCCGACGACGCTGACACCGGACGGGACCCTGGGCGGGTACGAGGAGGTGCACGGGCGCCCGCCGGCGTTCGAGGGCCCCGACGGGGCGTCGTACACAGCGGCGACCTACGTCGATGATCGGCCCGGCACGGACGGACGGTACGGGGCGGCGCTGCTGTTCGTCCGCTGGTCGGCGCACGGGGATCGGCCCGAGGGTCACCTCGAGACGCCGTACCTCGCGCATGGGGCGACCGCGGCGGATGCCGTCCGGCCGCTGCTCGCGCTGTCACTCCACGAGGTCAAGGTGCATCTCGACCACCTCTGCGCGGCGCGCGACGCCGGACTCGAGCGCTCTACGTGACCAGCGGGGTCGTCCTCGTGCGCAGTGGTGTGCAGTACCGCGTACAGTTGGAGCACGGCGAGGTGACCACGGCGGTGTTGCGCGGGCGCGTGAAGCGGGCCGATGACGATCGGGTGGTTCCGGGGGACGTGGTGGACGTCGAGCTGCACAGCCGGGGACCGGCGACGATCGCGCGAGTCCGCCCCCGCCGATCAGTCCTTGCCCGACGGGCGGCCGGAGGCGAGCGGGCGCGGCGGTCCCAGCCGATCGCGGCGAACGTCGATCAGGTCGTCGTGGTTACGGCGGTGCGCGACCCCGAGCCCAACCCCCGCTTCATCGACCGGCTGCTCGTGATCGCCGCCGCGAACGGTCTCCCGGCGGTCGTCGTGGTCAACAAGGTCGATCTGGATCGGAAGCCGCTCGCGGCGCTCGAGCGGCGCATGACACCGGCGGGATACCAGGTGCTGGCGACTTCGGTGGTGTCGGGCGAGGGGCTGGCCGCTCTGCGCGACCTGCTGCGCGGCCGCGAGACGGTGCTGGCAGGTCCCTCGGGAGCCGGGAAATCGAGCCTGCTCAACGCGATGCAGCCCGGCCTCGGACGTCGGGTGGGCGCGATCAGCCGCAAGGGGCGCTCCGGCAGCCACACCACCACGGCCGCCGAGTTGTTGCCGCTCCCCATGGGTGGCTTTGTCGTGGACACTCCAGGTATCCGGGAGGCGGGTACCTGGGGTCTCGACCCGGAGCGCCTGGCACCGTGTTTTCCGGAGTTCCGGCCCTACCTGGACCGCTGCCGCTTCGACGACTGCCGGCACCTCGCCGAGCCGGAATGCGCCGTGCGGAGGGCCGCTGAGGAAGGTCGCCTCGACCCCGATCGCCTCGCGTCCTATGCGCGGTTGTATGAAGAAGTCAACGTGCCTTCCTGGTCCACCGGTCGCCGTCGCGCGTTCTGACCTTGGCGAGCATCTGGTCGAATGCCTGGTCGAGGTCGATCTTTTGGGAGTTCGCGAGGCAGATCACGACGAACAGAATGTCGGCCAGTTCCATGGCGAGCGACCCTTCGGCTTCGTCACTCCGCTTGGTCTTCTGTCCGAAGCGATGGTTGATCTCCCGCGCGAGCTCGCCTACCTCCTCGGTGAGGCGGGCGAGGTTGGTCAATGGTGTGAAGTAGCCAGCCTCGTACTGCGAGACCCATTCGTCGATGGCGCGCTGCGCCTGGTGAAAGCTCACGGGAACCTCTGAGCGAGAAGAGTCGATCACGATGGCCACGGGAACCGAGCTCGTAGTACCCTTTCGGGGCGAGCGCTACCGCGCGACCGGCCGCCTGTCGCAGTTGATTGCGCCGCCGTACGACGTCATCCGCCCCGATCAGCGTGCCGCATACGCCGCGCGTGACGAGCACAATATCGTGCACGTCATGCTCCCGGAAGCCAGTGCCGCGGCGGACAAGTACCGCCACGCTGCGGCGCTGCTCGCCGCGTGGCGGGAGGCCGGCGTCCTCGAGCGCGATCCCGATCCCGGTGTGTACGTCATGTCGCAGACCTTCGCCCTGCCGTCGGGCCAACAACGCACCCGGACGGGGCTCTTCGGGGCGGTGGCCGCCGAGGGCTACCAACCCGGTCGCATCCGCCCGCATGAGCGTACGCACCGCGCTCCCAAGGTGGACCGCCTCGCCCTGCTGCGAGCGACGCGTACCAGCCTGGAATCGATCTTCCTGATCGCCCGCGACGAGCGCGGCACCCTGGCGGCCGCGCTCGCCAGGATCACCGCTCAAGCCCCGCACGTCACGACCACGCTTGACGGCACCGAGCTTCGACTCTGGTCCGTGGCGGGTGATCCGTCGCCCCTCCCGCTGCCGCCCGCACCCCTGTACATCGCCGATGGTCACCATCGCTTTGAAACCGCCTCGGCCCACGCTGCGGAGCGCCGAGACGCGAGTCGGCTCCTCGCGTTCGTGGTGTCCGCGCAGGATCCCGGACTCGTGGTTCTGCCGACGCATCGGGTCATCTTCGGCGCCGGCCGCACCAGCCTCGGCCATCTGCTCGGGGAATGGCAGCAGCAGTTCGAGATCGAGTCGCTGACCCCGGCAGGTGACCCGATGCAGCGGCTCGCGCAGGTCGGTGATCGTACCGCGTGTGTCGTGATGACGCCCGGCGGCCAGGAGTTCCTGCTCCGGTTGAGGCCCGACGCCGATCTCAGCGCACTGGAAGCGGCGGAGCCGGATCGACTCGTGCGTGCGCTGGCCGTGACCCGCATCGAGCATCTGGTTGTGCGACGCATCATTGGGGCGGCCGAGTCGACCGTGTCGCTGGACAACACGGCGGACCCCGGCAAGGCCGTGAGCGTCGTGCGGCAGGGACGCGCCGCCGCGGTGGCGGTGTTGACCCAGCCCACTGCCCTGGAGCAGGTGCTGGCAGTCGCCGATGCGGGAGGGGTGATGCCGCCCAAATCGACGTACTTCATGCCCAAGGTGCCCAGCGGGATGGTGCTGCTGCCGCACACCTGAGCAGGCGCGGTGATCCCGGGCACCCACTCGCGGTGCAGCCACCGGTCTCGGCAGAGCCGCGGCAGGGCAGCGGACGCGCGCGGTCATGGGCAATGCCGGCGACGAGCTGCAGCGCCACGTGCCCAGCCGTGCGCCGCGCGTCTTATATTCCCGCGCATGCCCCGCCCCCGCGACCGCATTCTCGGCAATCTCGAAACGGTATACCGCGAAGCCTACGAACGTGCCCGGTCGGCCGGCGATGCCGGCCGGATGGCCGATCTGGATTCGGCCTACCAGCGCGAGCAGCTGCTCCTCGAAGTGCTGCTCGACATCCGCGACGCACTCACCACGCGGGGCGCGCGCTCGACCGGTACGGATGCCGCCGCCACGATCAACACGATCCGCCAGATCACCAAACTGAAGTAGGGAGCCGCCATGTCCCGCGTCGGCGTCGTCATCCTCGTTCTGCTGCTTGGCACCGCAGCGTGCCGGGAGCGGGCCGACCTCGTGGTGTACCACGGCATGATCTGGAGCGGTGCTTCGACGGGTGCGCCGCAGTCGGGCGCCATCGCGGTGCGCGGCGATCGCGTGTACCTGCTCGGTGACTCCACCGACGTCGCCACCCATGTGGGGCGTCGCACCGTGGTGCTGGACGCTGGTGGCGGTCTCGTGATGCCAGGCTTCGCCGACGCCCACACCCACTTCATCGACGGAGGATTCCAGCTCGCTTCGGTGGACCTGCGTGATGCCGCCACGCCAGCCGAGTTTGTGCGGCGGCTCGGCGAGTTCGCGCGCGGGCTCCCGCCGGGTGCATGGATCCTGGGTGGCGACTGGGATCACGAGTTGTGGCCCGGGGCGCGTCTTCCGCGCCGCGAGTGGATCGACTCCGTGACGCCGGACAACCCGGTCTTCGTCAGCCGGCTCGACGGTCACATGGCGCTGGCCAACACGGTCGCGCTCCGGGCGGCGGCGGTCACGCGGGACACGCCGACCCCGCCGGGGGGTGAAATCCCGCGTGACCCCCTCACCGGTGAACCCCAGGGAGTGTTCAAGGATGCCGCGATGGATCTCATCTGGGCTGCCGTGCCTGCGCGCACACCAGAGCAGCTCGACTCCGCGCTGGCGCGGGCCCTGGAGCACGCGGCCGCGCTCGGGGTCACGGCGACGGCGGCGGTGTCGGTGACGTGGCCGGAGTTGTCCAGCTACCGGCGCCTGCACGACGCCGACCGACTGACGCTGCGGGCATCCCTATATCTGCCGCTGTCGCAGTGGCGCGCCGTGGCCGACACAATCCGGGTCTTCGGGGCCGGCGACGATTGGCTGCGGATCGCCGGCGTGAAGGGCTACGTCGATGGCTCCGCCGGCTCGCGCACGGCGTATTTCTTCGATCCGTTTGCTGACTCCGCCGACTACCGTGGGCTGCTCGTGACTCCGGAAGACAGTCTGCGGTCATGGATCGGCAATGCCGATTCCGCGGGCCTGCAGCTCGCGGTGCATGCCATCGGGGACCGGGCGAATGCACTGCTGCTGCAGATCTTCGACAGCGTCGCGCGAGCGCATGGCGAGCGTGATCGACGGTTTCGGGTGGAGCACGCGCAGCATCTGCGTCCCCAAGACATCCCGTTGTTCGGCGAGCGGCGCGTCGTGGCATCGGTGCAGCCCTATCACGCGATCGATGACGGGCGCTGGCTCGACAAGCGCATCGGTCCCGAGCGGAGCCGGACGACGTATGCGTTCCACTCGCTCCTGGCGGCCGAGGCGCCCGTCGCCTTCGGCTCGGACTGGACCGTGGGCCCCCTCGACCCGCTACTGGGGCTCTACGCGGCCACGACGCGGCGGACGATCGACGGCGCCCACCCGGACGGCTGGGTGCCTGACGAGAAGATCAGCCTGGAGGACGCGCTGCGGGCCTACACCGCGGGGACGGCCTACGCCGTTTTCGCCGACACGAAATGGGGCAGGCTGGCGCCAGGGTACTATGCCGATCTGATCGTCCTCGACCGCAACCTGTTCACCATGCCCGCGGAGTCGCTCGCCACGGCTCGGGTGCGGTACACCGTGGTAGGCGGGCGCGTCGTCTATCGCCGCACCGAGTAGCCCGCGGGAGGATCATCCCGCGTACTTGAATCCCGTGGCGGCCAGTGTCAGCGGGTTCCCGTCGGGGCGTTCCACCCCCGCCGCTACTACTTCCCCGAGCACGAGCGTGTGATCACCGGCCGGGAGCGCCGATATCACCCGGCACTCCAGCCACCCCAGACACTCGGCTAGCACGGGCGTGCCCGTCCCCGGTCCGGGCTTGGTCCGGATGCCCTTGAGCTTGTCGGGTGCCTGCTCGGAGGAACGTCCCAGCTTTCCCGCGAGGTCGCGCTGCCCATCGTGCAGCAGGCTGACGGCGAAGTGGTGCGCGTCCCGGATCAGCTCGATCGTGTGCGAAGTATTCTCAACCGCGACGGCCACCATCGGCGGCTCGAACGCGGCCTGCGTGACCCAGTTGGCGGTCATGCCGTGCTCTTCGCCCTCGGCGGCGACGGTGATGACGTAGAGCCCGTAGGGGAAGTGGCGCAGCACGGTCTTCTTGGCGGCAGTGTCCATGCGTCAATATTGGTCACGGACCGTCCGGCCGCCACGAGGCGTTCCTTTTGTCGTCTCCCGGCAGGCAGCGTATCTTTGTGACCATGGCGACCCGAACCAAGTCTGCCCCCCGGGGCCCGGCCCGGACGCTGGCCAAGGCCGACCTGCTCGAGCTCTTCCGCCTGATCTACCTCTCCCGGCGCCTGGACGACAAGGAGATCCAGCTCAAGCGCCAGAACAAGATCTTCTTCCAGATTTCCGGGGCCGGTCATGAAGCCGTGCTCGTCGCCGCCGCCAAGGTTCTGCGACCAGGCCACGACTGGTTTTATCCCTATTACCGCGACCGGGCGCTGTGCCTCGGACTGGGCATGACCGCGGCCGAAATGCTCCTGTCGGCCGTTGCGGCAGCTGACGACCCCAACTCGGGCGGCCGGCAGATGCCGTCGCATTGGGGGCACCGGGCGCTCAATATCGTGAGCCAATCGAGTCCCACCGGGACGCAGTTTCTCCAGGCCGTGGGGTGTGCGGAGGCCTGGTATCGCTACGAGCGGTTGTCGGGGCTGGCGGAGAAGCCGAGCCAGCGGGACGAAGTCACGTTCTGCTCCGCGGGCGATGGGACGACGAGCGAAGGCGAGTTCTGGGAGGCCCTGAACACCGCGTGCAACCTCAAGCTGCCGGTGCTGTTCCTGATCGAGGACAACGGCTACGCGATCTCGGTGCCGATCGAGGTCCAGACGGCGGGCGGGTCGATCTCGCAGCTCGTCTCCGGATTCCCGAACCTCCTGATCGAGCAGTGTGACGGATGTGATCCCGAGGCGTCCTACGACAGCCTGCGTCGTGCCGCGCAGCACTGTCGCGAGCGGCGCGGTCCAGCGCTCGTTCACGCCAAGGTCATCCGGCCCTACTCCCATTCGCTGTCCGACGACGAGGTGCTGTACAAGCCGCCGCGCGAGCGGGAAGACGAGTCCAAGCGCGATCCCGTGACCCAGTTTCCCCGACGACTGGTTGCCGAGGGAATCGCCACCGAGGCGGAGATCGAAGCGATCAAGGCCGCAGTTGACGACGACGTGCAGCTTGCCGCCGACGTGGCCCTCGCGTCCCCGCAGCCCAAGCCGGAGACCGCGCTCCACTTCGTCTACTCCCCCGACGTGGACCCGACGTCGGAGCAGTTCGACACCGAAGACGATCCACACTTTTCGGGCGAGCCCACCACCATGGTGGATCTGCTCAACGCCTGCATGAAGGACGAAATGACGCGCGATCAGCGGATCCTCGTCTTCGGTGAAGACGTGGCCGATGTGAGTCGCGAGAAATTCTTGGGGGAGGTGAAGGGCAAGGGCGGTGTCTTCAAGGTGACCTGGGGTCTGCAGCGACAGTTCGGCGGCGACCGGGTGTTCAACTCGCCGCTCGCCGAGGCCAACATCGTCGGTCGGGCCATCGGGCTCGCGACGCGCGGCCTGAAGCCGGTAGTGGAGATCCAGTTCTTCGACTACATCTGGCCCGCGTACCATCAGCTGCGGAACGAACTCGCGACGTTGCGGTGGCGGTCGAGCAACGCGTTCAGCTGCCCGGCCGTTGTGCGGGTGACCTACGGGGGGTACCTGAAAGGTGGTTCCGTCTATCACTCCCAGACCGGGGCCGTCGTGTTCACGTCGGTGCCGGGCCTGCGCGTCGTGTGCCCGGCGACGGCGCTCGATGCCAACGGCCTGCTGCGTACCGCCATCCGCTGCGACGACCCGGTGCTGATGCTCGAGCACAAGCATCTCTACCGGCAGACGTACAACAAGGCGCCCAACCCGGGCCCCAACTTCATGATCCCGCTCGGCAAGGCCAAGGTGGTCCGGGAAGGCAGCGACCTGACCGTCGTCACCTACGGCGCCGTGGTGCAGCGCGCAATCGTGGCGGCGAAGGAGCTCGAGGAGCGAGACGGCGTGCGGGTCGAGGTCATCGACCTGCGGTCGCTGTCGCCCGTTGACTGGGACACAGTGGGTGAGTCGGTCAGGAAGACGAACAAGGTCATCGTCGCCTACGAGGATTCACTGTCCTGGGGATACGGAAGCGAAATCGCGGCGCGGATAGCCGACGACTGCTTCGCGTGGCTCGATGCCCCCGTCAGGCGGGTCGCCGCCACCGACACGTTCGTGGCCTACGCGCCGGACCTCGAAGACTTCATTCTGCCGCAGGTGGAGGATCTCGCGCGGGCCATGCGCGACCTGCATGCGTTCTAGCGCGCGCGCGAGCTACTCCCTCCTCTTTTTCCTCTCGGGTGCCACGGGGCTGATCTATCAGCTGCTGTGGATCCGAATGCTGTACCAGACCTTCGGCTCCACGATTCAATCAGTCACCACGGTAGTGGCCGCGTTCATGGGCGGGCTCGGTCTCGGTGCCTGGCTGCTGGGCCGCTTCGCGGACCGCCAGTCCCGGCCCGCCGCGGTGTACGGGTGGCTCGAGCTGGGGATCGCGGCGTTCGCCGTCGTCTCCCCCCTGGTGCTGCGCGGCGCGCACGCCATCTATCTCACTGTCGCCGGAGGACTGGGCTGGACAGGAACGCCGAGCGTGATGCTCCGGTTCGGTCTCGCCGCCCTCGTCTTGCTGGTGCCCACCACGCTGATGGGCGGGACGCTGCCAGTGCTGACCCGAGCGTTCATGGGCGACGATCGCCACGCCCTCCCCGCCGCGCTCGGGCGGCTGTACGGCATCAATACGCTCGGCGCCGTCCTGGGAGCGGCGCTCGCGGGGTTCGCGTTGATCGAGCATCTCGGGATCGCGCGCAGCCTGTGGCTCACGGCGGCGGTCAACGCAGGTCTCGGCGCGCTGGCGATCCGGCTCGCTCGCCCGATCACACCGGTGCGGCCCGCAGCCACCGTTGCCGCTCGCCCCGCGACGACGCTCGTTGCCGTCGCGCTGGTGTTGCTCGGCGTGAGCGCCTTCGCCTCGCTGCTCGACGAGATCGCATGGACCCGCGTGCTCGTCATGATCGTCGGTGGCTCGACGTATGCGTTCACGCTCGTGCTGATGATGTTCCTGTTGGGGATCGGCGTGGGGAGCGCGCTGGTCGCGCGACGCAGGGCCGACGCGGGCGATACCGCCGCCACCGCCGCCCTCGCCCAGGGGGTCACCGCGGCTGGCGCCGCGTTGCTGTTGCTGCTGCTCCTGGCACTACCGGTCTACATCGCTGCCATCTTTCAGGTGCCGTTTCTGTCAGCCACGGCCCGTCTGGGATTGATGGGCCTGGCGATCGGGGTCGTCCTGGTGGTGCCGACCGTCGGCATGGGGATGACCTTCCCGCTGCTGACCGACATCGTCGCCACTGCGGACGCGGCCCGGGGAGCGGATGTGGGACGGGCGTACGCCCTCAACACCATCGGCAGCATCCTCGGCGCCGCTGTGACGGGGTTCGTGTTGATCACCGTGCTCGGGTCCGACCTCACGCTGCGGCTCGGTGTGCTGCTGTCGGCGGGGACCGCACTCCTGCTCGCGACCCTCGCGGCGCACGGGGTACCGGAGGACTCTGCCGAGCATCGGCGTCGGCGCACCCGGGTGGCCGCCGCCGGTTTGCTGGCGGCGTTGGGGATCGGCGTCGCGGTCGCCGCCCCTGGGTGGAGCACCCGGCTCATTGACCTCGGGCCCACGATCTACGCGCGGACGCCCATGGACCGCGTCGCGTTGACCGCCTTTCTGGAGCATCGCGGGGCCCGCCAGCTCGCGTTCCACGAGGGACCCAATGCCACGGTCAGCGTGTGGGAGTCGGAGTCGGGACGCAGCCTGAAGGTCAACGGCAAGGCCGACGCCTCCGATCGTGGCGACATGGACACCCAGATCATGGTCGGTCTCGCCCCGGCCATGGCGCGGCCCGGGGCCGCGTCGGCGCTGGTGATCGGCTACGGCTCCGGCGTCACCGCCCGTGTGCTGGCGACCGTGCCTGGAATGCGCCGGGTCCGGATCGTCGAGATCGAGCCCAGTGTGCTGAAAGTCGACCGGTTCTTTGTCCACGTGAACGACTCGGTGCTGTCCCGGCCCGTCGTGCAGTCCGTGATCGACGACGCCCGCAGCGCGCTGCAACTCACCAGGGACAGCTTCGACATCATCGTGTCCGAGCCATCGAACCCGTGGGTTGCAGGCGTCGCGACGCTGTACACTCCCGAGTTCTTCCGCATCGTGCGTCGCCGGCTCGCGCCGACCGGCGTGTTTGGACAGTGGATCCAGCTCTACCAGCTGCCGCTGCCGGTGATGGCTGGCATCGTCCGCAACATGCGCGCGGTGTTCCCACACGTGCAGGTGTGGTTCGGCTCGCCGGCGGACGTCGTGATACTCGCCTCGGCAGTGCCGCTCGTCCCGGATACCACCTGGCGCGACCGACTGGTGGGCCCGGGGGGCCCGCATCACGTGCTCGCGCGCGACTGGCTCGGCATGGCGGCGGCAGGTGACTTCGATGGGAGGTTCCTGCTGGCGGACTCCGGGGTCGCCGTGCTCATCAGCCGGGCCACCCTGGAGCACGGGGACGATCATCCCCGCCTCGAGTATGTCGCTGCGCGACGCTTTCTGGACGGACAGGACCACGGGACCGCGTTCGACTCGCTCGTCGCGATCGCTCTCGCCGTCGGCGAGGGCGCCACTCCGATGCAGCGCGCCCGGGTGTTGAGCGGACGACAGGGCGACGTGCGTGGCCGGAGCTATGTTGACGGCGTCCGCCGAGCCCAGCCCGACGCGCCTGTTTGGGCGGTGCGCGGCGCCCGGATGCATCTCGCGCTGCGGGATACGGCGGCTGCGGATTCGGCGCTGCGTCGGGTGGCCCGCGAGTTTCCCGGTCGCTTTGCCGAGGTGGATCTCCTTCTCGGTCAGATTGCCGCGTCGCGCCACGACGCGGCAGGTGCGCGCGGGCACCTCGCTCGCGCCCTCACCGGTGGTGCGGACACGACCCAGACCCTCGCCACCCTGGCACTCGTCGAGGCGCAGAGCAGCAACTGGTCAGCGACAGCCGCGCTGGTGGTCCAGGCGTTGCGGTCAGCCGAGCCGAGCTTCCGTCGTCCGTTTCCGTATGCCGAGCTGGGCGACGCCGTGGCGATGCTCGCGACCGACGGACCGCCCGCCCTCGCGGACACCCTCAGCGCGCTGCTGGTGAGCGGACGTGAGGGATGGTCGCGCGCGCACGCCATTCGGGCGGCGGGTGCGCTCCGCGCAGGCCGCTGCGAGGTGGCGAGGGATCACTTTGTGGAGCTCGCGGCGTTCGGCATCCGCGACATCGACGCGCGGGGGCTGCTGGAGCGGTGCCGCCGCGGTGAGCGATAGCGGCTGAGGTCGCGGGGCCCGTCTGTCGGCGGATGCCGCGGTCAGTGCTAGCGCTCCCCCAGCACCTCGCGCACTTCGCCGGCCGCCGCGATCACATGGTCCACGTCCCGCGAGAGGGCCCGGGCAGCCTGCGTCGCCTGGGTGAGATCGCCCAGCACCGCATCAACCCCCGCCGACCGCAAACGCAGCAGGTCGAAGCGCACGTTCTGCATGGCGAGAATGCAGGATTCGAGCTGTTCCGCCACGCGTTGCCTCCGCGCGAGCAGATCGGTGAGGGTCTGCTGCTGACGCTCGAGGAGGCTCACTTGGCGGTCACGCTCGCTGCCCGCCGTCTCGCTACGCAGTGCGGCGAGCTTCTCCTCGATCCGCGGCAGCGCATCAGCCTCAACGTCCCCCATCGCGTGCAGGATCCGCGCGAGATTCTCGGCGCGCGCGAGCAGCCCGTCGACCGTCGCAGCCACGTCGGGCAGCAGGTTGCGCTCGCCCTTGGGTAGTCGTTCGACGATGCTCAGGATCGCCTTGCGGTCCTGACGCGCCTGGTTGACCACACTGGCCTGGCGCCCGAACTCGCCGGCAGTCGCGGGTCCGAGGGCGGCAATGGCACCGCGGCCCGTGCCCAGCCGCGACTCGACCGCATCGGGGGCGGCGGGGCGGTGTAGGACGTCGCGCCATGAGTAACCGGCATTCCAGAGACGCACATACTGCGGAATGATGCCGAACCCGCCCCAGACGGCCGCGACCATGAACGACCATCCTCCCCAGCCCGTGGCCATGTCCACGAACACGAGGCCACCACACACCGACGCCCAGGAGACGAACTTGGAGCGCATCTGCCGAACGATCGCGGGCTCGCCGCCCGGCTTCACCGCTTCGAGGGCCCGGCCCGCCCCGCGGTGCCGGGCGGCCGGTCGGGGAATGTCCGGGCTGCGGGGGATCGGCGTGCCGTAGCCCCGGCGCGGAGCCGGCCGCGCGGCGGCGCGGGCTCTGTAGGCCGGCGTGCTGCGCGACTCGAGCGCCCGCCGCAGGGCGTCCGCCGTCGGCCACCGGTCGTCAGGGTTCTTCTCGAGGCACCGCATGACCGCTCCGCCCAGGTCGGGGGGGCAGTCCGGGCGCTTGACGTCGAGCGGGGGCGCCAGCTCCGTGATGTGCTTCAGCAGGATCCCGGGAACGGTGGGTGCGGTGAACGGCAGGTCCCCGGTCAGCATCTGGTATGCCACCACGCCGAGCGAGTAGAGGTCCGATCGACCATCGACCTCGCGATCTCCCGCGGCCTGTTCCGGGCTCATGAAGTGGGGTGTCCCGATCGCCACACCGGTCGCGGTCAGCGCCGTGTTGGGACCGGTGGTGGAACTCAACGCCTTCGCGATCCCGAAATCGGTGACCACAACCCGGCCCCGACTACCCTCCAGCAGGATGTTGTCGGGCTTCACGTCGCGGTGAATGATGCCCAGCGCGTGCGCGGCTCCGAGCGCATCCGACGTCTCGATCAGAATCCGTCGCACTTCCTCGCCTGCCAGGTGTCCACGCCGGCGCAGGCGCTCGGCCACGGACTCCCCTTCGACGTACGCCATCACGAAGTAGACGAGGCCGCCCGGGCCTTCGCCGACCGTGTGGATGGGGACGATGTGTGGGTGGGACAGCCGCGCGGCTGTCTCCGCCTCGCGCAGGAAGCGGGTGCGGATATCGTCGCGGAACGCGAGCTCGGGAGGCAGCACCTTGATTGCCACGTCGCGCTTGAGCCGCTCGTCGCGGGCGTGATACACCACGCCCATCCCGCCTCGCCCGATCTCGTGATCGACCGAATAGGCTCCGCCCAGCGCCTCGTCGAGGCGCTGCCGCAGGGGGTCCGGTGCGTCAGCCATCGGTGTCAGTCGCGCGCACGGCCCCTAGATTTACCCCCGGCGGTGCCGCGGGGCAACCTGCATCGGGACCGCAACTTACGGCCGGCGTGGCGTCGGGCGGTGCCCCACCCGGTCACCGAGCACCAACTCCGTTCCCGCCAAGTCCGCAGGCATTCCCTCGCCGCCTGCCCATTTGACGCCTGGGGGGAACGAATCCTGCCGTTTCGGGTGTTGATTGGTGGCACGGGGAGTGCCCTCTGAGGAGCGGTTCTATGGCCACTACCACGACTCCGGCGCAAGCCGAACGGTTGACGCTCCCGGTCCTCCCGTTGCGGGAGGCCGTCCTCTTTCCGGGCGTTACGATGCCCATCGGCGCCGGGAGACCGGCAACGCTGCGCGCCATCGAGGCGGCGCTCAAAGCCGACCAGCGCCTGATCTTCGCCGTCTGCCAAACGCAGAACGTCGACAATGCGACCCCCGATGTGCTGCACAGCGTCGGCACCATAGCCCGTATCGGGCAGATTCAGCGTGGCATTTCTGGCGTCCAGTTACTGCTCGAAGGCCGAGCCCGGGGCACCGCCATACACTACGCCGACACTGGCGAGTATCTCCAAGCCATCGTCCGCGAGCTGCACGACCTCCCGGTGTTGAACTCGCAGGATCCGGCGTTCGTGGCGCTGCATCGTGAGACCCGCGAGCGCGCCGCGGAGTTGGGCCACAAGTCAGGGATTCCAGAGGAAATCGTCAAGCAGGTGCTCGAGGGCGCCAGCGACGCCGGGCGCCTCGCCGACCTCGTCGCGGGCTACGTGGAAATCAAGCCCGCCGAACGGCAGGCGCTGCTCGAGACCTTGTCGGTGGAGGATCGCGTGCGGCGCGTTCTCGTGCACGTCCAGCGCCAGATCGAGGTGCTCGACGCGCAGGAGGATATCAAGTCCCAGGTCCAGGAGGAGATCGGCGAGCGTCAGCGTGAAATGTTCCTGCGGGAGCAAATGAAGGCGATCCGCAAGGAGCTGGGAGAAGAGGACGAGGCTGGTGACGTGGACGGACTGCGGGAGCGTCTCGCGGCGCTCGAGCTTCCGGAGGCGGCGCAGAAGGAGGTCGACCGCGAGTTCAAGCGGCTGGAGCGGACGAACAAGGACTCGATGGAAGCGCAGGTGATCCGAACCTTCCTCGAGACCATAGCCGAGCTGCCGTGGAGCAAGCGAGCGGAGGAGTCGCTCGATCTCGGTCGGGCCGCGACGATCCTCGATGAAGATCATTACGGATTGAAGGACGTGAAGGACCAGGTGCTGGAATTCTTGGCTGTGCGACAGCTGCGACAGCGGCAGACAGCCACGACGGCACCGGGCAACGAGGACGACAAGCCGGCGAAGGGACACATTCTCCTCTTCGTCGGCCCTCCCGGAGTCGGGAAGACTTCCATCGCCAAGTCCATCGCCCGGGCGATGGGCCGGCCCTACGTGCGCATCTCCCTCGGCGGTGCGCGCGATGAAGCCGACATCCGCGGGCACCGCCGCACATACGTTGGCGCCATGCCCGGTCGCATCATTCAGGGGATGAAGCAGGCCGGTGCGAAGAACCCGGTGTTTCTGCTGGACGAAGTGGACAAGCTCGGGGTGTCGTTCCAGGGCGATCCGGCGTCCGCCCTCCTCGAGGTGCTCGATCCGGCTCAGAACGACTCGTTCACGGACCACTATCTCGGGGTGCCGTTCGATCTGTCCGAAGTGCTGTTTATCGCGACCGCGAACTTTCTGCAGTCGATCCCCGGGCCGTTGCTCGATCGTCTCGAGACGGTCACCTTCGCCGGGTACACTGAGCAGGAAAAACTCGAGATCGCCAAGCGCTATCTGGTCCCGCGGCAGGTCGGTGAGAACGGTCTCACGCCGTCACAGCTGGAAATCAGCGTGGACGCCATTCGCGAAGTCATCGCGCGCTACACCCGGGAGGCCGGGGTCCGCCAGCTGGAGCGCGAAATCAGCAAGCTCAGCCGCAAGGCGGCACGGCGCATCGCGGCGAACGAAGCCAGTCAGGTCACCGTCGGGGCCGCGGAGGTCGACGACCTGCTGGGTCGCCCGAAGGTGCATCCGGAGCGCATGGCGCTCGCCGATCAGGTCGGTGTGGCCACGGGCATGTACTACACGCCGGTTGGTGGCGACATCATGTTCGTCGAAGCGAGCATCATGAAGGGGAAAGGTGAGCTCGTGCTCACCGGCCAGCTCGGCGACGTGATGAAGGAGTCCGCGCGCGCGGCGCTCACGTACGCCAAGACCCACGCGGACCAGCTCGGCATCCCGGAGGGCGCGCTGACCGATGTCGAGGTACACGTGCACGTTCCCGCCGGCGCCATCCCCAAGGACGGACCGTCGGCCGGTGTGACGATGGCGACCGCGCTCGTGTCCGCCCTCTCGAAGCGACCTGCCCGGCACGATGTCGCCATGACCGGGGAGATCACCCTGCGTGGCCGGGTTCTGCCGATCGGCGGTGTGAAGGAGAAAGTGCTGGGCGCGGTGCGCGCCGGGATCCAGACGGTGATTCTGCCGAAGGAGAACGAGGCCGATCTGGAGGATCTGCCCCCCGAGGTGCGCGACACGCTGACGGTCCATCTAGTCGAGACCCTGGGCGGGGTGTTGAGCCTCGCGCTCCGCGGCGCGCGCATCGAAGAGGGACACCTGGTGTTTACCGGTGAGGTCCCCGTCGAGCCCAGGATGGTGTCGCGCAGCTGAGCGGTGGCGGCGGCGGTCAGGCGGCGCGCACGCCGTGCAGAAAGAGATCCACGGCGCCGCGAATCCAGCGAGCCCGCAGCGTGGGTGTGTCGCCCAACGCCGGCGCGCTGGTGGTGAGCAACGGCTCGAGCCGGAGATAGCCGAGCATCAGCACCAGCGCCTGACCTGCGGCCACGTGCGGATCCACGTCACCGCGCACGCGCCCCAGACCCTGACCTTCGGCCAACAGGACCACGAGCCGGCGGATCAGCGGCGCAAAGACCCCACTCTCGACCCGATCGCCGTGCGTGAGCAGATTGACCAGCTCAGGGTGGCGTCCCAGGTAATCGAATTGCGTCACCAGCGTCGCTCGCAGCCCGTCGAGCGCACCGCCCGGGCGCTCGGGCGAGCGCCCCAACTCCCGCTCCAGCTCCGCTCCGGCGTCCAGGAGCACGGCATTGAACAGCCCGCGCTTCGAGCCGTGGTAGTAGAACAGCAGTTGCTTGTTCACGCCTGCCGCGGCCGCGATGCGATCGACCCGCGCCCCGGCAAACCCCCACCGCGCAAATTCAGCGCGGGCGGCGTTCATGACGCGCAATGCTCTGGAATTGCTAAGCTTACGCTTCACACCACCAATATCAACTATCCAGTTGACTAATCAAGGGGCTGCTTGAGGCGAGCCGGCTTGCTGGGGCAGCGCGCGCTGCGCCAACGCCACGAAGGCCTGATGCTCGCTCCACAGGGCCACCGTGTCGGCGCCAGTTCCCGCCGTCGTCACGGCCAGGCGGTCGTCCACCACGAGCACCGGGAAAGCCCGCGGGTCGCTCCCGGCGAGCAGACCCTCGTCGGCGGCGACCGGTCCCGTGGCGAGCACTTCCAGCCGGGCACGCGCAGCGGCCCGGCGCCAGGCCGGAAGAGTGAGCCGCCACAGCTCGGGCGTGATCGCCCCAGCGACCCGCGTCTCGGCCCGTGCAACGAGGCGCAGCACCACGTTCCCGACCGGACGCTCGCCTCTTACCTCGTGCACCACGAGGCTCGGCGCGCCGCGGACGCCGGCCAGCGCCTGTTCCAGGCGGTCAAGGTCCGCCGCCTGACGTTCCGCGAGCAGCGCCACCAGCGCTGCCGGATCGGTCGCGCGGTAGCGCGCCGGTCGGCCCGGGAGAACGGTGGCGGCGCCACGGGCCGCCAACCCCCCAAGTGCGCCATACACGTTGGCCCGGGCCAGCCGGGACGCCTGGGCCAGCGCATAGCCCGTTGCCGTCCCCACACGCAGCAGGGTGGCGTAGACCAGAGACTCCGTGCCCGTAAACCCGAACGGTGAGAGATCGACCGATTGCATAGCAGTAGCATATGCTACTACGTTATTCTGAAACGTCAAGCACGACCCGGATGCGGATGAGCATGGTGGTGTGAAGACACCCAGGATCCTATGCTAGTAGTAGCTTACACTACTTCTAGTGGAATCCCCATGATCTGGGCGATCAAGGCGAGTCGGAACGTCACGTCCGTCTGCCGCTGCGCCGGGCTGCGCCCCTTCCCTTCGAGCGGGAAGTAGTAGCACAGGAACGGGTTGGTCGTCTTGGGCTGGGACCGCAGGTTGCGCGGCGACCAGACCCCGCGGTCGTCGCACTCCGCATACAGGCGCATCAAGGCCAGGGCGGCACGTGGCACCTGCTGCACGATGCCCAGCCGGGCCAGCAACTCGAGCCAGAACAGCGCGAAGGGAATGTCCTTTACGCGGCCCTGCGCATCGGCGCCCAGCGGATCACCGAGGATCTCGAAATACGGCTTCAGGAACAGGGCACCCGCCTGGGTGAAGTACGCCCGCTTCGAGGCCGGCGCACTCAGATATCCGGCCAGCCGGTCGAGAAAGCCGGCCCGCTCGCGTTGCAGCGACGGGACGAACGCCAGCATCAGGATCGAAAACAGCGTCGGCGGCGTGGCGGCGGGGTCGAGCACCGTGCGCCCGCCGCTGCGTTTGAAAGGTCGCTCAGCGACATCGCTGCGGAGAAACTGCGAGATGTCGCTCACGATGCGGTGGGCCATGCCCCGCAGGCGGGGGTCCTCGGTATGCCCCGCCCGCGCCAACGCTGCTGCCGCAGCCGTACGCCCCACGCCCCGCGCCCAGGCACCAAGGGCCGGATCGCCCTTCGCGCGACGCTGAAATTCGATCAGCAGCGCCGGATCGTCGTCCCGCGACAGCAGGCGAAACAGCATCCGGTCCGCCAGGCGAAACGGTCGCTGGTCGGCGGGCCAGCCGAGCTCCAGCAGCCGCAGGTATTGGAACACCGTGCCGGGCTCTTTCCAGCCCAGCGCACGGTTGGCCGCCGGTGCGAACAGCGTTCCACCCCACAGGCCCGTTGGCTTCTGGCGCCGTGCGATGGCCAGACTCGGGGAGTAGCGGAGCGCCGCTGCCCGCAGTCGCTCGAGGAGGTCGGGATCGCGCGCATCATGCGGGGCCGCTTCCGCCAGGGCGCGATACTGGATCGGCGGGCTCGAGGCCTGAAGCAGCCACGTCAGGGGGAGGCGATGCGAAGCCGGGAGATTCAGGGGCCGCTCCAGAAGATCGTCGCAGACTGAGACCGCAAAGCGGGCGCAAACTTATGCGGTCCCTCCCGATTCGGCCAGCCTCTGCTAACCCCTTGTAACGGTGCCTGTTACTGACCTGCATTCAGCTCAACGCAGCCGCCCCGGTCGCTGGAATTCCGAGCTCGGCAGCCACGCCGGTGTCGCCACCGCATTCGCCACCGCGATGGCGACCCGCACCGCCACGCGCACCTGCTGGCTCATGCCCGCGAAATCGAACGACTCCCGATACTCGTCGCTCGGTTGGTGGTAGCGCTCCCGGGTCCAGATCTCCTGCTGCTCCCGGCCCCAGCCCTCCGGCCGACCGACGAAATCGAGTCCGGGGTGGATCGACAGCGCCGGTACACCCGCCCGCGCAAGCGGAAAATGATCGGAGCGGAAGAACGACCCGCGCACATCCGGCTCGCTGCTCACCACGAGCGACTCGGCCGTCGCGGCCGCCTCGAAAACGGCACCCAGAGTCGAGCGGTCGCCCCCGAGGGCGGCGATGTCCCGCGTCGCGCCGCGCACGTTGGTGACGTCCAGGTTGATCAGCGCCACCGAGCGCCCCAGCGGGATCAGCGGGTCGGCTGCGTACGCCGCGCTGCCCAACAGACCACTCTCCTCCGCGGTGGTCGCGATGAACAGCGCGCTCCGGCGCAGCGGCGGACGCACCCGCGTGAGCATGTCGGCGGTCTCCAGCATCGCCGCGACGCCGGACGCGTTGTCCTCCGCCCCGTTGTAGATCGAGTCGCCTTCGACCGGATCGCCGATACCCTTGTGATCGTAATGGGCGGCGAACAACACGGCCTCGTCCGCGACCGTGGAATCGCTACCCGGCAGCCGCGCCACGACGTTGGAGGACGCCACGCGTCGCACGCGACTCGTGACGGTGATGGCGGCTCGCAGCCCCGTTGCCACCGGACGAAAGTCGCGCCGTTGCGCGATGTGCGACAAGGAATCGAGATCGAGCCCCGCGTCGGCCAGGGCCGCCCCCGCGGCGGCTGCGGTGACCCACCCGGCGAACTCGAGCCTCGGCCCGTGCGCTCCTTCAAGCATGAACTGCTCGACGGTCCAGGACGACCGCACCACACTCCAGGGATACGTCGCGCTCTCGGTGGTGTGCACCAGCAATGCCCCAACGGCACCACGCCGCGCGGCTTCCTCGAGCTTGTAGGTCCAGCGCCCGTAATACGTGAGCGCGCGTCCGTTGAACACCGTGGAATCTCTCAGGCCGGGATCATTCACCAGCATCAGCAACACCTTGCCGCGCAGGTCGATGTCCTTGTAGTCGTCCCAACGCCACTCGCGTGCGCTGACGCCGAATCCAACGAACACCACGTCCCCGTCGGCCACGATGCGCTCGCGCGGTCGCTCCCCCCACGCCACGAAGTCGTCTCCGAACTCGAGGGTGTGGACGTCCCCCCGCGCTCCCCAGGCCAGCGTCGCCTGCGGAAGCATTCCCACCAGGGCGATCGGCTGGAAGTAGGACCTGTCCGGGCCCGCGCCTTCGAGGCCCAGCGCCTCGAACTGCGCCGCGATGTACTGTGCGGCGAGCTCCCCGCCGCGGGTACCCGGCGCCCGTCCCTCGAGCAGATCGCTCGCCAGAAACCGCAAATGGGCCCTCATTGCGGCGACGTTGACCACCGGCAGCCCGTCGCGCGACCCCACGGGTGCGAGGGCCGGTTGCCCGGTGGAACAGGCAGCTGCAAGCCACGCAGCCGCGACGCCTCCCAGACTGACACGCGACGCCATCACCGTTCTCCCTGTTGGCATGATCCGAGATGCAGCGGTCCGGGCTCCGCGCGTCCCGCCTCGATCAGCAACACTGCAAGCATGCAGACGCAAGCAAGCGGGTTGCTGGCCCTCCGGCAAGTGATGATCTTTCGCCCCTATGCTCGACCGTCTCACCGCGCGCCCCGTGCAGCGCCTTCCCGCAACGATCCGCTTCAGCGGGCGCACTCTGCTCCTGGCCGAGGACCCCGCCATCGTGCGCCGACAGCTCGCCGGTGAGGATGTCGCGTGGACCCCGGCGATCAAGCTGCGCGACGACATCTCGACCGACGAGATTACCCCAGCCTACATCTGCTACTACTACGACGAGACCCTCGGTGACTTTCCGTACCTCGGTCTCAAGTGCGGTGACGAATTCCCCATCCCCCGCGGCGCCGTGCGCGCCGGCGGGTTCGTGGCTTCCGCCAGCGGCAAGCGGCGTGGGAAGGGCTCTTCCCGCGAGCAATCACCTTACGCCGAGATGTGCGCCGGGATCAAGCTCGTGGTGGCGGAGAATATCGAGCGCATCTATCGCGAGAACTGCCAGAACCTCGGCATTCTGACGACCACCGACTTCACGGTTCTCGACCGGGTTCGTCGTGGCGAGGAGATTCCGCTCGCCGTCTTCACGGCCGGCGAGGGCGAGATCACCCGTGGGATCATCGAATTCGGGGGGCTGTTCAACTACAACGTCGCCCGGCTCCAGGGGCTCGCGCGGGTGACGCC
>QKHC01000038.1 GCA_003251175.1 Gemmatimonadota bacterium
AGCCGCATCGTGACCGGGTTGGTGCGCGCGGGGCTCGCCCGGCGGCGCCCCCATCGGCGCGACGGCCGCTCCCGGATCATCGCGGCGACCGCCCGCGGGCGGTCCGTGCTGCGGCGGGGCCGGCGCCGCCGGGTGGCCGAGCTGGCCCGACTCCTCGCTCCCCTCGGGCGGCGCCATCTGGCCGCCATCGCGCGCGCCACGCGCCTCGTGGAGGCAGCGCTCGCGGCGGCACACAATACACGCTGAGCCCGGCGAGGTCGCCGGGCTCAGGTGTGGGGGGAGGACGGGTGCGCGGACCGATCAGTGGAACGTCACGCCGACGCTGAAGCTGAACACGTTTCCGTTGACACCTGGATACTCGGTCCGGTTCTGGTATTGCAGATCCTGCGAGCCGACGTAGAGGAAATCGAACAGTGGTGTGATCGAGATGTTGCGACCGACGCGGACGTCGTAGCCGACACCCCCGCTGAGCCCGAAGCTTGCCCCGTCGGTCTGTTGTCCCCCCTGCTCCACAATGATCGACGAAAACCCCGCGCCACCCTTGACGAACAATCCTCTCTCGGCCATCGGGTAGTAGATCACCACCATGCTCACGTTGCCCGCCGTCAGTGTGACGCCGTTTCTATCCTCGGTCCACCCTGTGACATCACCGCCCAGCAACACCTTCGGACTCAACGTGCCACCTAGGCGCACGTGGGCGACGCCGCCCCCCTCCCGGCCGGCCGCGATCGTGTCCAACCCGCAGCCACCGCAGGAAAGATCGGCCGAGCCATAGCCGACGCCAAAAGCGATCCAGAAACCTTCCCGCGTCTGGGGGCGCTGCGCCGACAATCCCATCGCGACGCTCAAAGCCACGGCAATCACCACAATGCACACGCGAATCCACTGCCTCATGTAACACCCCCAGCGCGATCTGAGATGTCGGTCTGGAAATGGGACACCGGGGCGTCGATCGTCAGCGTTGTCCACCCGGAACGCGATCCGGGCCGCCCGTCCATGACCGCCGCCATGATCGCGGCGACCGCGTCGTCGCACCGTCGATCGACCTCGAGCGAGTACCGATCAACCCTATCAGATCATCTGTGAAGATTCGGGGAATTACCCCTAAAGGGCCGGGCGTCCGTGCTTGAGAATCGCTCAGTCCGCCGGCACGTGGTGAGCCGCGGGCTCGCCGGCCCAGCGCTTGACCCAGCCACCGATTCTGGCTCCGATGTCGTCCAGGACGGTATACACGACCGGCACGACGACGAGCGTCAACAGGGTTGAGGTGATCAGGCCGCCGATCACGGCGTGCGCCATGGGTGAGCGGAATTCGGCCCCTGCCCCCAGGGCCAGCGCGGTCGGGAGCATGCCGAAGATCATCGCCAGCGTGGTCATGACGATCGGCCGCAGCCGCAACTCGCCGGCATCGATCAACGCCTGGCGTCGCTCGCTGCCCCGCCGCCGGGCCTGGTTCGCGAAATCCACCAGCAGAATGGCGTTCTTGGTGACGAGCCCCATCAGCATGATCACGCCGATCATGCTCATGATGTTGAACGTGCCACGAGTGACCATCAGGGCGAGCATCACCCCGATGAGTGACAGCGGCAGCGAGAGCATGATGGCGAGCGGCTGCAGGAAGCTGCCGAACTGCGATGCCAGGATCAGGTAGATGAAGACCACCGCGAGCGTCAGGGCCTCGAGCATGTACCCCACGGTCTCAATGAAGTCTTCCTGCTCACCCCCGAATTGCAGCCGGTAGCCAGCAGGGAGGTCGAGGGTGGCCAGCGCCTTCTGGGCGTCGGCCACCACGTCGGTGAGGGGGCGGTTCTCGTAGTTGCCCTCGAGCTGGACCACTCGTTCCAGGTCGAGCCGGCGAATCTCGCTGGGCGCGCCTCCGGCCCGCAGGTGCGCCACCTGTCCCAGCGGGACCATCACCGGCGCGCCCGTCGCTGGGTCGATCCGCGACGAGGCGAGGGGGATCCGCGCGAGGTCCGTTTCCGAGGTACGCGCCTGGGGTGCGAGTCGCACCACCACGCTGTGCGACAGGCCGGTCTCGTCCTCCCAGTCCCCGCTCTCCTGCCCGGCGAGGACGGGGCGCAGCGCCGCCCCGATACTGCCGACCGACAGCCCAAGGTCGACCGCGAGATCGCGGTCCACGTCGATCACGACCTCGGGCTTGCGCCCTTCCAGCGAGGAGCGGAGCCCCACCAGGCCCGGGACCCGCCGCGCCACGGCGGCGGCGCGGTCGGAGATCTCCTGCAGGCGCGCGAGCTCCGGCCCCTTGAGGTTGATCTGGATCGGGGCGGCGCCGCCGGGACCCATACCGACGGGCGTGACCCGCGCCGTGACGCCCGCAAAGCGACCCAGCGCCTGGCGCATCGCGGTCTCGAATTGCTGCTGCGAACGATCGCGCGAGTGGGCCGCCGTCAGCTTCACGAAGATCTGGCCCTTATTGACGGCCTCGTTCTGCTGTGCGCCACCGATCGCCGTGTAGGTCAGCGCCACCTCCGGCTGGCTCCCCAGGAAGCGGGCGATCTCGATCGCCCGGGCGGCGGTGTACTCGAGCGACGAGCCCACCGCGGTCTCGATCGTGACCGCCGTCTGCTCCTCATCGGACTGCGGCATGAACTGGCCGCCTACCAGTCCGAGACCGAACAGGCTCATCGCACCGAGGAACGCAACGGTCGCAAGGGCCACCGTGGCACCCCGGTGGTCCAGCGCCCAGGCGATCAGGCGCCGATAGCGCTGGCCGACGTGGTGGAACCCGTCGTTGAAACGCTGCAACGCCCGCCCGATGGGGCCGCGTGGCGCCCCACCTTCGGCCTGCGGATCGTACCACAACGAGGACAGCATCGGATCGAGCGTGAACGACACGAACAGCGACACGGCGACCGCGAAGGCGACGGTGATGCCGAAGGGGAAGAAGAACTTTCCGACGATCCCTTTCATGAAGGCGACCGGGATGAAGACCGCGATCACGGTGAAGGTCGTCGCCATGACGGCGAAGCCGATCTCTGCGGTGCCGCGTTTGGCGGCGGTATAGTGGTCTTCGCCCCGCTCGACGTGTCGCACGATGTTCTCGCGCACGACGATCGCGTCATCGATGAGAATGCCGATCGAGAGCGAGAGCGCCATCAAGGTCATGGTGTTGATCGTGAATCCGAATGCGTAGATAGCGAGGAAGGCCGAGATCACCGACACCGGCAGGGTAAGTCCGGTGATCACGGTGGATCGCCACGAGTTCAGGAACAGGAATACGATCAACACCGTGAGCAGCGCGCCTTCGACCAGTGTCTTCTGGACATCCTCGACGGAGTTCCGGATCCAGGTCGAGTTGTCCTGGACCGTGGTGACGCGCACCCCGCCAGACAGGGATCTGTTGAGGGCAGCGACCGTGTGCAGGGCAGCGACCGTGTGCTGCACACCATCCACGACATCGACGGTGTTGGCCCCCGAGACCTTGCGAATCTCGAGCGACACGGCGCGGGCCCCGTTGATGTAGGCCGCGTCGCGCGCCTCCTCCTGCGTGTCGACGACGCGCGCAACCTCACCGAGTCGGATCGGCACGCCGTTGCGCGTGGTCACCGCGATACTCGCGAACTCCCGGGGATCGCGAATGCGGCCGGCGACGCGCACCAAGCGCTCGGCGTTGCCGCGCTCGAGGCGCCCCGCCGGCACGTCCGCATTCTCGCGTGCCACGGCCGCCGCCACCATGTCCGGGGAGACACCCAGCGCCTCCATGCGGTCCGGCAACAAGTCGACGTGGATCTCACGCTTCAGACCGCCCACGACCGTCACCGTCCCGACTCCGGGCGCGTTCTGGATGCGGCGACTGATCACCTCGTCGGCCAGTCGGGTGAGGTCCCGCAGGGCCCAGCCCTCCCCCTCAACCGCGAGTGTGAGGATCGGTTGCTGGGTGGGGTCCGCCCTGGAGATGATCGGGGGATCGATGTCCGTCGGCAGCTCGAGCCGGATGGCGTCGAGCTTCGCCCGGACGTCAGCCTGGGCATCCATGATCTTGGTGCCCAGCTCGAACTGCACGAAGATCTGCGAGAAGCCCTCGGTCGAGGTCGACCAGATCTTCTTGACGCCCTCTACGGGGTTGACCGCCTCTTCGATCGGCTTGGTGACGTCGCGCTCGACTGACTCGGGGCTCGCGCCCGCGTACCGGGTCTGCACGACGAGGAACGGGAACTCCACGTCCGGGAAGAGGTCGATCGACAGCCGGCGATAGGAGAAGATCCCCAGCACGACGAGCGCGAGGATCATCATGGTGGCGAACACGGGTCGCCGAATGGACAGATCGCTCAGGAACATCGCTCAGCTCTCCCGGCCAGGCAGCCCGACCGACTGACCCGGCGCAAGCCCCTCGGCGGCGCCAACGACGATCACGTCGCCTTCGCTGAGACCGGCGACGATTTCGACCAGTCCAGCCACATCATCGCTGACCCCGGGGGTGACGTCCCGTCGCATGAGCTCGTTGCCGACAACGGCCAGTACGTAGGCGCCGCCCGCGTCGGAGCGCAGGCCGCTCTGCGGGATGGCGACTGCTCCCCGCACCTCACGCAGCACGATCCGCCCGGACGCGAACAGTCCACCAACCAGTCGGCCGTCCCGATTGGGAACGATCACGTACACCTGGAGCTGCCGGGTGGCCGGGTCCACGGTGGCGTTGACGCGCGCCACCCGCCCGCTCACGGCGCCGGCAGACCCGCTGAGACTGAGAGTCGCGAGCGCTCCCGGTCGGACCTCCGCCGCATATTGGCTGGGCACGCTCGCTTCGAATTCCAGCTCGTTGACGTTGACGAGGCGGAACAGCGGATCGCCGTCCTTCACGCGGTCTCCCGCCTGCACGTGCCGCTGCGCCACGACGCCGGACACTGGCGCCCGCACCGCGGCTTCGGCCAGTCGTTGCCGGGCGAGTGCTTCGGCCGCCTCGGCTGCCCGCAACGCCACCAGCGTCGCTTCGACGTCCCGCTCCGACACCGCGCCCTCGCGCAGCAGATTCTGCATGCGCTCATAGTCGGCGGCCGCCACGCGGCGCTGCGCCTCGGCCGAGAGGGCGGCGGGTCGCACCACCGCCGTGCGGAAGCGGGCGAGGACCTGCCCGCGAACCACCGCCTGGCCCTCTTTCACCAGCACCGCCTCCAGCACCTCCGCGATCGGGGAGGCGATGCGCACATCGACCGCCGGCGTGAGCGTGCCCGACACCGGCAGTCCGGCAATCAGGTCTGCCCGCGTCGCGGCCGCCACATCGCGTGACCCGAGCTCGACCGGCACCGGTGCGGCGTCGTCGCCCGGTGCTCCCTCGGCGCCCTGGCACCCAGCCGTCGTGAGGGTGAGCGCGATCGATACAACGCCCGCCAGCGTATTTCGTGTCATTGATCCTGTCCTCTCGCGCTCAGCGGCCCGAGGATCTCGTCCAGCGGCCGGCGTTCCAGGGCGACGGGGCGACCGAGCGCCCGTTCCAGATCGGCCAGGCCGACCAGGTAGTCGCGGAGGGACTGGGCCTCGTTCACGTCCGCCTGCTGTGCCAGGAGGCGGGCGTCGGAAACTTCCAGTTGCGTCGCCATACCGTTGGCGTAGCGCACATTGGCGAGGTGATACGCGCGCGCCGCCTGCCGCACCGTCAGTCGTTGGGCGGCGAGCAGCGCTTCGGCACGCTGGACCTCCGCGACTGCACGCTCCACTTCGAGCGCGGCGAGCTCGCGCAGCTGGTCGCGCTCGGCGCGCGCGCGGTCAAGCGAGGCCTGCGCCCGTTCCTCCGCCCCCACCGTACGGAAACCGAGGAACAGTGGCACCGACAGGCGAAGGTCGGCACTCCAGTTGCGCCGGAACTGCGCGTTGAACGGCGTGATCTCCTGTGGAAACGACTGGTGCGACAGCGTCGCGCCCACCGACAGACTGGGCCATCGGTCGGCGCGCGCCGCGCGCACGGCCTGCTCCCACACCTGGACGGTGGCCTCGGCGGCGCGCACCGAGGCGCGATCGGGTCCACTGAGCGAATCAGCGGTGAGGACCGGCAGCGTGGCATCGGGGCCACCAAGCGTGGTGGTGAGTACCAGCGGCGCACTGGCCGGCAGGTTCACGAGCCGCTTCACCGCCAGCAGTGCCAAGTCGAGGCCGTTGTGGGCCGCGACCACCACCGGCGCCTGATTGGCAGCGTCCACCTGTGCGCGGAGCAGGTCGTATTCCGCGCGGATGCCGGCCAGCTGAAAGCGGCGCACTTCCGCCTCGTGCGCCTGGGCCTGTGTCGCGCCCGCTTCGGCGATATCGACGAGCCGCGCCGCGTACAGCGCATCGAGGTATGCACGCCGCACGCGAAACACCACATCGGCCTGCGTTTCGCTCAGCTGCTCCTCAGCAGCCCGGCGATACGCCTTGGCCGCCCGCAGCCCGGCGCTGACTTTGCCGGCTGCGAAGAGCGTTTGCCGCGCGGTGACCTCGAGGGTCCAGGCGTTCGCCGCACCGAACGGTGAATTCTGAAAGATCGGACCGAACGTGCTGTCCCCGGCCCCGATATCCTGGAAGATCGACGCAAATTGCCGCGTGTAGACGACCGATCCGCGAACCTCCGGCAGTGCCGCCGCCGTCGCCTCGCGCACCTGCCCGCTCGCGTCGCTGACGCCGGCGCGGGCCATTCGGACTTCTTCGCCGACCTGGAGCGCTCGAGCGACCGCTTCCTCGAGGGATAGACGCACGGTGTCCGACCGAGCCTGCGCAGCGAGCGGCATGGCGATACCCAGCCAGAGCAGAAGGGTGAGTCGCATCACCGCCCCCCCGGGCCCCGAGGCCTCAACCCTTCGATGACCACGCGCAGCCGCTCTTGCAACTCCGTCGTGAGCGAATACGGCGGCTCGGCTGCTTCGACCCACTGCTGGACGGTGCCGTGGTACACACTCTCCAGCAGCTGGTGCGCCCGCGTCGCGCTCACATCGGCGCGAACCTCGCCATGCTTCTGCAACCGCCGCACCACGCTCGCGCCGAGGTCCTGCCACCGCAGGCATACCGCGTCGCCGGAGTAGAGCTGCCGAGTCCATTCCTGAACCAGCGGACGCGCCAGAGAGCGCTCTCCTTCATAGAAGGCGGCGAACCCCGTGAACATGGCGAGCAGCTTCTCGAGTGAGGGACCGGGCTCATTGAGGATGAGGGCAGCGCGGTCTTCGGCCTCGCCCAGCCACTGTTCCGCGAGATAGCCCAGGGCGGATTCCTTGCGGGGGAAGTAGTTGAAGAAGGTGCCCTTGGCGACGTCGGCCTTGGTGCAGATCTCCTCAATCGTGGTGGCGTCGAACCCCTTCTCCTTGAAGAGACTCATCGCCGCCTGGAAGATCCGCTCCTTGGTCTCCTCCTTCTTCCGCTCACGCCGCGTAAGTTCAATAGTGGTCATAATTTGATTGGTGGACTGAGTTCAATATCGTACTTGGGTCAATAATAGAACGAGTACAATAATCGCTTGGTTTCATGAACGGCAGTGGTGTGGAGCGGGAGCTACGGCAGGAGGTGGGTGCTCAGGGCTCCGGAGCCGCGAAGCGATAGCCGGTGCGGACGGTGAGCGCCCAGCGGCGGTCTTCCCAGCCCACGCCGAAGCGCCAGCCGCCCGCCAGCTCGAAGGTGCTGCCGCGCACCGATCGGTTCGCCCCGAGGCGCAGGGCGAGCCCCGCGTTCCCGCCGGTGCGGGGTGTCTCGTCGGCGTACCACGCGCCCCCCCATTCCACAAACGGCGCCAGGCCGACCCCGATCAGCCCCAGCCAGTCGCTCTGCACCAGGAACCGGTCCTCGAGCACGATCCACGACCGCCGCGTGCCAGTGAAGGCGTGGGCACCGAAGAGACGCGGGCCGCGGCCGTTGAGCCACAGGTCGAATTCCCCACCGGGGGCGGGGGCTTCGGCCGCACCCCCTTCGCCGTGGAGAATGATGGTCTGCCGCGGGAGGTTCTGGCTGGCAAGTGTGATGGCGCCTTCCACCCGACCCGAATCGAGGCCGGCACTCGTCCAGATGCCCCGACCCGCGGCGCGGAGCAGGCTGAACCCACCGCGCCACACCGTGCTGAGCTGGCCAGCGACCTCGGGGCCGGCCCCGGCTCGCTCGGATGGGTATCCGCCGCTCGACGGGGCGACCCAGACTCCCACACGGAGCACCTGAGAGAGATCGACGTCCTCCGAGCGTGCGTACGAGTTGAACCCTTCGATGGTGCGCAACCGGACGCGCACGGCCTCCATGCCCGCACCGGCGGTGAGAAACGTCGAATAGGGCGCGCGGGCTCCCGCGGTATCGGGGAGGAAGTCCTCGCGCCGCCATGCCAGTGAGCCCCACACGCGAAACACGTCGCGCGGTGTGGCGGTCAGCGCTACCCCTCCGCGGACTGCGGCCACGGTCACCACGCGTTCGACGGTGCTGTCCAGCGCGCCGCCGCGAAACACCAGGATACGCTGACGGGCGTCGAGCCCATCGGTCGTCAGCGCCCAGGGGGTGATGGTCTCACGAAAGGGCTTGCCGGCAGCCCACTCCAGTCGGCGACCGTCGGAGTAGTTCGCGTAGTGCAGCTCCAGCATCCCGTGCCGTGCCAGGAAGTGCGGATTGAAGAAATCGAGCTCCAGCCCGTCGCGATCGGGCGTGCTGCGGTAGCGCGCACCCGCTCCGATCGCCGTCCCGAGCAGATTGGCTTCCCGGAGACCGACCGCCCAGGTGGCATCGCCGCTCGTGACCGCGAAGCTGAGTGTCGGGCGCGTGCTCCAGCCGTCGGCGGTGCGGACCCGCGCCGCGAGCCGGCTCTCGACCCGCAGGGTGTCGATGGCCACAAAGCGAAAGACGCCCAGCCGCCGCAGCGCCCGTGCGCTCTCGACGACCAGGGCGGAGTCGTAGGGCTCACCCGCGCGCAGCAGAATGGTGCGGCGCACGACCCAGGGACTGGTGGTGACGTGCAGCGCGTTGGCCCAGCGGGCGGCGAGGCTGCGGTCCCGCTCGTCGAAGATGTTCGCGTTTTCGACGATGACCGTATCGATCACCTGCGCGGCTGCCGAGCCAGCCGCGGTGGCGAGAATCGCCGCGAGGATGACGGCGGTGCTACTTGACGCCGTAGAGCTTCTGGCGGAGCGGATACGCCACATGGACCGTGCTGTCGTGCCAGGCGGTGAAGTAGAGCCTGGCGTCGATGCGGGCGGTGATTTGGCGCACGCCCCGTTGATGGATCGTCAGAACGCCGCGCACCGAATCCGGGCGCAGCGGCCGGCAGAGGCACGTGACGGTGGCGACAGCGGGAATCTGCGCCGGTGGCGGGCCCAGCGCGAGCGGCTTCCCCGTCGGGAGGTCGCGTGCGACCCCCAGATCGAGGCCCAGCGTGAGCGCGTACTCATCTCCCGCGCCGTATGCCGGGTCGAAGTCGTAGCGGACGAGGAGCACGTCGTGGCGCTCCGGCCGCCCGGAGTCGATGCGGATGCGCGTCAGGGTGAGCGCGCTGTCGGTCGCGACCGCCAATCGGCCGTGCCACTCCCAGCGCGCGGCGAGCTGCTCCCCCTGGGTGTCATCGGGTCGCGCGTACGGGTCGCACGCGGCGCACGCGACGACGGCCGCGGCGAGCACCACCGGAGCCCTGACGTGCCGCCCTAGTACACCCCCAGGTATCGCTGTAGCTCCCACTCGGACACTTTGCCGATGTAGTCTTGCCACTCCTCGCGCTTCGCCTCGACGAACCGCTCATAGATATGCTCGCCCAGCGCCTCGCGCACCACCGTGTCCTTGCCCAGGCAGTCGAGCGCTTCGTGCAGGTCGCGCGGCAGCTCATCGATCCGGAACTTGCGCCGCTCACGATAGCTCATCTCGAAGATGTTCTTGTTGACGGGATCGGGTGGCACCAGCTTGCGCTGGACACCGTCGAACCCAGCCGCGAGCTGCACCGCCAGGCCGAGATAGGGGTTGGCCGAGGGGTCAGGCATACGCAGCTCGCAGCGCGTGCCGGTGCCCCGCCGATCGGGGATGCGGACCAGGGGCGACCGATTGCGCATCGACCAGGCGACGTTCACCGGCGCTTCGTACCCCGGCACGAGCCGCTTGTAGCTGTTGACCAGCGGATTGGTCACGGCGCAGAAGCCCCGTGCGTGGTTCAACAGTCCCGCGATGTAGCTCAACGCCACCGTGGACAGCTCCCACTGCCCCTGCGGATCGTAGAACGCGTTCTTGTTGTCGGCGAACAGGGATTGATGCGTGTGCATCCCGGAGCCGTTTTGCCCGAAGATGGGCTTCGGCATGAACGTCGCGAGAAACCCATGTCGGAAGGCGACGTTGCGCACGACGAACCGGAAGGTGGCCAGGTTGTCGGCGGTGTCGAGCGCCTCAGCGTAGCGGAAATCGATCTCGTGCTGCCCCTGCGCCACCTCGTGATGCCCGGCCTCCACCTCGAGGCCCATGCTGACGAGGTCCTTGATGATCAGCCGGCGAATCTCTTCGGCGCGGTCGACCGGTGTGAGATCGAAGTACCCCCCCTGGTCGTGGGTGCGCGTGGTGGGATCCCCGTCGGCATCGAGATGGAAAATGAAGAACTCGGCCTCGACACCCGCCATCATTTGATACCCGGCGTCGCGCGCGCGCGCGATCTGGCGTTTCAGCGCCTGACGCGTGCAGCCGGGAAACGCCGACCCGTCGGGACTGTAGATGTCGCAGATGAGCCGTGCCACCCTCCCGCCTTCATCGTCGTACGGGAGGATGCGAAACGTGTCCAGGTCCGGCTTCAGGATCATGTCCGACTCCTCGATCCGCACGAACCCCTCGATCGAGGAGCCGTCGAACATGATCTCTCCCTCGAGCGCCTTCTCGAACTGACTCTCTGGGACTTCGACGTTCTTGTTGACGCCGAGAATGTCCGTGAACTGCAGCCGGAGGAAGTCCACGTTCTGTTTCTTGGCGAGATCGATAATGTCGCGCCGCGTGGCGCCGGTGGTCTTGTCGCGCATGAGAGTCACCCGATGAGCGTTGCGGGGAAAGATAGTCGCGCTGCGGCGGCACAGCGGCCTGGCGGTAGGGGGGTGGGCGCGACCACCCTACCGCCGGGCCGACCGACACCGTCAGCAGTCGTAGTACAGGAAGAACTCGTGCGGATGTGGCCGCAGGGCAATCGGGTCGACCTCCCGGGTCCGCTTGTAGTCGATCCACGTCCGGATGAGGTCCGGCGTGAAGACACCGCCTTCCAGCAGGAAGGCGTGGTCGCCCTCGAGGGCCCGCAGCGCGTCGGCCAAGCTGCCTGGCGTGCTCTTGACGTGCGCGCGCTCCGCGGGCTCCAGCTCGTAGAGATCCACATCCATCGGTTCGGGTGGCTCGATTCGGTTGCGAATGCCATCGAGCCCGGCCATGAGCAGTGCAGCGAACGTGAGATAGGGATTGCTCGAAGGATCGGGCGCGCGAAACTCCACGCGCTTGCCCTTCGGCGATTTCGAGTACATGGGAATGCGACAGATCGCCGACCGGTTGCGCTGCGAGTACATCAGGTTGATGGGGGCCTCGAACCCCGGGACCAGCCGGCGGTAGCTGTTGGTCGTTGGCGCGGCGAGGGCGAGCAGAGCTGGTGCGTGCCGGATCAGCCCGCCGATGTACCAGCGCGCGGTCTCCGACAGCAGCGCGTACCCCGCTTCATCGAAGAAGAGGTTCGTGTCAGCGTTCCACAGGCTCATGTGCACGTGCATCCCCGAACCGTTGTCGCCGAACATGGGCTTGGGCATGAACGTCGCGGTATACCCGTGCTGATGACAGACGTTCTTGACGATGTACTTGTACATCATGATCTGGTCGGCCATGCGGGTCAGCGTCGAAAAGCGCATGTCGATCTCCGCCTGCCCTGCCGTCCCCACTTCGTGGTGCTGCACCTCCACCTCGATGCCGGACGCGATCAGCGCCAGCATGATGCGCGAGCGCAGGTCCTGGAGGCGGTCAACCGGCGGAACCGGAAAGTACCCTTCCTTGTGACGCGGGCGATGGCCCAGGTTGGGACCGCTGTTCGTTCCCGAGTTCCAGATCCCTTCTTCCGAGTCGATGTGATAGTAGGCCTCGTGCGCATTCTGGTCGAACCGCACGGAGTTGAAGATGTAGAACTCCGCCTCCGGTCCGAAGTACGCGGCCGTGGCGACTCCACTCGCCCGTAGAAACATCTCGGCCTTGCGGGCCACATAGCGGGGATCGCGCGAGTAGGGCGCACCGCTGACGGGATCGACGATATCGCAGGTCAGCGACAGCGTCGGAACCTGCAGACACGGATCCACGAACGCCGTCGTCGGATCAGGCATCAGCAGCATGTCGCTCTCGTTGATAGCCTGGAATCCCCGAATCGACGAGCCGTCGAAGCCCAGTCCCTCGGCGAACGTCGCTTCGCTCACGGATGCGAGCGGAAGCGAGAAGTGCTGCCAGGTGCCGGGAAGGTCCGTGAACCGCACATCGACCACCTGGACTCCCGCCTCGCGCGCCCGCCGCAGCACGTCCGCGGGCGAGGTGGCCGGGGCAGGAACAGCATCGGTCAGCGCGGTGCGGTCGAGCGTGGCGGTCATGGGTCGGGCGACTCCTCGGGGCAAGACGGTTCAGTGATGGTCGGGCGGAAAACACCGGGAGCCCGACGCAGTGCTCGCGCGCCGGGCTCCCAAGGTGCTGCTTCACCGCACAGCAGGTCTGGCATGGCCCAAGGTAGTCGGCGTCTTCATTTGTGTCAAGCAAAACTCGCGCCAACTGCACGACAACGGCCAGAAATCGCAATTCGATGTGCAAAAGATGGCTGGGTGACAGCTAATTTGTGCACATTCCGCACAATTTGTGTGACGGCGTGCAACACTCAGTGGAGCTCGGCGAGGGACTCCAGAAAGCGCCACAGTTCCACAGCCGAAAATTCACCGAAACGCTCGCGGATGTCCGCTTCCGCCCGCTCGAGGAAGATCCAGCCGGTCTCATGGTGTCGCTGATTGGTGACGAAGTGAAGGCGCCCCCGCACGGTACCGGCGGCAGCGTCCGCCTCGACCTCGAGGTACACCTCCCACCGATCGTCACCGCGTCGGAGCTCTCCCATGTGACGCGAGTGCTCTTGGCCGGGAAACGAGGGCGTCACCGCTTCCTCCGTGGGGCAGCTGGTTTCAGGGACCGCGCAAGATACAGTATGCTGCCGCGACACATCATGCCAGCTAGTTACATTCCCTGACCTATGAACTGTCATGCGTGCGGTACCGCGCTCTCCGCGAGCGCTCGATTCTGTCACAAGTGCGGGGCCGTCGTGGCTCCGGCATCTGCTCCGGAGCACAGCGCCGGATGGAAGCTCGGTCTGCCGTGGGCTGTCGCCGGACTCGCCGTCGGGGGTCTCGTCGCCGTGCTCGTGATGCGGGGTGGCGCGGCCAGCCCCGGTCCGTCGGCGGGGATCGCGCCGGTCGGGCGGGCCCCTGCCGCAGCGTCGGACATCAGCCAGATGTCGACCGAGGAGATGGCGCAGCGGCTGTTCGATCGCACGATGCGCTTGTCCGAGGAAGGCAAGCAGGACAGTGTGGCGTTCTTCGGACCGATGGCGATCCAGACGTACGCCCAGCTCCCGGCGCTCGACAACCACGCCCGCTACGACATCGGGATGCTGCAGCTCGCAGTGGGGAATCCTGCCGGCGCGGCCGCTGAGGCCGA
Organism: Gemmatimonadota bacterium; assembly: GCA_003251175.1. Taxonomy (GTDB): domain Bacteria; phylum Gemmatimonadota; class Gemmatimonadetes; order Gemmatimonadales; family GWC2-71-9; genus SZUA-544. Next base: position 13,615 of record QKHC01000038.1, read on the forward strand.
CACCCTGCTGGCCGCCGTCCCCACCCACCTGTACGGGCTGCTCCTCCGGGCACGTGCCGCGGACGCGCTGAACGACGCTGCGCGCGCCAATCGCGCATACGCGGATTTTCTGCGGAACGAGGCGAGCGAGCGAGCACGGGGACGCCCCGAGTATCAGGCTCACGCCAACACCCTCGACGCGTTCAAGCAGGAGGCGCTCAGCCGGACCGGGGAAGGGTCGTGACGGCGGCGGCCGTGCCCACCATTCGCCTCGGTCACAGCCCCGACGCAGATGACGCCTTCATGTTCTGGGCGCTCGCGGCCGGGCGGATCGATACGGGCGACCGCCGCTATGTGCATGATCTGGCTGACATCGAGACCTTGAATCGCCGCGCCCTCGCCGGGGAGCTCGAAGTGACGGCGGTGTCGCTGCATGCCTACGCCCATCTGGCCGACCGCTACGCTCTGCTGGATCACGGCGCGAGCATCGGCGACGGCTACGGGCCCAGACTGGTGGGCCGCGTCGCGCCGCCCGCGGCGGTACCGGGCGCGCTGGCGGGTCGCACCGTCGCCGTCCCCGGGGAGTGGACTACCGCCTTTCTGGCGCTCAAGCTGCTGCAGCCCGCCGTGGACCACGTCGTGCTCCCATTCGATCAGATCGAGGAAGCGGTGGCGTCCGGGGAGGTCGAGCTGGGGCTGCTGATTCACGAAGGCCAGCTCACCCACGGGGAGCGCGGGCTGGTCTGCTGGATGGACCTCGGCGCGTGGTGGCGCGATGAGACGGGTCTGCCCCTGCCCCTGGGGGCCAACGTCGTGCGGCGCGATCTGGGACCCTCGCTGCTGCGAGCCATCGCCGGAGACCTGAAGGCGAGCATCGAGTATGCGCTCGCACACCGCGCCGAGGCGCTGGCTCACGCCCGCCGGTACAGCCGCGGGCTGGATGAGGAGCGGACCGACCGGTTCGTGGGCATGTATGTCAACGACTTCACCGTGTCCTTCGGTCCCCGTGGACGCCGCGCGGTCACTGAGTTGCTGGCGCGCGCCGCGGTCGCCGGTCTCATCCCCACCGCACCCGAGTTGACGTTCGTGGCTGCCGGAGCGCCGGCGCACGCGTGAGGACTGCCGTTGACTGAGCCCGCCACCAAGCCGTCGGTACTGGTCGTGGATGACGAAGAAGCGATTCGCAACGCGCTGCATCGCTATCTCACCCGGCAGGGGTTCGACGTGCGCGCCGCCGGGTCGGCTGAGGAGGCCCTCACCGCGCTGCGCGAGCGTCGCCCCGAGCTGATGCTCTGCGATATCCGGATGCCGGGGATGAGCGGCATCGACCTGGTACCGCAGGTACTCGCCGCCGACCCCGACCTCGCCGTCCTCATGCTGAGCGCCGTCAACGATGCGACCAGCGCGGCGCTGTGCATGCAGCGTGGCGCGATGGACTACCTCACGAAACCGGTCGATCTGGCGGACCTCAGCCGGGCGGTGCAGCGCGCCCTGAAGCGCCGGGCGACGACCCTCGCAGGCCGGGAACTCGACCAGCGAGTCGAGGAGGAAGTGGCGGCCCGGACCGCCGAGCTGGAGCGCGAGCGCACCCGATTGGAACGCATCTCCGTGGCGACCCTCGAGGCGCTGGTCAACGCGCTGGAGGCCAAGGACCCCTACATGCGGGGGCATTCGGCGCGGATCGCGGACCTGGCGGCCACCATCGCCGCCGAGCTCGCGCTGAGCGACGACGACATCGATCGGATCCGCACCGCGGCGCGGCTCCATGACATCGGCAAGATCGGCACGCGGGAGGCCGTGTTGTTGAAGCACGGGCCCCTGACCCCGGACGAGTTCGCCCACGTCAAGCAACACGTACTGGTGGCGTTCCAGATCCTGAGCCCCCTGCCCCACTTCCAGTTCATCGTCGGCGACATCCGCAGCCACCATGAGCGCTGGGACGGCACCGGGTACCCCGACGGTCTTCGCGCCGATGAGATCCCGATCGGGGCCCGCATCATTGCCGCCGCCGAAGTGTACGATGCGCTGACGACGAGCCGACCCTATCAGGCGAAGCTCGAGCCGGTCGATGCGCTCGATCGCATGGCAGACCTGGCGGGCGCGGCGCTCGACCCGGCCGTGTATCAAGTGCTCGCCGCAGTGGTGGCCCGCCGGCGGACGCTGACCTTCATCGTCGACGACGCCCCGGGCGACAGCGCGCTCGAGCCGCCGCAACTCTGACGTCCCGATGACGTGCATCGCCGTCAGCGGAGGAACCGGCTTCGTAGGACGGCACGTGGTGCGGGCGCTGGTGGCGCGCGGCCACCACGTCCGCGTGCTGGCCCGCCGCCCGCAGCACCTGCCGTTCCCGCGTGACCACGTCGAGATCGTTCCCGGCGCCCTGTCCGACCCCCCGGCCCTGAAGCGCCTGGTTGCCGGCTCGCAGGCGGTGGTTCACCTCGTGGGGATCATCGCCGAATCCGGCCGCGGCACCTTCACCGCGATTCACGTGGACGGGTCCCGGCACCTGGCCGAGGCGGCGCGGGCAGCGGGGGTGGCGCGCTTCGTCCACATGAGCGCGGCGGGCGCGCGGTCCGATCCGGCCGCCACCCCGTATCACCGCAGCAAAGCCGCAGGCGAGGCGGCCGTCCGCACCGCCGGCCCCCCCTGCGTGATCCTGCGACCGGCGATCATCGTGGGGCCGGAGAGCGTCCCGCTCACGCTGCTCGCCCGGCTGCATCGCCTGCTCCCGGCCGTCCCGATGATCGGCGACGGGGAGTTCTCGATGCAACCGATCTGGATCGGGGACGTCGCGACAGCGTTCGTGCGCGCCGGCGAGGGTGCGGTGTCACCGGGCACCTACGAGATCGGGGGACCCGACGTCGTGACGTACGCAGATTTCGTGCGGGCGATCGGCGCGGCGATTGGCCGGCCTCGTCCGCTCGTGCCGGTACCGCTGGGTGTGGTGCGGCTGGTGGCTCGGTGCGGTGACGCGCTGCCCCCGGCGCTAGCGCCGATCACCAGCGATCAGCTGCAGATGCTGATCGAGGGTAGCGCAACACCGGCAAACGCAGCCCGGGACGTGTTAGGGGTGGATCCACTCCCGCTGGAGGACAGCCTCCGTCGGGTGGTGGACGCTTGGCGGGGCGCGCCGTGACCCGCGCCACGGGGGCCCGGGTGACCGGCGTCGCATCGCCAGGTGGGCTTGTTCCTTCCTGAAAAGACCAAACCCGGGGCCTTTCGGCACCCGGGCTGGTTGTCGGGCGGAGTGGCCGTCACACTCCGGCCGCGACGAATCTATCTCCTGCATGCAGCTCCCCAGTTCTACGCGAACTGGTGCTGCCGGGTTTCAGTGCAGCGACGCCTCGCCCCTCAATCCCCTCCACTGATCCTATAGACGCTCGACAGCGGTGAATGGTTGCACCTACCAGCGCCTCACGCGACCGATGCGCGACGTGGTGATTGTTTCGATCTGCGACCCGCGACGGAGTCGCACGGTGCTGTTGGCGGTCCCCCACCCGATACCGTTGGGCCCGTAGGTGATTACGGCATTGGAGACCTCCACGTCAACGTGGCGGGCCGCGGGACCGGGCCAGGTGGCAAACGGTACCCATGCGACGCCGTCCCACGCTTCCAGACGAAGGGAATCCGGGGCGATCCGCAGCCGGGCCCGGCGTCCGCGGTGGATCGCCGCGTGACGCGTCACCGCCAGGGCGGTGGTGATCTCGCGCGCGGCGGCGTCGGCGGCGATGCCGTCGAGGGCAGGGCGCAGCCGCGGCCCCACCAGCGCGAGGAGGACCCCGGCGACCGCGAGGGCCATGGCTGTTTCGAGGAGGCTGGCGCCGCGCATGATGCAGAATGCGGTCCCTGGTGTCGGACGTTGTCATCCGATTCCCGCGCCCGGAGTTCGAATGTCGCGACACTTGCGCGTCACCGGCGGCACTGCCATCCTGAGGGGCCCCAGTGGCGCCGAGCCGATGACCGCGACGACCCCCGACCCCCTGCAGACGCTGCGTGCCTACCGCAGTCTCGCGCCGTGGAACCTGCGCGATCTCTCGATGCTGGTGGGCGCGGTGCTCGAAGCGTCAAGCGTGACCCCCATCAACGCCGCGGCGCGAGCGCGCCCGTCCGAGCGGACGATTCGCTTCTACGTCAGCCGCGGGTTGGTGAGCCCGCCCGACGGCCGTGGAACGGCGGCGACCTATTCGTATCGCCATTTTCTTCAATTGTTGTGCATCAAGGTGCGTCAGATGGAGGGGGCAACCCTCGACGCCATCGTGGCCGAGATGCGGGACCTGACGGGTGATGTGCTGGAACGACGAGCCGCGCAGGCGCTGTCCGGGCTCCCGGCACCCGATCAGCTGGCACTGCGGGGCGCGTCGGGGCTGCCGCGGGGGAGGTCGGGGCGCGCGCTGTCGGGCTGGATCGTGCGCGAGGCCGCGAAGGAGGGGCACCTTCCCACCACGTGGCGTCGCATTCCAGTCGCGCGCGGGCTCGAGCTGCATGTGGACGCGGACCATCCTCTGTCGCGGGTCGGGCCCCTCGAAGCGGACGTCGCCGAGGCGGTGCGTCAGGCATTGACCAAACTCTTGCCCACGGCACCGACCTAGGGGCAACTTCCGTCCTGCGGGACCCCACATCTTCCCGGGAGACGCCATGTCCGGTTGGTTCCTGCTGATCGTCGCGGCCGTGATCGTGTTCTGGGTCATCACGGCCTACAACGGACTCATCGCGCTGAAGAATCAGACCTTCAACGCGTTCAAGCAGATCGACGTCCAACTCAAGCGACGGCACGATCTCATCCCAAATCTGGTGAACGCCGTCAAGGGAGCGATGGACTTCGAGCGGGAGACCCTGGAGGCGGTGATTCAGGCGCGCAATCAGGCGGTCAAGATCCAAGCGGACGCGACACCGGGAGCGGGGGTCAAGGCGTTGGCGGCCGCGGAGGCCCAGCTTGGTGCCGCCCTCTCGCGTCTCAACGTGGTGGTGGAGCGGTACCCTCAGCTCAAGGCGACGGCGAACATCGGCCAGCTCCAGGAGGAGCTCGCCTCGACCGAGAATCGGGTCGGGTTCGCGCGACAGATGTACAACGATACGGCGACGCAGTACAACACCAAGCAGCAGCAGTTCCCGACCAATCTGGTGGCGGGACTGGCGAAGGCGACCCCGGCCGAGCTGTGGGAGATCGAGGATCAGGCCGAGCGCGCGGTACCGCAAGTCGACCTGTCCATGAAGCCGAAGGCGTGAGCGACGAAACCTCGCTCAACCTGTTCCAGCAGCAGGAAGCCAATCGCCGGCGCACGACGTGGCTGGTGATTGGCTTCGTGCTTTTCTTCGCTTGGCTCGGCTTCGGGGGCGATTTCATCGTGGCCGGACTGACGGCCTCCGCCGACCCTCGCGCCTACCACCACGCCTTCCCGTGGATCGGTCTCACCCTCACCGGCATCGGCGTGGGCCTGGCCGTGTATGCGTACCGGACGGGCCCGCAGAAGGTGCTGTGGGCAACCGGAGCACGGGAGCTGGTGCGACCGGTCACGGACGGGGAGCGGCAGCTGGCCAACGTCGTCGACGAGATGGCGATCGCTGCCGCGCTGCCGCGCCCCCGCGTCTGGATCGTGCCCGATGCCGACCCGAACGCCTTCGCCACCGGGAACGACCCCCAGCACGCGAATGTCGCGGTGACCGAGGGGTTGCTCGCGTCCCTCAATCGCGACGAGCTGCAGGCGGTCGTCGGACACGAGCTCGGCCACATCAAGAGCTACGACACGCGCCTGATGACCACCCTGGCCGCACTCGTCGGGGCCGTGGCGTTGATCGCAGATGGGGTGTCGCACATGATGTTCCGCGGCGGGGTGCGGATGGGTCGCGGGTCCCGCGGCGGCGGGCGGAAGGGCGGCGGCGGCGGCGGACTGTTTCTCGTGCTGCTGGCCGTGTGGCTGATTTCGTGGATGCTGGCGCCGATCATTACACAGCTGCTGGCGATGGGGGTGAGTCGCAAGCGTGAGTACCTAGCCGACGCGCTGAGCGCGCAATTCACCCGCAACCCGCTGGCACTCGCGTCGGCGCTCGCCAAAATCGAGCACGCTGACGCCCCGACGCGCGCCATCAAGCGTGGTGCGGCGCACCTCTGCATTGCCGACCCCCTGGGGCGACGGCTCGACAACCGCGAGGGGTGGTTCGCCAACGTCTTCGCGACCCATCCACCGATGGGGAAGCGGCCGGCTCAAGGGCATGGGGTACGCGCGGCTCAAGCGGGAGGAGTCCCCCCCGGCGTGACCACGTGGGCCAGCCGGACCGCTCGGCGGACGCTGCATGCATTTCGCACCCGCGTATCCCGCTACCAGCTTCAGCAGCCGCGTCTCACCAAGCAGGCGTTGCGGAACGACGCCACCATCGCCGTCGCGGTGCGCCGTCATGCCGCCGAGACCGGGGCGCCCGAAGCCGCCGTGTGGCGGCAGGTCGAAACGTATCTCGATGAGATCGTTCCCCACTTCAACATCCTGTCGTACTACAAGGTCGGCTACAACCTCGCCAAGGTCCTCGTGAACCTGCTCTACAAGGTGTCGGTGGATCATCAGGACGACGCCGCGCTGTCGCGCATCCCCAAGCGCGACGTGGTCGTGTACCTGATGAATCACCGCTCCAACGCCGACTACGTCGTCGTCGCTTACGTGCTCGCCTACGGCGTGCATGTGAGCTACGCGGTGGGCGAGTGGGCGCGCGCCTGGCCGCTCGAGTACGTCTTCAAGAGCTTCGGCTCCTACTTCATACGCCGTCGGTTCCGTGAGCCGCTCTATCACACCGTGCTGGAGCGCTATGTGCAGCTCATTACCGGCAATGGCGTGACCCAGGGGATCTTCCCCGAAGGGGGCCTGACCCGCGACGGCCGGCTGCGGCCGCCGAAGCTGGGGCTGCTCGATTACCTCTGTCGCACCGTGCTCGACCCCGCCTTCGATCGGGACATCTGGTTCGTGCCTGTAGCGATCAACTATGACCGGGTGCTCGAGGATCGCTCGCTCATCCGCGAGCTGCTCGATCCCGCCGACCGGCCGGGACGACTGGCGCAGCTGTCCACGGTCGGCTCCTACATGCTCGGGAACACCTGGCGACTGCTCACGGGAAGGCTGCGGCGCTACGGACGCGTGGCGGTGAACTTCGGCACGCCACTGTCGCTGCGGGAGTGGCTGCGGACCGTGCCGCCCGACGTCCTCACCTGGCCGAGGGAGCGGCGCCTCCCCGTCATGGCGGAGCTGGTGGAGCAGTTGATGACGCGGATTGGCGCGATCATCCCGGTGACGCCGGTGCCGCTCGCCGCGGCCGCGCTGCTGTCGTTCGGCCAGTCCGTGATCCCCCGTGGGGCGCTGCTCGAGCGGCTGGATGTGCTTCGCGACCGGCTGCGGGATGTCAACGCGAAGGTCGTACGCGGCGCCCTCCCCATCGAGGAGATCTGGGCACGCGCCTGGCGGATGCTGCGACTGCGCCGGCTGGTGGTGGCGGAGCGCGACAGCGTCGTCGTGCTCCCTCGGGGGCGTCCGCTGCTGGAGTACTACGCCAACTCCATCGCACACCTGTTGCCCGTCCGACCGGAGCGCCTGCCGTTTCACAAGGCGCACGAACGCGAAAGCGATCTGCCCCACCTGCGTGCGTGGACGCCGCGCCCGTCGGCAGATGAAGCGTCCCCGCCACCGCCCGGCGGGGGGGGTTCGGCCTAGTCACCCAGGCGGTGTAGTGCCCGTTCCGCGCGATCCATCTCCTGAAGCGCGATGAGCAGGATCTCCCGCACGGTGAAGTCCCCGGCCGCGAGCCCGGCCACGTAGCTGGCACACCGTGCCGCCGCCACCGCGGCGCGGAGCTCGGCAAGCGCGGCCGCCCGCAGCGTCGCGGGGCCCACGGGCATCTTGTGAGTCGGCAGCACGCCGCCTAACCTACCCGCGCCGGGCCGGTGGCACCCACCTGTTTCACGCTCCGGGGCACGGCAAAGCTCGCATGGGGGGCACACCGTGGTCGATCGCGCTTCCAGTACCTGGCTGCTCGCAGCCGCGCTGGGGATGTCTCCGGTGGCAGCACAGACGACGGCGGGCTCGCAGTTCGATCCGGCGTTGGCGGCCCATCCGTCGGTCCGCGCCGCGCTCGCGTTCGTCGACGCGCATTTCGAACAGCAGGTCGCAGAGTGGATCCGTCTCACCGAGATGCCGGCTCCGTCGGGCGCGGAGGGCCAGCGTGCGGCCTACGTCCGCACTCAGCTCGCCGCGCTGGGCTTGACTGTCGAGGTGGATTCGATCGGCAACCTGTGGACGGTCCTGCCGGGCACGGATGACGGACCGCGGCTGCTGCTGGCCGCGCACCTCGATACGGTCCACCCGCTGGGCACGGACCTGACGGTGCAGCGCACCGACAGCACACTCCACGCCCCCGGGGTGTTCGACAACACGGCCGCGGTGGCCAACCTCCTGGCGCTGGCACGCGCCTGGCGGGCCGCGGGCCTGCGGACGCGGGGCGAGGTAGTTCTGCTATGGACGGTGCAGGAAGAGCTGGGCCTGCGCGGCATGACGTATTGGCTGGATCACCAGGCCGCGGACCTGCTGGTTGCCGTGGACGGAGCGCTGGGCCCGGTGCACTATGGGGCGCTCGGGATCTATTGGTCGCGGATGCAATTCACCGGCCCGGGCTCTCACACCAACACCTCACGCGGCAAGCCACATCCCATGCGGGCGGCAGCACGCTGCATTCTGGACATCTACCGCATCCCGCTGCCCGATTCCACCGCGCCGGTGGGTGCCGTGTACAATGTGGGGATGATCCGCGGTGGGCGCGTAGTGAACGCCATTCCCGAAGAGGTCGCGTTCACCGTCGATCTCCGCACAGTCGACCCGGTGCTGTTGGAGCGACTCGATTCTGCGATCGTTGCCGCGTGCCAGCTCGCGGCGACGGCTGAGTCGGTGACGTTTCGCCGCGAGTGGATCCTCCGCACCGCCGCCGGTGGCACACCGGACCAGCTTGCACCACGAGCCACGCACCCGCTCGTGCTGACGGCGGTCGACGTGCTCCGCTACCTCGGCTGGTCGTTCGATGGCGGGCCCGCTGCGATCCCGTCCGGCTCGACGGATGCCAATGTCGGGGTGGTGCGCGGCCTGCCCGCCATTTCCGTGGGCCGGGCGCGGGGCGGCGACCAGCACACCCTGCGTGAGTGGGCGGATATCGCGACGGCCCGCACGGGAACACGACAGCTCGTGCTCCTCGCTGCCGCGCTGGCGGGCGTGGATGAGCACTGACGTCGCTCCCCGTTCCGGCGCGACGAAGGGACGGCCACGGGGCCGCTACCTCGCCGCCCTGGGCCTCGCGGCGCTGGGCGTGGTGTACGGGGATATCGGGACCAGCCCGTTGTACGCCCTGCGGGAGGCGTTTCACGGGCAGCACGCGATGGCGGTGACACCGGCCAACGTGCTGGGGGTGCTGTCGCTGATCTTCTGGTCCCTCGTCGTGGTGATCTCGATCAAGTACCTCGCCTTCGTGATGCGCGCCGACAACCGCGGCGAGGGCGGGATCCTGGCGCTGATGGCACTGCTGCAGCGCGCGCGAGGGGAACGCGCCCTCGCGTCCCGCCGTGCGGTCGTGGTGTTCGGGCTGCTGGGCGCGTCACTGATGTACGGTGACAGCGTGATCACGCCAGCGATCTCCGTGCTCAGCGCCGTCGAGGGTCTGCAGGTGGCCGCGCCGCCGTTGGCGCACTGGGTGATCCCGGTCACGATCGCCATCCTCATCGCGCTGTTTCTGTTTCAGAGCCATGGAACGCAGCGCGTGGGCGTGGTGTTCGGCCCGGTGATGGTGCTGTGGTTCGCCACCCTGGCAGCACTGGGACTCGCGCAGATCATGGCCCAGCCGACCGTGTTGCGAGCCTTGAGCCCTCATCATGCGGTGCGGTTCTTTGCCGAGCACGGCACCGGGGGATTCCTGGTGCTGGGGGCCGTGTTCCTGGTCGTCACCGGCGGCGAGGCACTGTACGCCGACATGGGGCACTTTGGGCTGCGCCCCATCCGCCTCGCGTGGTTCTCACTGGTGTTGCCGGGCCTGCTCATCAACTACTTCGGGCAGGGAGCGCTGCTGCTCGCCGACCCGGCGAGTGCGGTCGCGCCGTTCTTCCGGATGGCGCCGGCGTGGGGGCTGCTTCCGCTGGTAGTCCTGGCGGCTGCGGCAGCCATCATCGCCTCGCAGGCTGTCATCTCGGGAGCCTTTTCCCTCACGCGTCAAGCGATGCTCCTCGGGTATTGCCCCCGCATGCAGATCGAGCACACGTCCTCGCGCGAGATGGGTCAGATCTACCTGCCCGAGATCAATCGCGCCCTGATGGTCGTCACGATCGCTCTGGTGGTGGGATTCCGCACCTCCAGCAACCTCGCCGCCGCCTACGGAGTGGCCGTATCGGGCGAGATGGTGCTGACCACGCTGCTGCTGTTCCTGCTGACCCGGGAAGTGTGGCGCTGGTCCCTGTTCCCGGCGATGCTGCTGTGCGGCGCGTTCCTGGTGGTAGAGCTGGCGTTCCTCGGTGCCAACGCCCTGAAGATCCCCCAGGGGGGGTGGTTCCCGCTGGTGGTGGGGGCGGTGCTGTTCCTGCTCATGACGACCTGGAATCGGGGGCGGGCGATTCTCTCGCGGCGGATGCAGGAGAAGTCGGTGCCGCTGAAGCTGCTGATGGCCGACCTGGCGGCCGAGCCGCCGATCCGCGTCCCCGGGACCGCCATCTTCATGTACGGGACGCCCGACGGCACCCCGCCCGCGCTGGTTCACAACCTGGCGCACAACAAAGTGCTGCACGAGAAGGTGATCTTCCTGACCGTCCTCACCGAGGAGGTCCCGCATGTGGCGCCCGGCGAGCGCATCACGGTGCGGCGACTCGGGAAGGGGTTCTCGTCGGTGGTCGCCCGCTACGGGTTCATGGAGGACCCCGACATCGGGGAGATCCTGGACGCCTGCCGGGTCAAGGGCCTCGATATCCGGGTTGAGGCGGCGACCTTCTTTCTGGGACGCGAGACCCTCATCGCCACCGACCGCCCGGGGATGGCGATGTGGCGCGAGCGGCTGTTCGC